>CAZTHA010000064.1:0-15613 GCA_964613435.1 uncultured bacterium
GGCTAAAAAAACATAAGATTGACAGGAATTTTTTGACAAACATGGTGGGAAATTAGCACCAAAAGCCGAATCTGTCAATCGTTACTGGGGTTTTGCCCGATTTCACATTTTTCTTTTAACGGATTAGTGCTATAAATATATCGTGGAAAATGAATGCATAACGGTTACCGTTGATCGGATAACCTTTCAAAACGAGCAGAACGGTTATTATGTGCTGAAGACATCTTCGGCCCATTTCCCCAATGGTGTGACCGTGGTCGGGAATTTTGGGGTGATTCAACCCGGTGAAGAGATAAGAGTTTACGGCACCTGGACTTGTCACCCAACCTTTGGAATGCAGTTTCATGCTTTTAAATACACCCTTTTGAAGCCGGCGACGCTGAAGGGTATCGAAAAATATCTCGGCTCGGGAATGATCAAGGGTATAGGCCCGGCGACGGCCAAAAAGCTGGTAGAGACATTTGGGCTCGAAACCCTTGAAGTTATTGAAAATGATCCGGAGAAGCTCAAAACATGCCCAGGTATTGGTCCGGGCAAAGCGGATATGATATCTTCCGGGTGGTTTTTGCAGCGTGCGATTCAGGATGTCATGATCTTCCTGCAGGGGCATGGCATTTCTCCGGCCTATGCGACAAAGATTTATCGGAAGTATGATCGGGATGCGGTCAGAAAAGTTTCTGAAAATCCTTACATTCTTGCCCATGAGGTTCCTGGCATGGGTTTCAAGAAGGCAGATGCAATAGCCGCCGAATTTGGCATAACCGGCAATGACACCCGCCGGGTCAAGGCGGGAATTCTCTATATTCTGGCGATGGCCACCCGCGATGGGCACCTTTTTTTAACCGGCAACGAAATGTTCAAGCATGCGGCCGAGGTTTTGCAGATCGATGATCGGGAAGAGCTGCAGAGAAATTTGTCGTTGCTGCAGCAGGAAAAAGCAATTCTGGTGCGGGTTCGTGACGAAAGCCCACTATATTATCTGCCGCCAAGCTATCGGGCCGAAGAGGGAAGCGTTGAGCTGATCAGAGAGCTTTTGCAGGTGCCAAGGCGGGAAATTGCCAGGGAAAAGCTTTTGCAGGTTCTTGAACGGGCTTTTGCCGGTCATGGCCTTAGCCTGAGCGATACTCAGCAGCTCGCCGTAGAAAGTTCTTTGAAAAAAGGGTTTTTGATAATCACCGGCGGTCCCGGAACCGGAAAAACAACGACGTTGAAAGCGGTGGTTGCCGCCCACAGGGGATTGCAGCGGAGGGTTCTGCTGGCAAGTCCCACCGGCAGGGCGGCCAAAAGGTTGGCCGAGGTTTCCGGCTTTCAGGCCTCAACCATTCATCGGTTGCTCGAATATTCACCACAGGAGCGGGGTTTTAAGAGAAATAGTTCTTTGCCACTGGAATGTGACACCCTGGTGATCGATGAGGCATCGATGATCGACATGACCCTGTTTTTTCAGCTCTTGCAGGCGGTTCCGCCGGGAGCGGCGCTGATTCTTGTCGGTGATTCTGATCAGTTGCCGTCGGTTGGGGCCGGTCTGGTTTTAAATCAGCTCATTGCCTCGGAAGTCGTGCCTTGTGTAAGGTTGGAAGCTGTATTTCGGCAGGCAGAAACTTCGACGATCGTTCGTAACGCTCATTTGATCAATCATGGCAACATGCCGATGCTGGCCGTGCCAGATGGCAAAAATCAGTCTGATTGCTATTTCGTTGAGGCCGATGAGCCTGACCGGGCTTTAGCCCTTTTGAAAAACATTGTGCAGAAAAGTCTGCCGTCAAGGTTTGGCTATGATCCGGTAAACGATATTCAGGTTCTAACGCCGATGAATCGAGGAAAACTAGGGTCTGCCAATTTGAATCTGGTTTTGCAGGAGGCCTTGAATCCCTCGTCGAACCAGAAACCTGAGATCGAGCATCTTAACCGGGTTTTTCGGGTGGGTGACAAGATTATTCAGCTCAAAAACAATTATGATCTTGAAATTTTCAATGGCGATGTTGGGAATATTGTGGCAATAGACGCTGAGGAGCAGGAGGCAGAGATAGATTTTCCCCAGGGACGGGTTAAACTCCAGACTGCTGACCTTATAGACACTGCCCACGCATATTCGATTACGGTACATAAGTCGCAGGGCAGCGAGTATCCGGCTGTAGTAATGCTGATTTCAACTCAGCACTTTCTGATGTTGCAGCGAAATCTTCTTTACACTGGACTTACCCGGGCTAAAAAGACCATGGTTTTTTTGGGAACGCGTCGCGCGATTGCCATGGCAGTCAGAAATAACCGGGTTAAGGCGAGAAATACGCTTCTTGCGGCACTGTTGCGCGAATGCTTGAGGCAACAAGGTGACAACGAGAAACAATTATGAAAAAAAAACTGGTGGTGCCTTGACGCTTTTGGCAACCGTCAGTAAACTTAGAATTAAATCTAATGGTACACTGACTGCTGATTAAACAGGGGGTTTAATATGATCTTCAGGAGAAACGTTATTAGAGTTCCGCTCTGCATTGTTCTTTCATTGCTGATGCTGGTGGACTACGCAGTATTCACACCTGCTCCAGCTCATGCTCTTGACAAGAAAAGCGTTCTTGTCGGTGCTGGTGTCGGTGCCGTAGCCGGTGCCGGTATTGCTCTGGCTGCTCCGGCTATTGGTGGTGCAATTGGTGCTGCTGGTGGTATCGCAGGAATTGGAACTGCAATCGTAGGTGGTATCGCTGCTGTTGGCGGCGGGATTATCGGAGCCGTAGCCGCCGTGGGTGGTGCGATCGCTTCGGCCGTAGGGGCAATTGGCGGCTTCTTTGCGGGTATTTTTGCCAGTCCGCTGTTTATTCCCGCGTTGCTGATTATCGGTGCAGCAGCTGTCGGATATTTCCTCTACAAACGTTATAAAGCCAAAAAAGCCGCTTCTGCACCTGGTGAAAGCGATGAAGTTCTGCCCGGTTCAGATGAAATTTTCGTAACCCCCGGTGACTATGAAATGACCGGTGTAATACCCGAAGGTGACGAAGCAGAACCGATCTCTCTTGGTGATGATGACGTCATCGCGCTTGGTGGAGACGAAGTGACCATTTCCGATGAACCGCCAAGTGTAACTATACCTGCTGCCAATCCTGCTCAGGCAACTTCAACGTCGGTTGATACTACTGTTCCCTCGACGAATGATTCTTTGAAGGCAGCTCATGATCGTTATATCGCCGCCTATCAGAAATATACCACCTTGGTTACCAACAGTGGTGGTGCTGATCCGGCTCAGATTCAGGAAGCTCTGCAGGCTTACCGCTCTGCTTACAATGACTATCAGAGCATGAAAATGTCTTCAGGCAACTGATTTAAAACCCCTTAACGATATAAAAAGCCCCGCTTTCGAGCGGGGTTTTTTCTTGCCTGTTGAATTCAATCTTTTTGCATTGGGGCAAGCAGGCTCATTGATTATTCGCGGTAAAAGGTTTTACCAGGAGGTGACAAATTTGTTTTTAACTTTTTGCCTGAAGCTTGAAAAAAGTCAGCACCGTGTCGCCAAAGTTGCGTTCATCGACCTGAAGCAATAGGGGCCGGCCGGCAAGACCAATATCGTCTTTTTTCTGGCGCTCAATAATGAAGAGTGTCTCTTCATTGAAAAAGCTGCATTCAGGAATAAAATCGAGCAGGGGGTCGAGCAGGCCTTTAAGATAAGGTGGATCGATGAAAACAACCCTGAAAGGCTCGGGAAAACTTCGGGTTTTAAGAAATTTCAGGCAGTCCATGGTAAAAACTTCGGCGCGATCACCCAGGCGGGTGATTTCAAGGTTTTCGTGAATGGTTCGGGTGCATTCACGTGAAGCATCGACAAATGCGGCATAGCTGCCGCCACGGCTCAATGCTTCGATGCCAAGATTTCCCGATCCGGCGAAAAGATCGAGAAAACGGGCGTCTTGAACTATTGGGGCAATGATATTGAATGTCGATCCCTTAACCTTATCCATTGCCGGCCTGGTTTTGCCACCTCCGGGCATTTTTAGCTTTCTGCCCTTGGCAGAGCCTGTGATAATACGCATTTAGCCACCTTCCATGAAAGTTTTGTAGCTGTCGCCAAAACTGGCGATCATTTGCTCGGTGAACCAGTCGCGAATAGCCGGTTTTTCCTGGGTAAGAATCGAAAACGCACGCTTTCTGGCATTTTCGATCATTTTCTGACTGATTCGGTGTGAAAAGCATGGGTGCGAAAGTCCGCTTTGCCTTGTTCCAACAAGATCGCCGGGACCTCTGATTTTCAAATCTTCCATCGAGAGCTCGAAGCCATCGTTGGTTGAACAAAGCAGGTTCAGCCGGGCGGATTCAGTTTCCTGATGCGAAACAAGTATGCATTGTGACGGTTTTGGACTTCGGCCAACCCGGCCGCGTAACTGATGGAGCTGAGAAAGGCCAAAGCGGTCGGCATTTTCAATTATCATCAATGTGGCGTCCGGATGATCGACTCCAACCTCGATTACGGTTGTTGCCACAAGAATGTCTATTTGCCCGGCCTTAAACCTTCGCATGATTTCTTCTTTTTCATCCCAGGATTGCTGCCCGGTTAGACACTCGATTTGTGCCTGGGGTAACAGATCAATCAATTGGTCGGCAGCTTCTTCAACTGAAACCCATTGGGTTTTTTCGGAAACTTCGATGAGCGGGCAAACAAGATAGGCTTTGTTGCCTGCTGCCAGGGTCTGGCGAAGTTCGGGCAATGTCTGGGAAAGACTGTTTCTGATGGCGGTTTTTACTGGCGAACGTCCAGGCGGTAGTTCCCCGATTATACTGGTATCCATGTCGCCAAAAATGGTTAATGAAAGGGTTCTGGGGATGGGAGTTGCTGAAAGCAATAATTGGTGTGGGTTTGCTCCTTTGCGAAAGAGCAGGCGTCGATGGTTGACGCCAAAGCGCTGTTGCTCATCGATAATGCAGAACTGCAAATCATTAAAATCAAGGTTTTCCTGAAAAAGGGCATGGGTGCCGAAAATGTAATTGATTTCGCCGGTGGCGATACTTTTTTCAATGGGCTTTCTTTCGGCTTTTTTCAGACTGCCGGTAAGAATTGTGGCTCTTTCGGCCTGATCGGGGAAAAAACTGATGAAGCTCTGAAGGTGTTGCCGGGCGAGTACTTCGGTCGGAGCCATGAAAGCTGTTTGTGCTTTCGGGTCAAGATGACGGTGGTATTCGAGCATGGCAAGAAAGGCAACCAGGGTTTTGCCGCAGCCAACATCACCCTGAACCAGGCGATTCATCGGTGGCTTGTCGGTCGCCGGCTTGAGGTCAGTTAGTATTTCATTTAAAACATGTTTTTGAGCCGAAGTGAGTGGAAATGGAACTGGAAAATTGATCGCATGGGTCGGCGGATGAGTCTGGTCTGGCAATGTAAGATAGCCCGTCAGGTTTTCCCGCCGTTTTAAAACTCCCATTTGAAATAGCACCTGATCGAAAAATGCCAGGGTGAATCCGGCTTGTTTTGCCCGTTCTTCATTTTCGGGGCGATGTGCCTGGGCAAGGGCTTCGGCAATTGCCCTGAACGGCGATGCTTCTGAAAAATCTGGAAAAGAGGAGGGCCAGTCAATCTGTTTCAGTATGCCATCGATAAGCTTGCGCAGAGCCAGCGGTGAAATTCGCGCCTCACTTAGGGCTTGGCGAGTTGGGTAAACAGGAGTTAAACTGGATTCAGTGACCGCCAAGGACTGTACCGGTTCTATCTCGGGGTTGCTTAAAACAGCCTTGCCGGCCTTCTCTATTACCGGGCCGAAAAGCCAATATTCTTTGCCTTCGGCCAGTTGCCTGGTCAGATAGGTCTTGTTGAACCAGCGGGCATCGATGTTACCGCTTGAATCAGAAAATTCGGCACTGATTATGGCCAGGCCCTTGCGGGCATGAAAGCTTTTGAGGCGTTCAAGTCGGGCGCGGAAAAGTCCCTGCGCAGAACCGTCGCGTCTGGCCTCGGCAAGTTTGACGACGCGGGTGCGGTCCTGATAGCGGGCGGGGACGATGCGCAGAAGATCAAGAACTTTGGTAATGCCGACTCGTTGTAGAGCTTCATATTTTTTTGGCCCGATTCCTGAAAGATTGGCTACAGGTGTATTGAGGTTCAAAACAGAACAGGGTCGTGGCAAATCTTAATCCTTATAAAAATACAGCTGTTTCATGATCATGAAATCATCGTTCATGTAGCAGAGGTCCCAGCCATTTCGCCCTGCTTCGTCGAGCAGATTGCCGAGTTTTTCCAGAAAATCCGGCCCCTTTATCGCGGCGAGGTCGAGAGTTTTGTAATTCCAGCGTTGAGGCGATTTTTCAAGGCTCATGCCGTCGCTCCTTGAGTGGGGTTTGTTCCGGTAGTACGGAATTCAGATAGAGATAGCTTTTAAGCAGTTGGCGGGTAGCCAGTTCAGGTTGTGGCGATTGGGCACAGGCGCGCAGGGTGAGATCCATCGCGCTGAAGGCACGGGCTGAATCACCAGTGAGCTTGAAGCAGTAGGCCAGCAAAAGATTTGATTCAACATCGACTGGAGAAAGCTCGATCGCCGTTTGCAGAACCTCAATTGCTTTGTCGTAGTGGTGGAGTTGAATATGCTGGGAAGCCAGTTTCTGGTAGATGACCGGATTGCGCGGTGACAAAGCTGCGGCTTTGCTCAGCAGCCTGATGCTTTCCTGGGTTTTGCCGGCAATCTGATAGATCTGGGCGAGAATCATGTAAGCGCCGAGAATTTTCGGGTAGAGCTGCAAAGCTTTGACCAGGTGGTTTACTGCATTTTCATATTTGCGCAGATAAAATAGGATGGTGCCAAGGTTGTAGTGAGCCTTAACCAGGTTTGGATTGACCTGAAGTGCCGATTCGTAGTAAATGGCGGCGTCGCTGTAATTTTTTTGCATGAAATAAAGATTGGCCAGACCCAGAACTGCTTTGAGGTGGTCAGGCTTTTGCGAAAGGATTTTTCGCAAAACCTGTTCGGCCATGCCCAAATTTCTTGCGGTGATAAAATTGTTGGCCATTTCAATCTCTTCGGCAAAGCTGGTGTCAGGTATCAGTGGCGCCGCTGTTTCCGAACCATTGATTTCGTTAATCTTTTCTATTTCTATTGCGGGAACCGGGCTTTCCGGTTCGGCCGATTCTTCTTTCGCTTCAGCAGACTCCAGTGGTTCGGCATTTGGTTCGGCTGGCTTCGCCGGGCTGGGGGGTGGCGGTTCTGCCGAGATGGCTGCGGCGATGGATTCAGGATTGGCAACAAGCTGGGCAATCATGTCGTTAACCAGAGGATGAAGCTCTTCGGATTTGCTGATTTCACTGCCTATTTCGCCGAGAACGAAGGTTGCCGACTGAACGTGCCGGGGATCCTGGCTTCGGAAGAGTTGTTCGAGGTTGTCGAGGACATCATATTCGCCCCAAACCCAGAGAGTTCGGATCGCCGTGCTTTTAACCCGGTTATCGTCATGCTTGAGAAGAGCATTGAGGGTTACGACAAGATCCTGGTTGGGTTTGCCGGCCAGTTTTGCCAGAGCATCGATACTGTTGGATACGACTCTTGGGTCTTCACTATCTAGATAGGCGGCAATTTTCTCGATCAGGCTTGCCGAGCCAATATTGCCGAGGGCAGAGATAATCGTTGCCTGAACGATGAAATTTTCTTCGGCAGCCAGTTTTTCAACCAGCAGGGGAATGGCTTTGTCCGGGGCGCAGCGACTAATTGCCAACGCCGCTTCAACTCTGACATCGAAGTTGGGATCATCGAGCATTGGTTTCAAATGCGGGAAAGCATCTTTGTATTCAATTTTGCGCAGCGCATTGGCGGCATTGCGCCTGACGTCTGGTTCTTCATCTTTCAGGCAGCGTGCCAATTCGCGAATGAAGCGTGAGTCCTTGATCTCACCGATGGCATAGGCCGCTGAAGCGCGGTACCATTTGTCCTTATGTTCAAGCATCTGTTTAAGGGTTTCGGAAACATCGTAATCACCGTATTTCCAGATGGCTTTGGCGACATTGGCTCTAACCCTGTTGTTGGGGTCATCGAGGTAGGGCTGGATAATGCCGACGATCGAACCTGATTTGATGCTCTCAATAGCCTCGATAGCATTTGCCCTGACCCGGGGATCTTCATCGCGTAATGCGCTTTGGAAAACGGGCATTAATTTGTCAGAGGCCATCATTCCCAGGGACATGATGATCGAAGCACGGATTCGCGGGCTTTTTTCCTGGGCGAGCAGTTTCTTGAGCAGGGATATTCCCTGCCAGTTCATGATTTTGCCGAGTGCGAGAATTGCAGAAATTATAGCTTCTTCTTCGAAGAAGATTTGTTGGGTGGTTTCTTCGCCGGCTGGCGCCTCTGCAGGGGAAAGGCCGCTTTCTATATAACTGTTGAGGGCTTCGAGAAGAATATTCAGCGCTTCAGGATTTTGCATCATTCCCAGGGCTTGGGCGGCATTGAAACGAACTTCCTGTTGCGAGTCATTCAACGCCCTGATCAGCAGATTTACAGCTTTGGTGCTTTCAATATTGCCAAGAGCCAGGGCCATAAAATCCTGAATATTGTCACTTTCGTAGGTTTGCAGGAGAAAATCGGTGGCGCATTCACCCTTGAACTTTGACAGGGCAATAGCCGATTCGCGTCTTTGTTCATAAGCACCTGAAAGGAAATTATTGATCAGGCGTGCCACCAGGGGTTTAAGATTGTCGATTATCGAGTGCATCGTTTTTCCTCAAGCGATAACTGTTGTTTGAGTAAATATTATCAGATTCGCTGATAATTTAAAACCTTTGCGAAATGTAAAAAAATATTAATCTGTTGGTGATCACTTGTTTCGCAGCGCGACAACGCCGATAAAGTCGTCGCCGGGCGGTTCGTTAATAAATTTTTGGCAGCGTTCGAGCATCATCGCCAGGGGGCGGTCCGTTTCTGTTGTCTTCAAAGAAGAAAAAAGCCTGAAAGCTTCGGGCCATTTCCGTTCGATGTAAAGCTCCATGGCTTCATTGTAACCTTTAACGAAATCAATGACATCAGCTTCGGCCTCTTCAATGGATGATACCAGTTCGTAAATCCTCACTCCGGAGGTTTTTCCCTTCACTATAACCACGTCGATAAAGCGGGCCAGCATAACCTTGTCTACTTGTTGATAGGTGTTTTGGCTGATTATAATGCCGGTTTCATAGAACTTGTTAACCCCTTCAAGTCGCGATGCAAGATTGACATTATCGCCAATTGCCGTATAGCTCATGCGTCGGTCGAAACCTATGTTGCCAACCAGTGCGTCGCCGGTATTTATGCCCATTCGGGTGAAAAAGGTCGGCAGATTTTTTTCTTGTAACAGGTTGTTAATTTCTGCTTCAATTTTTCTGCAGGCGAGGGCGGCATTGCAGGCTGCCAGAGCGTGATTGGGCAGGTCGTGCGGCGCGCCCCAGAGGCCCATTATCGCATCACCAATAAACTTGTCGACAATGCCGCCTGTTTCCATGATTGCCTGGGTCATGCGCGCAAAATAAAGGCCTATTGATTCGGCCAGTTCGTGGGGGGGTATCTGTTCTGAAATAGTCGTGAAATTTTTTATATCGGTAAAAAGAATCGATATGTTGCGATTTTCAACCTCAAGAGTTGCTTCTTTTTTCAATTTGATCAGATCGGAAACCAGCTCGGTCGGAACGTATTTTTTAAATGATCTGAGGCCGATCTTCATGCTTTCGAGCGCGTCGGTCATTTCGCGAATTTCGTGAATAATTGACGAGGAAGGGCCTGCTGATTCCAGTTCGAAATTCTTGATTTTAAGCATGTCAGCGGTTACCGAGCTGACTGGATTGGAAATTTCGCGGGCGATGATCAGGCTTAGAAAAACAGCCATAAAGGTCACGACCAGACTCGCGAGAATAATTGCAAGAATGTTGTTGAGCTGATGAGTGCGAACGGTTCTTTCCAGAACATCCATGCCAAGAAGGGCTTCAAATTTCCCGTCGGCAGTAAAAATCGGTGCGAATCCTGAAACGAAGGAGCCCCATTCATCGGTGAAATAACGGTCCTCAACCTGAATGCTGCCAGGTTCGGAAAAAGCCTTCCGGATGGAAGGGGTGATCAGCAGAACCTTATGGCCGATCTGGGCACGCTCCTGCGCCTGAGGATCAGAGTCAACGATAAAAATCGCTCCTCCGTCATCTGTGTGGCGAATCGTGTAAACATTCTTAATATCGGCATTGACCTTTCTTATTTCATTTAATTGCTGGAAAATCCTGGTATAGGGAGCGGAATTTTCATCGCCGGGCTTTTGAATAAGCGCATGTTCGTCGCCGCTGATTTGCTTTGCGCCTATGCCGACGGCGGTGAATAATTTATCCCTGATGGAATCTTCTACAAGGTTTCTGACATGAAGTGCGCTGATCCCGGCGCTGAGCAAAGTCGTAAAAACGATGGTGGAAATAAAAGCGGTAAACAGCGTTATTCGCAGCGAGATATTGCGTCTGGAAAAAAAAGACATTTCGTATCCTCTGATGATATTTTCACAAATTTACACGATAATGGTCAGCTTGTGTAAGAGATTTTTCAGGGATTACAAATCTTTGGCTTGAATGGGAATTATTATTGTTCTATCTCTTATGAATAGGGTATAATTCAGACCATGTCAGACGAGAGAAGTCTTTATAAGCTGTTAAAGTTAACCTTTGATGAAAAGGGATCAGACCTGCATCTCAAGGTGGGGAAGGCACCTGCGATAAGAGTGGATGGGGTAATTCGCCATCTTGAAGGATTCCGATTCAACAAACAGGATTTTCAGAAAATTCTTGAGGTTTTGCTGACCCCGGAGCAGGAAGAACAGTTTTTACGCAAGCGCGAACTTGATTTTGCCTATACGCTCGAAGGGGTTTGTCGCTTCAGGGTGAACCTGTATCAGGACTTGAACGGAGCCGGAGCGGTTTTTCGCGTAATTCCCTACCGGGTTATGAGTTTTGACGAAATAGGCCTGCCACTGGCGGCCCGCAAACTTATCGAACAGCCGAACGGTCTGATTCTGATTACCGGGCCGACAGGTGCGGGGAAAACCTCTACCATGGCCAGCTACCTCAACTATGTTAATGCCAACGCCAAGCGGCACGTAGTCACGATTGAAGACCCAATCGAATATCAGTTCGAAGACGATCAAAGCTTTTTCAATCAGCGCCAGGTCGGCGTCGATTGCCTTGGTTTTTACGAGGGCCTGCTGACCGTTCTGCGCCAGGACCCTGATATTGTTGTCGTTGGCGAAATGCGCGAACCCGAGACCATAGCTCTTACCCTCAATGCCGCCGAGACAGGCAAGCTGGTTCTGGCCACGCTGCACACAAGTTCGGCAGTATCGACGGCCGAGCGCATCGTCAATGTTTTTCCTGAAGCTCGACATCATCAGATTCTTTTACAGCTTTCGATGGTTTTGCGCGGCGTGGTTTCCCAGACCTTGGTGCCACGAGTCGAGGGTGGCCGGGTCGCGGCTTTTGAGGTGTTGATCAATACTTCTGCCGTAAGGTCGCTGATTGCTGATGGTAAAATTCACATGCTGCCATCTTACCTGGAAACCGGAACCGAGTTTGGTATGACAACGATGGAAATGTCGCTGGCCCAAATGGTCAAGGATCGCATAATCAAAAAGGAAGACGCCCTCTCCGTTGCTCCTAACCCGGCCGTGCTCAAGAAAATTCTTCTTGAGCCGCCGATATGAGGTCTGAACCATGTTAAGAATTCATAAATATTTTGATATTGCCATCGATCGCAAGGCATCTGACCTGCATCTCAAGGCCGGTAGTCCGCCCTTGATCAGAGTTGGCGGCCGTCTAATAACCTTGCCCGAAGAGCCATTGGCGTTTCAGGAAATGCCCAATCTCTTTTTGCCCCTCATGGACGTCAAATCGCAAGGTGATCTCAGGGCCACTTACGAAACCAATTTCATGGCCCGATACAAGAATAACTGGCGTATCAGGGTTTGCATATTCCGCCAGCGTGGCTGTCTTTCGGGTGCTTTTCGCTTTATTCCGACCCACGCTCCGTCAATCGATAGTTTGAATCTGCCGGTTCTGCTCAAGGAAATCGCAACCAGGCCCCGCGGCCTGTTTTTGGTTACCGGGCCCGCCAACTCTGGCAAAACCCATACCCTGGCTGCCATAGTCAACGAAATTAACCGCCTGACAGCGAAACATATCATCACCATCGAAGATCCGATCGAATTCGTGCACCGCCCGCGCAAATCAATATTCACGCAACGGGAAATCGGCATTACTGCCAACGATTATCATACCGCGCTGATGAATGCGCTGCGTGAAGACCCTGATGTAATTCTGGTCGGGGAAATGCGCGATACCGACACCATCGAGATGGTGCTCACTGCCGCCGAAACCGGTCACCTGGTTTTTTCGACTCTGCACACTGTTGGCGCGGTTCAGACAATTGATCGAATCATCAACGTTTTCCCCGGACACCGGCATGATGAGATCAGAACCCAGCTGTCTATGTCTTTGATTGGCCTGATTTCGCAGGTTTTGTTGCCCAGCATTCATAAGAAAGAACGGGTAATGGCTTATGAGTTGATGATAATCAACTCGGCAATGCGTAATTTGATTCGCGAAAAGAAGACCAATCAGCTTAAATCGGCTTTGATGCTGGCACGCAAAGAGGGGTGTAAAACCCTGCGTGATTCTTTATCGGAAATTCTCAAGGATGAAAGAGTCGATGGCAAGCTTGTTAGCAACCTGTTGAAGGAGATTGTCGAATGAACGAATACAACGAAATTGATTCCTTCAGGTTTGTTAAAGTTGTCAGAAGAATGCTTGAACCGGCGACGCAAGCCTTGGAAAATTTTCAGAAAGAAGACTGTTCCGATGAGTTGCGCTTTGAAGCTCTGCTTAGCCTTGGAAAAATAGGTGATCAGCGCTCTTTACCGGTTTTGGTCAGAGCTTTTGAAGAGTTCCCTGATTATATCGAGCCAATCACTGCGCTTGGACACTTCAAAAGCAGTACACCGGTCGCCAAACTTCTTGAAAGATTAAAAGATCCCGATGCTTTGTTCAAAGAAGAAATCGTCAGGGTGCTCGGTGAAATCGGTGATCCGATGGCCGCTAAGACACTGATGGATCTTTTGCATGATGAAGACCGCATGGTGCGCTATTATTCAGCAAGAGCTCTTCACAAAATGGGTGGCCGCGATGTTGTGCAGAGCTTGTGCAGCCTTCTCAACGACCCGGACGAATGGATCGTCATCAACGTTCTCGAGATTCTTTCGAAGTTGAACGATCCTGAGGCTATTCCGGCGCTGGTAGGACAGTTTGAGGTTGCCCGGGATTCGCGTCTGAAGGCTATCATCATCTCTTCCCTGTCGACCTTTGCCGAGGGCCGTCTGCTCAAGACCTTCGAAAGCGGTCTTGCTTCGTTTGATCCGCGAATTCAGGCCAATTCGGTCGAAGCCATTTCCCGGCTTAAGATCCCCGCCCTCGAAATGAAGCGAAAGCTCAAGAAGTTTTATGGGCATCCCAACAATCGTGTTCGCGGAAACGTCTGCATTGCCCTGGCGCAGGCCGATGCCGAAGCCGTGCAAAAGGAAATCGAGGCGATGCTGGTCGGCTCTGACGCTTCAACTCGGCGTTCGGCCGCTTTCGCGCTCTCGAAAATAGAAATTCCCGGGCGCGAGAAATTTATTCATCAATTGCTGCAGGACGAGAATTTTGGCGTGCGTAAAATGGCTCTTAAAGCGGCGCTTGAATTGGAAAGCAATGTTGGTGTTCGCGAAATTGCGCCTTTGCTTGAAGACAGCAATCAGTGGGTTCGCAAACAGGCGGTTGAATGTGCTTGTCGCATCGAGGATTTCCCGGTAACCAGTGTTCTTGAAATGCTGAGTCGTGAAGAAAGCCCGGCGGTAGTTGAAAGTCTGCTTAAGTTCGTCGTCGAACGGGAAATCAGTTCTGCGGTCGGGCTTATTTTCGAACGTATCAGGCGTGAGCCGGATGAGGAAATGCCTTGGCTTATCGCTTCTTTGGGGCACCTAGGGGCTATTGACGAGCTTGGAAAGGTTAAGAAGTTTCTTGGCCCGATTCGTGCTGAAGTCTTTGCCGAATATTACCAGGCACTTTTGTTGAATGGTGAATTGGGCGTTTTCGAAGAAATCGGCAAAATGTTTGCCGATAAGAAGCGTGATTCAGAGCTGATCAGCTGGGCAAAGATCGGTGGTGAAATAGGCGCATTTGCAACCCGACCGGAAAAATACTCGAAAACCATGTATCGTGCCCTTCTCGAGGAAGTTCAGAAAGACATTGACGGCATTACGGTAATGGCCGAACCGGTAGCAGTGATCAGCATTGAAGAAGCTGAAGAGTTGCATGATTCGGGTGAATTCAGCAAAGCCAGGGAGTTGCTTGAAAAACTGCGGGCGAAATTTAGCGAAGATGGCCGGGTAAAGTTTCTCTACGCCAGCTGTTGTTACAATCTTGGTGAGGCCGGCAAAGCCCAGAAGTTGCTTGAAGAAATGGAAAAAGACGGTTCGGGGAACCTCGATGCCGCGGTTTTGCTTGGGCAGATTTTCTTTCGTAAAAAAGAATGGACCAGGCTTGTCGAATGCTATGAGCGCATTGCCGGGCAGATCGGCGACAGTGATCGGCGCAATGTCATTCGCGTGTTCGGCGCACTTGGGCTGGCCTATTTCCACGAAAAAGTTTATGACAAGGCTATTGCTGCTTTAAATCGTGGACTTAAGGCGAATCCCCGCGATCTGTCGTCTTCATATCATCTGGCACTGTGTTATTATGCGGTTGGTGAGACTGAAAAGGCCCGCAAAATTCTTGAGAGCCTGAGAAAAACCTTGCCATCTGATAGTAAAGTGTTGAAAAATGTTATAGAGCTGCTGCAGAGAATGTGAGCATAGCGGTGAAATATTAGTGGCTTTCTGCCGATGAAGCAGAAAATTGTTACTGCGAGGTTAGAGATGTCTGATTTGTTTAAGATTTGTCATGAAGTCATGGGCAAAGGCGGCTCAGATATTCATGTTTTTCCTGACCAGCCGGTGTTTTATCGTTTAAATGGTTTGCTCTGCAAACTCGAAAATTTTATTCTGAGCGAAGATCAGGTAAAAAAAATCATTCTCGAAACCAGCTCGCCAAAAGCCAGGGAAATTCTCGGCAAGCAGCGCCAGGTAACCTATGCAGAAGATGTTGCCAACGTCGGCAGAATGAGATTCTCGGTTTTTCTCGACAAGGGGCGGTTCGCCGTTGCCATGCGCATTCTGGCGCAAAAGTTTTTCGAGCTTGAAGAACTCGGATTTTCTGATGGGGTGAGAAAAATCCTTTCCCAGCCCAACGGTTTGATTCTTGTCGGCAGCCCTTCCGGCGAGGGAAAAACTTCGACCATTGCCGCAATTCTCAATTTTATCAACAAGCATTTTGAAAAGAGCATTTTCACCATCGAAAACCCGGTTGAATTTCTCTTTAAAGACGATAAATCCGCCTTCATTCAGCGAAGTATTCCCGTAGATATTTCCAATTTTTACAGCGGACTTTGTGAAGCTTATCGCGTTGACCCCGACGTCGTCGTCTCAGACTCGATCAATTATCCCGACGCCATGGACCAGGCTTTAACCCTGTGCGAATCCGGTTGTCTGGTAATCGGTTCAACCGAGGGCGGAGATTGTCAGCAGATCA
>CAZTHA010000065.1:0-15294 GCA_964613435.1 uncultured bacterium
TGGCTTGTGCCCTGGTCATCAATGTACTGAACCCTGTAATGATAAAGCGTTTCAGGACTCAAGCCAGTCAACTGGATTTCATGTTCAGTGGCCGGGCGAGTTTCACGGAAAATTTGGCCATAGCTTCGAGTTGTGCCATAATCTACGTTACAGATTACGCTACGGTAAGTTAACCAGCGAATTGTTGCCGTGGTATCGGTGGTAGCAATAACGCTTATGTTGCTGATTTTGTGTGGGGCATTGCTTTTATCGAGCCTTATCGTTTCGAGAACCGTAGTTTCGTTTGAACGAATTTCAACCGGCCGCTCTTCAATCAGATAATCAGGGTGTAAAATGACAATATTGTTTAGACCTGCCGGCAGTTCTGAAAGATAAAAACCACCATCGCCGGCACTATAAACTTTTTCGGCTTCACGAAAAATGGAAAAAACCTCGGCATTCATAACGGCATTGCCATCGGCATCAATTATGCGACTGCTCAAACTGCCGGTCTGCGAGGAACGCAAACCGCAACCTGGCGCGAACAATAGTGCGACCAGCATTGTAACCAGAGCAATGGCCAGTGATTTTTGCCGACTAATCAGGAACATCAAATGCCCCCACATCTTCGCCATCGAGCCCAGCACCATTCAATGCGCTGCCTGGCGACGGAACATAACTGAATGTAAGATTTGGAAATTCCACGAATGGGCTGCCACCGGTAAGAGACGGGTCGAAGCGCAGATCACTGGAAATATTCGGCAGAGTTGTACCGTCAGTGTTTGAGTAGCGCCTGCTATTGCCTGATGCGATGTCCCAGATCATGTTGTATTGAATCATGTTTGCACCCGCAACGTATGAGCTTGAACCGCTGTAAAGCATGCCCATAGTATTGCGCGTGTCGTCGGCGAGAATGAGATTGCTACGAATTCTCGCAGTGGCTGTTTCTTTTATTTCAATGCCGATTCCGGTATGAATGGTGTTGCGACGAACCTCATCGTTTCCCCGGCAAATAATGCCACTGCCGTTTGAACCATAACCGATAAGATTCATTTTGGTGATCGAATTGGCTGCAGTGTTTTCGAGATCGATTCCTGAAACTCCAGCAAAGCTGATGGTGTTTCGTAAAACCTCGACCAGATTGTTGCGCCTGGCCACAATACCGTAAACACAGCGCAAAAGCCTGTTGTCATAGATTTTCACATCTACCGGATTATCATTGATCAACATTCCCGAAGCACAGGTGTCGATTTCGACATTGCGAACGACTACGGCCTGCCGAGCTGCAGAGGACCTGATGCCGGCCTGGCGACAGTTGAACAGACGAGAATCTCTTACTTCAGGAATTCCCGCCAGACCATTGATGCCATCAACGGCATACGAAAGTTTCAGACCCTTTACCAGCGAAGTGTTTAAATCTGCCGTCAGATCGAAACTAATTCCATTCCAGTCTCCAGAAGAAGGAGAAGTGCTCGCTGAGGTCATTGTAACCGGTTCATCAGAAGTGCCCTGAATCATCAGCGTGCCTTGAACCAGAATATCTATCAAGTCTTCATTTGAGTCCTGGTCCCATTGGTCTCCCTTGGAGATGCCTATAGTTACTCCCTTGTCAATTACCAGGCTTACCCCTGGTGCAATGCTAAGATCACCGGTTAGCAGATATGGAGAGTTCTGGGCTGTCCAAACCGCATTCTGATCCATGCGACCGGGCATAAGAAATGAGGCAGTTTCTGACTGCGGCGTTTCATCGCCCGAACCCGAAACCCGGGTAACTCGATAATAGTATTTTCTTCCCGGAACAACCTCCATGTCCGTAAAAGAATTCTGCATGACGACACCAGTACCGGCCTGCACAAAAACAGAACTGGCCGATTCGGCCTTATAAACCTTGTAACCGGCAAAATCCACCGCACTGTCAGCATTCCAATCGAGCTTGATCGAAACAGAATCCGTAGGTTTTGAAGCCTGAAGACCGGTGGGCGGGTTTCCGCGTACGGTGAATTCAGTGGTAAAGTTCTGTAATTCGGATTCAAGCGTGCGCCCAAGGTTATCAAGGGCAATACATTTGAAGCGATAGGTAGTCGCCGGGCTTAGTCCGGTCAGCTCATACTGGTGCAGAAAAGCATTCTCATTGTCTTGAGGTGTATAGGCATTGATCAGTCCATTGGTGCCGTAACGAACATACCCCTTACTCTGATTTTTGGTGTAAAAAATAATTTTGGCCCGGGTCGAACTTACTTCGGCAACTTTAATATCATATATTTCACTGTCCGCGGCCATGACAAAATTCACTTCCGCCAGGGTTTCGCCACTCAGGACTTCGACCGATCGCGACTGGCTCTGATATTTTTCGCGACTGGCACTTATCTGGGTAATCTGCGGCGTCAGAGCTTCGAGCAACCATTTTCCGTTAACGTCGGAAAGGGTCGACGCCTCATTGGTCGCTACTTTTACGCCACTAAGCGGGTTGCCGGCAGAGTCGCTGACCACCCCGCTCAAGCCTCCACGCGCGGGGGAATCTGTGCTCATGCAACCAACATGGGCAATTATCACTAAAAAAGACAAAATTATAGCTAAACGTCTTATTTTTTTCATTCAACTTTAGTTTTCGGAAAAAAAACTCCTAAACGTTAGAAACAAAAGGTTGAAAGTAAAATAAAAATGGGGTTACATTCATTGGGTCTGAATTTCTGCGTATAAGCGCAAAAGGGTTATTTTTAGTCAGGAAAGGAATTCTGTAATGAAGAAAATTTCTACCAGAGCCAGAGACATGCAGGCTTCACCTATTCGCAAACTTATTCCTTATGCTGTGGCGGCACGTAAACGCGGCACGAATGTTTTTCCGCTGAACATAGGCCAGCCTGATATTCCGACTCCCGCGCCCATTCGCGAAGCAATCAGAAACTTCGACCAGGAAGTTCTTGCCTATAGCCCATCTCAGGGTGAAGATTTTCTGGTTGAATCATTTGCCGGTTATTACCGCAACAATCGCATTGATCTCGCCGCAGAAGACATTATCGTAACCACCGGCGGTAGCGAAGCCATCTTTTTCGCTTTTCTGTCGATCTGTGATCCGGGCGATGAAGTTATCGTTTTTGAGCCCTTCTACACCAACTACAATGGTATGGCTTTTGAAACAGGTGTAACCCTTAAAGCACTGACAACCTATGCAGAAGATGGTTTCCAGCTTCCGCCGGTCGATCAGATCGAAAAGGCCATTACCCCCAAAACTCGCGCGATCCTGATTTGCAATCCCAATAATCCAACTGGCACCGTTTATCCACGCAAGGCCCTTGAGGATCTGGCTTACGTTGCCAAAAAGCATGAAATTTACATTATCGCCGATGAAGTTTATCGCGAATTCACTTACGACGGGCTGAGCCACACTTCAATCCTGCAGGTCGAAGGCATGGCCCAGAACGCCATCCTCATCGACAGTATCTCCAAACGCTATTCAGCTTGCGGAGCAAGAATTGGTGTTATTGCCAGTAAAAACAAAACCGTCATGGAAGCCTGCATGAAGTTTGCTCAGGCTCGCTTGAGTTCGCCCACCGTCGAACAATGGGGCGCACGTGCCGGAATGATGATGGATCCAAGCTACTTCGAACCAATTCTCGAAGAATATCAGCGCCGCCGCGATGCCGTCATGGAAGGTCTGGCCAAAGCCGAAGGAGTTATCTGCAAAACTCCGACCGGCGCCTTTTATGTAATCGCCAAGCTCCCGATCCACAACGCCGACAAATTTGCCCAGTGGCTTCTCACCGATTTCAGTTATGAAGGAAACACTGTTCTGGTAGCACCCGCAGCAGGTTTCTACGCTACTCCTGGCAAAGGCCTCGATGAAATCCGCATCAGCTATGTGCTTGAAGTGCAAAAGCTGACCAAAGCCATGGAAACTCTTGCGGTAGCAATCAATCAATACAAAAAGTTAGAAGAAGCACAAGGTGAAAAGGCTCAGGAAGCCAATGCCTGATTTCGACGTCGACATCACTCTTGAAGCCAGACCAGGGGTAAAACTGCCAGAACGGGCGACTGATGGAGCAGCCGGCTATGACCTTTGTGCCGCTGCCCATCTCAGTATCCCCCCTGGCAAACAGGCAATGGTTCCTACCGGGCTGCGAATTTCCATGCCGGTTGGCGTTGAGGCCCAGGTCAGACCACGCTCCGGCCTTGCAGCCAAACATGGGGTTACGGTTCTAAACGCTCCAGGAACCATCGACAGCGATTACCGCGGGGAAATTTGCGTCATTCTCATCAATCATGGCAGCAACGAATTTGTTGTCGAACCGGGAATGCGAATTGCGCAGATGGTTTTTGCCAGGGTAACAACGGTTGAATTCAAGATATGTGAGAATCTCGACCACTCAGAACGCGGAAGTGGTGGTTTCGGCTCTACCGGAACCAAATAAACTTTGTAAAAGGAATCTTCATGAGCAGAAAAAGAGTAGCAGTCATTGGCTGTGCAGGAAAAATGGGGCAGACGGTCTGCCGATATCTCCTTTCCCACGATGATTACACCCTTGCTGCCGGAATCGACGTCACCAGAGTTGGCGACGATGTCGGCGAAGTGATCGGTTTTGGCGTTACCGGCTTGAAAGTTGCGTCCAATCTGCAAACAGTTCTTGCCGAAGCAAAAATTGACATCGCCATAGACTTTACCCGACCCGACACGGTAGTAGCAAATACGGCAATCTGCCTGCAGAATAAGATTCCGGTTTTAATTGGTACCACCGGAATATCCAGTGAAGATGCCGCCAAACTTGAAAATCTGGCCAACAACATGCAAAGCTCAGTCTTGATTGTGCCCAATTTCGCGATTGGCGCAATTTTGATGATGGAATTCGCCCGAAAAGCTGCCAAATACATGCCCGCCGCCGAAATAATCGAGCTGCACCACCCGCAGAAACTTGACCGACCTTCTGGAACTGCACTTAAAACCCGACTCGGCATGCTCGAAGAAGTTGGCAAAGCCGGTGCCGACAATGCAGACGAACTGATTCCCATTCATTCTGTGCGCCTGCCAGGTCTGGTAGCACACCAGAGCGTAATCCTGGGCGATATTGGCCAGACTTTGACCATAAGACATGATTCACTCAACCGCGACTCTTTTATGCCGGGCATTGGTCTGGCTCTGCAACAATTAACCAGTTTTACCGGACTGAGAATCGGTCTAGATTTGCCCTGATTGTCATTTGTAAGAAAGCCCGGTTGCTAAACCAAAACAAGGTAAAGCAACCGGCTTTTTTGCTGGCAGACATTTTAACACCATCTAATCTGGCCTGGCCTCAAAGTTAAAAATTTTGTTAAATCTGCCCGAATTTGTGCCGATAATTTTTTAAGAAAAGTAAAAATGCAGGAGGCACAAAATGATTCTTCCCAATACGCCCTTATATCAGGCTAAAACAGATGCAGAATTCAGAATCAGAATGATTCACCACATTAAAAATACATACAAAGATCTGATCGGCAATGACGTCAATCTGCTCGATCTGCCAAACGGACTTGATCTGTTGCAGGCCAAAGTCACTCAGAGACTGTATGACATGAGCAACGGCGAAATAAATCTGATACCTGAAGAAATCAGAAATCAGAAACTTGCTGCCTGATTATATTTTAATTCTCAACTAGAAACCAGCCATAACATCGGGGTTTGCCAATAAAGGCAAGCCCCGATGTTTTTCGTATGAAATCTTTGCTTAAAAAAACGGTATAATAATGGTAAAGATGAGAAAGCCTGAAAAAGTAATTGGGATTTTTTGTTGCCTGTTCCTGTTAATGGGAACAAGCCTGTCTTACTGCCAATTTTCAAGAGCAGACACACAGAAAATCGGAAAAAAATTCAATGAAAACATTGTAAAAGAGATTATCACCCAGCCTTTTTCAGAAAAATCATTGAACAAGGCGATTAACCTCAGCAAAATTTCTTCAACTCAGATTCAGCAGGTCGAGGAATATATTATTAGATGTCTCTGGTATCTGGAACGAAAAGAAATGGCAATATCCCGTGCCAGATCACTTTTAGAAACAACCGATTCAAGCGTTGCTCATTATTATCTCGTCCAATTCAACCTTATCCGAGGAAACGCCAGACATGCCGATTTTCACCTCGAACACAGCCAGATTGGCGCCATTACAAAAATTCTTATCAAAGCAAGGATTTTCTCTATCCGCCATGAAATCCCATGGCCGCTGATGATTATATTCTTTGCCTTTACTTTGCTGATTTCCATGTTAATCGCCTTTAAAATCGGCAAAAAGCTTTTCGCTACGTGGCCAGCAGCAACAATTATTGAGCCAATATCCCTGCCTGATGCAACTGATGAATGGCAACAGAAAACTCCCGAGAATAGCCGGCCCGTAGTAGCTTATACGTCTCCAGCAATAAAAGATTATTCAAAGCCCATACCAATTGCTTTACCGAGCCCGGTTAATCTTCCTGCTTCAAATTTGCCGTCTGAAAGTAAAAGCTTACTTATCGCTCCAAGCGGAATTTTCAACGAAAAGAAGCAAAGGATCAGGCCGGAAACTTTCGAAACTGCCCAAAAACTCGACCCATGGTTCTTTTTTCTTTCTGATTTGTTTTTTGAGCCGGGCAGTTTAACCGAGAAATTAGCCAATCCAGTTCCGAAAATAACTCCTAACTATGGAAAATTGTCGCATCTATTTCATGATTTCTCAGAAGATTTTCTTCCTGAATCCGAAATTATCAGCGATGCGGATCTTGTAGAAACAGAATTAATGCCATCAGATAGCAATAAAGCAATTTTCGCAAATTCATCTTCAGTCTTTGATAACTTCGTTAAAAAACTGTTTCCATTTCCACCAATCGCGGGTTTTATCGAGCCACAATTCGCAAGAACCCGACTAACAAACACACCAGCCAAGTTAAATTACGCTTTTTCAGAATTCTCCAGATTGAACTTGCAGGACCATGAGCTCAAAACCCAGTTGCCCGAAAAACTGACTGCTATGGCAGGTTTAATTTTTACACCTGTTTCTGATTTTTTAAAGACACTCAGAACAACGACGCCTCAACCTTTTGCAGAAGCAAATTCGCAGATTGCCGAATCTAAAGTAAACCCTGAAATAGTACAAATGCCTGATTTCAATGCAATCAACTGGGCCGGAGATATCAACACTTGTAAAAGGATTGCAGGCATCGCACAAAGTCTTCTCAAAAAAAAGCACAACGGGAAAAAACCACTGATTGGCGTTTCATCAACCAACGAGGTTTCAAGCAGAGCCGCCTTCGCCTTTATGCTTGGCAGAAAAACCGCCGAATCAGGATTTAAAACCTTGATTATCGATGTTGATTTCGCCAATCCCATGCTGAATCTCTTTACCGAAATCCCCTGCATTTATAGCCTGAAGCACATGCTGAAAAGCGGTTCACAGGCATCGAGCCTTGAAACTCAGACTGAATTCGAAAACCTCAAAATCCTTCCCTCAGGTTCGCCTGATACAGAAACACAAAAACAAATGAAAGAGCAATTCTGGCATGCAACACTAAGCACTCTATTTAGACACCAGGACATCATTTTACTGATTCTTCCACCTTTCAACGGCATTGAAAATTCTTTTGTATGCCCGACGGAAACTACTCTTCTTGGCCTTTGTTCAATGAACTCGTCTAGTTCTGAGCGTGAGTTCAAATATTGGAGCAACTATTTCCTCAAAAAAGGTCTAACCGATATCCAGCAAATAAATTGCCAGACAGACTGAAAAAAAGAAGCCTTTTAACGACAAAACCAGCCCAACCAAATTAGCAACGTAGTTTTCCGCCAAATTTTGCTGAACTTTTGGCAGGATTAGTGCTTCCTAATTAGCTCACCTAATTGTATAATAAAGTTTGCCCTAAAAAATTCTTCGTTTGGGTTGATAGAGAATGCGGAAGTTTGGCATCTTTGTTTTCTTTTTCTTCTTTTGCTTCGCACAGCTTTTTTCACAAAGCTTAACCGAAGGTCAGAAGGCACTCGAATCCGGCAATTTTCAACTTGCTTTAAAAATTTTTGAAAACCTGGCCGATCAGAACGACACAAATGCTCAATTTTTGCTTGCTTCAATGTTTGAACAAGGCACAGGAGTCGAAAAAAACAACGAAAAAGCCTATTTCTGGCTTTTTCTTGCCACAAAGCAGAACCCGCACCTGCAAAAATATCTCGATCGTATCGCCGAAACTCTCAGCGATGAATCAAGAAAAAGCATAGAAAATGCGTGCCATGAATGGCTTGAAAAACGTATTCCAAGAAGGCAGGAAGGCGCAGGTTAAGTCATGAAAAGCAAGAAAGGGTTCAATCATTTTTTGAAAAAATTCATGATTTGCCTTTTCATTCTGTGGTCCGCAACTCTTTTGGCCCAGCCGCTACCGCCAATTAATATCCGCATTTATTCCTATGAAACCTATAACCGCATCGCCTGGGATCACCACCCTCTCGAAACACCAGGTTACGTAGCGAATTATCAAATTTGCCGCAGCACATCATCCGGCAGCACTGCGCCAGTTGCAACTGTCGGTGGCGGCACCACCGCCTACAACGACAGCACTGCCGGCTACAGCTTTTCTCAGGAATTCTATTATACCGTAAGAGCCATCGGCACTGATGCGCTCCTGTCGAATCATTCAGATGAAGTTAAAAGATTTCTTCCACGTGTAGGCCTGACTTCGATACCGATGCAGACCAACACCCTTACCGGACAACACTACGTTAACTTCGACCCTTACCCCGGAGAATTCACCGATGTCTATTTTCGTATCCGATCAGTGCCATTTGGTGGTTCGAACTATTTAAACGCCGACTATGCCAACCGACCGATTCTACACCGAACCGTAAATGGCGAAATTCCGCCTGGCGGACCCTATTGGGCCGAAGTCAGGCTTTATCGCCCGGACTGGTGGAACAACCCCGCCAACCGCTACGAACTCTCTGCCTGCTACTCAGAGCCTTTTTATATAAACGCCGAAGTGCCTTATGAAGACAACGCTTCATCGACCTACTTCAACAGTTCGCAAAACAGGGTAATGGCGGCCCCACTACCAGCGGGCGGAGTAACTTCAGTCAATTTCAGCAATTCCGGTGGCGATTTCTGGCGTATGCGCACGCCGATTAAGGTAACCCCGTACACCGAACTGCTTCGCGACCCAACCTCATATCTTTCAAAGCTCAACGCCCCATGTAGGGTTACCATCAATATAAACCCCGGACAAATGAACACCGGAAGAGCGGCAGCTGAAGTACGCGTTGCCGATGAAATGGGCAACGAGATACCATCGACAGTTACTGCCGAGACTACCGCCGGGCCCTGGGTAACCTCCTTCGACGTTCATTTCATCGCAAATCACGACTACCTTGAAACCCAGGTATACTGGATTTATTGGGGCAATCCTTCTGCCACCGCCAATCCATACGACTTTAAAGCAGGAATAAGTCGCCCAGCCCAGTTTGAATACTCGCCGTGGTTTTCGCGCAAAATCCTGCGCGGAGCAAATGAAGTTGCGACGATCAGTGATACTTATCGCCTGATTCCGACTCCACCTGCTCCTGCTGACGATGAAAATGCCGCTGTAAATCTACCTTTCACCTTTCCTTACTACAACCTTGCCACCAGCACCATATATGTCTCCTCAAACGGATATTTAACTCTCAGTCCACACTCAAACCCCAGTAACACCTGGGCAGAATTTACCGGCAATAACCCATATAGCTTCATCGCCCCGTTCTGGTGCAATCTGATGGTAAACGACACAGTTCCAGGAGATGCCGGAGTTTACGGCAGAAGTATCGATGGTGGCGATCGTCAACGCTTTCAGATTACCTGGCGCGCCAATCGTTTTAATTCAACAAACGAAGTCTATATTTTTCAGGCGAATCTCTATCGTTTAGGTGATATCGCGCTGAGATACGACACCATCAATGTCAATGGTCTAAGCACACTGCCATCGATCTCAGGTGACAATCCGATCAATGTTGCCCCGCACCATACCGCTGGAATAAGTGCCACCGATGGTTCAAACTATGTGCAGATTACAGACGACGGTAGTGATATCAATGTCTGCCCATTAAGAGATGGAACCGGGCGCAACGTCATTCATTTTCTTCAGTCATGCCATTCCTGGATTATTGATGCCACCTTTGTCGATCCGACCAATGTCTGCGCTATGGCAGGCGCTACCTCGGTCGGACACTACAACTCACGCATTTTTGATGGACGCAGCTCGGCACCAACCTGGACCAATCTGTCGTTTGACACCAGTGGCGCCGGTCTGATCGATTTCTACGTGCGAACTTCAACGGATTACAATTTTCCCGACTGGGATGCTTCTCACCTTATTGCTGCCGATCTAAGTGCCGGCAATCATTCATTTCCGTTAACCATTCCAGATGAGCGCTATGTGCAATATCGTGCCGTTTTCAAAAAAGCAGCGGTAGGCGAAAATCCAAAACTTGATCGCGTCGAATTCGATGTTGGCTATATTACCATCGACGAAACAACCAATGAATTCAACAATGGCTATGTCTCTCAGGGACAAACCTTTCTGGCTTCAATGACTTTCAGCAATTTTTACTCGAACCCGGTTTCAGCCGAAGTAGCATCTTTAACCTTCACCAATGGGCAGCAGACCTGGGTTCAAACTACTCCAATGCCCTTGAACGTAGCAAACTCAGCTTCGGCTAACATTGGTTTTGAAGTTACCGTCGCAACCGATTCAAACTATTTGAATAACTGGATATACATTGACGGCTATCTTGAAGCCGGTGACGGTTTCACAACCCTAAGCAGTTCCGAAGCGATATCCACAAGCAGATTTGTCGTCAGGCAAAAACCCGAACTCGTTATTGAAAGAATCTTCACCCCATTTGAAAAGGTCAACAAGGGTCAGGGCGGTCTGCCGGTTACCGTTGAAATTTCTAATCCCACGCCCTATGTTCCAGTTATCTTCGATGGAGCTTCACTCACCTTCAGCCTCGGCAACCATTCCTGGACCCCGGAACACACCTTTGCCCCCGGTGATCAAGGCCTACTTGGCCAATATTACAATAACAGCACGGCCAACCCGGCGGTAATGACTTCGCCCTCAGCAACCCGCCTCGACCCGAACATTAATTTTCCCAATACCGTTTGGAGCAGCGGCGTATCACCTTATCCACCCGAAATAAATGCCACTTATTATGGCGTCAGATGGAGCGGCTTCATCACCCCGGAATTTTCGGAAAGATACACCTTCTCGTTCAATGCCAGAGGCGGTGTCAGGTTATGGATAAATGGGAAATTGATTATTGACAGCTGGACTTGGAGCTATTCGACCAGAACGGGGCAAATTGACCTGACATCAGGCACGCCCGTAGAAATCGTCGCGGAATATTTCCTTCTCACCGGCTGGGGGCAGGCCATTTTGAGCTGGTCCAGCCCCTCTCTACCCACTGAAATCGTCCCCCAGTCACGACTGAAACCGGCCTTCAGATCGATAATCCACCCGAATTCCTCGCTAATCGCAACTTACACCGTTGCTGTATTGCCAGATTCGGTATCAGGTCTTGCCTATATCAATGCCAATGCTTCAGGCAGCAACAGCTGGGCCACAAATCTAAAACTTGCCGACTCATCGGCGACAATAATCGATTCGTGGCTCATCCAATCGCCGGCCAGTCTGACCGTCGGCACGATTCTGGCGCCAGAGCTGGTTTATCGCGGCCAGGCCAATATTCCCATCGAAGTTGAAATTTTGAATCTCGGCGAAGCCGATGCCCTGGTTAGCTCTGTTCCATTGTTTTTAAGCCTCGGAAGTTATTCGGCCATTGCGCCTGGCGAAACCATGCCGGTTACCATCAATGGCGATTCAAGCAAATTTTTAAAAGTCCTTGTCAGCATTGAAGAAAACACTCCCACAGGCACTGCAGACATTGACGCTGATGTTATCGGCACAGACGCCAATGTCGGCACGCCCTTGTTCGGCTCTGGTGCTCTAACGCCTGACAAGTGGACCATTCTCGCCGAAAAAATACTAACCTATAGCGATGCGTCTCATTTGTTGCCACTGACGAATTTCGTTTTGCCAGATAGTGGTATCAGCTTTGTTTACGTCAAGGCCGAGAATCTCGCCCCCCTGAAGGAATATGCCATCAGGTGGTATGAACCGGGCGGAGCTGAGATAGTCGCTGCTCGCACCATTGGCTTTGCCGATGCCGGCGGAAACCTTTATTCTGAACTGGAGTTCGACAACGGTTTTGCTTATGGAATTTACACGGTAAAGATCACCAACCCGGTTGGCACCTATTCGCCTGCACAGACCAATTTCTCGATCGTAACCAGATCTAACCTTGATGGCTCGCTGGTTGTTCCGGATAAAGTTTCTGTCGGACAAACGTTTCCTGCTTATATGAACCTTGAAAATACTGGCGGGGCGGAGGCCTCAGGGATGGTCACTTCGACTCTGGTTCGATCAGGCACCGGCTGGGCAGACATTTTCAGCGGCCCGGTTCCTGGCTCATTGAATCTTGCTGGGAACTCCCAGGCAACGTTCACCTGGAACTACACCGCCGTTTCATCGGGCACATTTCAGCTGAGCGGTCATTCTCAGGGGTTTGAAACAGGCAGTAACGATCCGGTTTCGGTTACCTCAGGCAGGCACGGTCTTTTGCTCGAAGAAACTTTTGAAGAATATCCGATCAATCAAAGCATTGACGGACAAAACTCAGGGCAGGGCTGGAGCGGCCCCTGGAGTGGCATCGCAGGCGTTCAACAGACGATAGACACCGGCAGCAGCATGGATTACACTTCTGGACTCGGACAGCCTTTATACGGCGGTCTGAAAGCTGCCAGAATCAGTGGCGACAATGACCAGGCCTTGACAAGAAATTTGACTTCAGCAATCGATTTGCCTGAATTTTACATCAGCATGCTGGTGCGCTTCAACGGAGTTCAAGGCAACAACAAGTTTCTCGCCTTGTGGTTTGACAATTTCGGCTACGGAACAGCTCCCAACATTGGTTTTAAAATGAATCACGGCGATGGTTCAGGGCCAGAAGACTTTTTTGTCAGAACTCAATTCAATGAGGATTATCATCTCGATTTGACTCCCGGGCAAACCTATCTTCTCGTTGGCCGCCTCAGCAAATTTGCCGGTACAGGCACCTATGACCAATTCGAACTCTGGGTCAACCCCAACGATTTGTCGGCACCAGCGGCGCCAGATGCTTTTACCACAGGCGTTTCTGCCGTTTCCAGTTTTTCGAAAATCGGCTTCAGAACCTTGAATTTAGGCGCGGGTGAAAGCTTCGATATCGCCGCATTAAGAATTGGCAGAACCTGGGGCTCGGTTACAGCTCAGCCGCTTCGCTCGAATACCTGCTTGATCCAGACTCCGGCCCAGGTAACCATCGATGACCTTGTCGCCACACCAACAATTGTCTTTTATGACCAGAGAGGCATCGAAGTTCTGGCCACCTTGCAGAATCATGGTGAAGCCGATGCGAGAATAGATCTTGCCGAGCTTGTTTTAACACCTAATTTTGGCAGTTTTTCACTGGCATCCCCATCAGCTCTTCCGGCAATTTTGACTGGAGAAACTGTTGCCACATACGTTTTCAAGGTTGATATCAGCAACAGCGCACCTATAGGATTGGCGACCATGACCGGGCGAATTCGCTTCGAAGACGTAAACAACCCTTCGCCAACCTTGATTACTGATCAAGACTACAGCTGGACAATCGTTGACACCAGAATAATCTGCGCCCGCGACGCTGGTTTTACTGCAATTCAATATTCTTTCAACGCCGGACAAACCGTTTATGCCCGTGGCAGCGGACTGCCAAACAATCTCGACCTGCGCATGAGATTCTACGACACCAGTGCTAATAACCCGCCTCTGGTAGGTGATGTTGGCGTTGGCATTCAAACACCTTTGAACACCGGCGTCGACGGTATGATCTCCCATTTTCATGACATTCCCATCGATACCGATAAAATCAATCAATGGATGGTAGTTATCGACGATGGCGATGATACTACTCTAGGTAACATTTTTGGAATTCAGTATTTTGACGTGGTCAAACCGCCACAAATTGCCTACAGCGTTAATATAGCCAGTAGTTCGTGCTATGTCGGCGACATCGTCAGCGTAGACTTTACCGTAACCAATATCTCTACCTGGTCGACCAACATTCGTCATTATCTAAACAACTATACCAATTATTCATTATATCCGGTAATGGATGGCCCGGGCTTCATGAGTCTGCAAACTCCATATCCCGCACGTGGCTGGCATTATGACCTGAACCCCGGACAATCACACACCTTCAATTACATTTTCAAAGCGGAATCAGATAGCGGCACCGGAACAGCAAGCACTTCAATTGCGCTATACACCAGCCTCTGGCGACTTAACGACCTGAATGCTAACACCAACAGCTATTCACCAGCCATGATCTCGTCGAATTCCATCAGAATTTTCAAAAAATCATTTAGACTTATTCCAGATGGCTTTACTATTCCAACCACCAATGGACTTCTGGGAGAATACTACCCATCTCTGACTTTGAACCCACCACCAATGAACGGAGGTTCGACCCCACTCACCCGAGTAGACCCGGAAGTTAATTTTGATTGGGTCACCGATAGTCCTTACCCCTCAGAGCTTGGCGCAGATTATTGGACCATTAGGTGGACTGGTTTCGTTACTGCAAGCAATAATGGCAACTACGACTTTTTTACAAGAACCGATGACGGCGCCAGACTTTGGGTTGACGGCAACCTGTTGGTCGATCGCTGGGTGGCCCAGGGAGCCACTGAGTTCAGCGGTACAATCGCAATGACCGCCGGAGTGCCAGTTCCAATTGAAATGGAATATTTTGAAAGAACTGGCAACGCCGTTGCTGAATTACGCTGGCAGGGGCCTGCAACCCCCAAGGATATAATTCCTTCGGCCAATCTTCATCATGAACTAGACTTCAACGTAACCTGGGACTTCGGCACGGTTGAACCTGGTACTTATAGCTCAATTTTGAAAAACACCCTCGAAAACACCGGCAACAAAGATCTTGCCAAGATCGAGCTTCTCAGGCCGGCGTTGCGAAAATCTTTAACCGAAATTATCGCAGGATCTAATTTAAATATTGTTCAAACGTTACCCTTATCAGCAGCCGTAAACAATTCAGTCGCCATAGATGCCCAACTTTATATCCCATATTTTCAGCCGGCCGGGACATATATTGCAACGATGACAATTTACGAAGATCATAGATTTACTGATACTTTCGAGACCGACTACCCCCACCGACTTGCTTTGGCAAGGGTAAACGTACCAGCCATTGCCAGAGC
>CAZTHA010000066.1:0-2232 GCA_964613435.1 uncultured bacterium
TGGGCAGGGTTTTAAATGATCTTTTGATTGATTATCAGGAGGTCTACAATGCAGCCATCGTCAGGGACAAACTTCTCGACTCATGTGCCGCACCGGTGGAAATTTCGGGCTTGAAGGTCTTCGCCCGATCTTTTTCTGTGTCGGAATCATGCCCTGATTTTTTTCAATTTTGCCAACTCGAGGGCCGGCAAACCGGTTTTATCTTTGGCACTGCCGCCCAGACCGGAGTCGCTGCGAATCTTATTCTGGGGTTCTCTAAGGGAGCATTGATCCAGTTTGCTTGTGAGAAAACGCCTTTGCTCGAATATCTGCCGAAGTTGCACGCTCTTTTCATGAAGAGCAATCAGATGCAGAAACTGCAAAAATCGATTGCCCTATTGCAGGTCGTGGCTGAAGAAGAAACGCCCGGCCTGAGAATTTCCAATGCCGGATTGAACTGGTCTCTCGTCTGGCGACATGGCCGACTTGAAAAATTTTACCTTGAAGATTGTGCGCCGATAGGTGATGATCAGTTCAGCCCTGCTCTAAAGGAAAAATACCTGCTGCAAAAAGATGAAATGCTGATTTTCTTTTCAAATGGCATGGATTCGGACGAAAAATTTTACCGGGCAAGGGCAGAACTCGAAACCCTTTTGCTCGAATCCTCCGGAAAAAATGAGCTTGCCGAGGTAGCAGTTGATTATTTTGAAAAACAGTTCCTGCAGCAACAGCTCGACAGAGATTTAACCGTGGTTGTCATTCAGTCGCCCAGCTGATAGGGCGTATTCTACCGCGAGAGAATTTTTTATTCGGCGTCCTCGGGCAAAATGCCGAGATTGTAAAGCCAATAAATCGGTGGGCGCTTGACGTAGCGTTCGAGGCGGTCGGCCACAAGATTGATGAAATGATTCGGAATTGAAATATCCTGGTTCTTCAATTTGAAGAAAAAATTTGCTGTTTTGGCTTCGGGTCTGATTTTCTCGATGATTTTTTCGTCGGTTACCCGGGGTTGGCCAAAGGTAATGATGAGATCGATATCGAAGCCTTTTTTCTTTAAAAACATTCCGTAGACTACGGCCAGGGCTCCGCCTAATGATGAGCCCGCCAGGCGGACTTTCCGGCTTTTATCAAGATGTTGCGTGGCGAGGCTGTCTATCTCGCGAACAGATTTAAGAAAACCCCGATGAATTCGGCAATTCAGTTCGTCAGACTTTGATGGGCGGAAATTCAGATCGACAAGAAAGTATCACTGAGCTATTCTGCAAGATTTGCAAACGCCGCTGTAACAGGCAAAAGATGGCGCGAAAATCGCAAAAAAGACGATGAAACAGCAGTTTTCCGACGAATTGGTCACAGCGCTTTTCAGGGCCGGGTAAGCCCGTTGCTTTCAATTAGCCACTTATAGCTGGTTAGCTCCGGAAGTGCCATCGGTCCTCGGGCATGCAGCTTTTGCGTGCTAATGCCGATTTCGGCGCCCATACCAAATTGTGCGCCATCGGTAAAGGCGGTAGAGGTATTGACATAAACTGCAGCCGCATCGACTTCGTTACAGAAGCGGAGCTGGTTTTCGCTGCTCTGACTAATGATAGCTTCACTATGTCTGGTGCTGTAGCAGGCTATGTGGTCCAGAGCCTGGTTCAGGTCGGCGACTGTTTTGACAGTTAGCCGGTAATCCAGGTGTTCTTTGCCGAAAGATGCTTCATTGGCCTTTTCCAGGAGTTGCGAAGGGTAAATGCCTTTCAAGGCTGCAAATGCCAACTCATCGGCTTCGAGAACTACCGATTTGTCGGCCAGTGCTTCGACCAGCCCGGGCAGGTCTTTCAATCTTGAGATGTGAACTACCAGGCAGTCAAGCGCGTTGCAAACACTTACTCTGCGGGTCTTGGCGTTGAAAATGACCTTTCGTCCGATTTCAATATCACCGGTTTCGTCAAAATAAGTGTGCACGACTCCGGCCCCCGTCTCGATAACCGGTACACGAGCGTTGTTGCGGACCATATCAATCAAGCCCTGCGAGCCTCGCGGAATCAGAACGTCAACATAGTCGACGGCATGCATGAGCTCAACCGCGGCTTGACGCTCTGCCGGCAATAATTGCAGAACTTCAGCAGAAATGCCATGGGCCGTCAGACAATTTCTGATCAGTTCGACAATGGCCCGGTTAGAATTGTCTGCGTCACTGCCGCCTTTGAGAACGATGGCATTGCCGCTGCGAAAACAGAGGGCAAAAACGTCAAAAGTTACATTGGGTCG
>CAZTHA010000066.1:2332-4369 GCA_964613435.1 uncultured bacterium
TGGCATTGCCGCTGCGAAAACAGAGGGCAAAAACGTCAAAAGTTACATTGGGTCGCGCTTCATAAATAATGCCAACGACTCCAAGAGGAACCCGGACTTTTTTCAGTGACAGGCCATTGGGCATTCGCCTTTCTTCTAATACTTTTCCGAGAGGACTTTCGAGATTGGCAACATTGCGAATGTCTTTGGCTATTTCGGAAATTCTTGCCGGAGTAAGCTGCAGGCGGTCATAACGCGGATCGTTTTTCGGCATGCGGGCCAGATCGAGTTCATTGGCAGCGAGAATTTTCTCGATATTTTCTTCTGTCCTGTCGGCCAGGTCTAGAAGAAGTTCTTGGCTTTCACGGGCTGAAATGCCCAGCATGCTCCTGGCGGCCATTTTTACGGTTTTTAACTGTTCTATAGCGTTCATGATTGCCCTTTCTTTGCACTGTTGGCCGGCAGTTTCCTGCATCAGGCTGATACTCTCGATCAGGTGAAAAGGTGCAGATAATCATAGTGCACCAGTGGTTTGTATTTTTTGTCATGCAGGTGCTCGAGTGCTTTGCGGTAGTCATACTGAGCCCGACCAATGCCAAGCAATTTGCCGTTGTGGTCAAGGATGCGCAGCAGATCGCCTTTCTGGAATTCGCCCTGCATTCTGATTACTCCAGCCAGAAGAAGGCTGGTCGCCCTCGGCGAATGCAGTGCCGCGGTTGCGCCCTGGTTTATCTGGACTTCAAAGCTGGTAAAGTCCGCTGACCAGGCGATCCATTTCTTTACCGCCGGCCTTGGAGTTCCGGCGGCGAAGCGGGTATGGGCAATTTGTCCCTTCTGCATTGCCAGATCGACCAATATGCCGTCTCGTGTTCCATTGGCAATGTGAACTTCTATGCCTGCTCTGGCCGCATTCAAGGCGACGCGGCTTTTAGTGAGCATGCCGCCCCGACCAAAGTTGCTTTTGCGGGTTGAGATAAAGGGCGACAGGTCATGATCCTGATCCGAGATTTCTTCGATCAGCTCAACCCCGGGCTCGCCAGGATTCCCGGTGAAAATGCCATCGACGTTGCTGAGAATGAAATAGGCCGAAGTGTTCATCATGGTGGCCACCATTCCCCCAAGTTCGTCATTGTCGGTGAACATCAAAGCGGTAACCGAAACGGCATCATTTTCGTTGATGATGGGAATTATGTTATGGTCAAGCAAAGTTGTCAGACAATTCTTCATGTTCAGGTAGTGTTCTCTGGTGCGAAAATCTTCTTTGGTAACCAGAACTTGAGCGCAAGTGATTTCATGTCTGGCAAATAGTTCGGCATAGGTTGAAACCAGCTTGATCTGGCCGACTGAAGAAAGCAGTTGGCGTTCCGACACGGGATCCTTACGGGGCGGATCGGTTACCATTCCGCGTCCGGAAGCAACTGCGCCAGACGAAACGAGAATAACCTTAACTTTATTGCGGTGTAATTGTGCTATTTGATCGGCTATATGGGTCATTCTCTCCAGGTCGAGTTTTCGGTCCGGGCCGGTCAGTACATTGGAGCCTATTTTTACGGTGACGGATTTATACATGAATGATCCCTCGAAAGCTTATTTAAGGTCTCAGACTCAGGATTCAGTATCTTTTAACTGTATTAAAAAAGTCAACTGTCAGTTGCCCGATGTCTTTAAAAATCCGTTCAAATTCGAATTATCCCAAAAAAAGAGTGGTATTGCGGTAGCTATTCGTTTTTTTTGTCTTTATAATGGTTTTATTCGAAAATTGTGACCTTCAATATTGTCCGAGCGTATTAGAAGGCTTGGCAATTCAAGTTTTGGATGCTTTTTTGACAGACATTAAAACCAGATTGACAATTTGGCTGGCCAGAATCACCTTTGGTCTGTTTTTGCCTGTTTATCTTGTCTGGCTGATGTTGTTCGCACATTTTTCGTTGCAGCAGCAGGGTGAAATGACGCAATCATATAATCAGCTTGGTTTTGCGCTTGACCATCTCGAGGAATTTCATCAGGATCAGGTGTTTTTTCACAGCATTCTTCAGAAGAGTTTCAGGAATGTCGACG
>CAZTHA010000066.1:4469-15166 GCA_964613435.1 uncultured bacterium
TGCGCTTTTCCGGTCTATATTTGTCGGTAAAAAACAAAATGCTTCTTCTGTTTGTTTTTGCCAATGGTCTGCCTTTTTTGATAACGGTTTCGACGGGTTACGAGTACTTTTCAGAAAAGAAAAAGGAACTGGTAAACTCGGCACATCAAGAGTCGGTAAGAATTTTGCGTGAATTCGACCTGCGCTATCCCGAAATTACCGATGCAATTGCCGGTCGTTTCAATCTTTGGGTCGATCAGCGTAATCAAAAATATGGCCGGGAAATTTGGCCTCAGCCTGAAATAGACGAGCTTCATCGGATGGTTAAAGAAATGCGGCCCTCTGAAGCTGTTTTGATGAAATATGACGGGGATTATGTTTTCTATCTGGCTGACACTGCCACCAATGCCGAAAAGCTTATTGCCGAAATTCTCAAGCGGGCGGTGCTCTTTTTCAATACCCGCAAAGAGAAAGACCAGGTTCGCAAAGACGGATTGTTCGACCAGGTAACTTCCGATGAGGTGGTATTGAATTTTTTCCTGAAGATGCTCGATCGATTCACTATTCTTGGGGTAGGCAACAACCCTCGTCATAGTTACATCAAATTTGTCGGCGACAATGATAAAAGTGATTTCTGGGCAATCCTGGGAATCTCCTGGAGCCGGTCTCAGTTAATGCAGAGATTTATCATGCAACGTATCGAGCAAAGCCACGCCAGGGTTCGGCCAAGAATTTTTGCGGTAATGGACCCTTCCGGGGAAAAGGTTTATTCGACTATTCGTGCGCAGACGCCAGTTACCGGTCGCCTGATGCGGCAAACGGTCAGGCGCAAAATGATTGCTACCGAAGATGTGCTTATCGATGGCAAGAAGTATCTGTTCACTTCGGTTATTGGTAATGAGATCTCTGGGGCAGTTTTGATCGCTTTGTATCCGCAGCAGATAATCGAAGACCAGGTTTTGCATTTGAAAATGATGGTTTGGTTATTGATTCTGGTCATTCTTCTTGTCTTGACCAGTTTTGTGAAAATGTTTTCTCGCCGTTTGTTGACGCCGGTTGCAGCCTTGGGCGAAGGCGTAGAACACTTGCGCCAGAGGAATTTCAACTACTCGGTGGCATATTCCTCAGAAGATGAATTGGGGCAGCTGGTCAAGGTTTTCAATGAAGCCGTCGAAAACATGAAGGAACTGGCCATTGGAACCTCGGTTCAGGAAAGTCTGCTACCATCCGGAGAACATTCATGTGCAAGGATTGAGCTTTTTGCCAGATCCGTTTTCATGACCAGAATGGGTGGAGATTATTTCGATTACTTCGATATCGCTGATAAACGCATGGTAATGTTCTTTGGCGATGTTGCCGGGCATGGCATTCCGGCTGCGATGATCATGGCCATGGTTAAGGCGGTTATTACCGGAAATCGCTATTGTTTCACCAGTCCCGCTGATCTGTTGACCAGATCGAATCAATGTCTTCTTCAGCTGAAAAAACGTGGCTGGCGGCGGATGATGACCGCCCAGGCCATGGTCATGGATTGTGAAAGCGGCGAATTTACCATTGCTAATGCCGGCCACAGCTATCCTTACCTGGTAAGGAAAAATCCCGATTCAGTCAGTATTATCAAGGTGCTGGGCATGCCCCTGGGCAGTGCATCCCGGACATCATTCAAAGAGATCTCCGAGCAGATTTTGCCCGGCGATACCCTGGTTCTTTACAGCGATGGCATTATCGAGGCTCGCGGGGTCAACACTGAACTGTTTGGTTACGAGCGATTCGAAAAGATGCTGCTGAACGCATGGTCGGAAAACCTGCAGGAATACTGGGAAAACATCATGGCGGTTAATGCCGCCTGGGCTCCGGTTCAGGATGATGATTTGACCTTTATGCTGATTCGATTCAAGGAGAAACCATGAAGTCGGCTATAGTCAACTGGCTCAAATTCTGGTTTGCAGCGCTTTTCATGCCAATCAGCATTCTTCTGGTCGGCAGTCTTTATATGTCGTCACTGCAGCGAAAAAACAAGCTGGCATCTTTTGCCGCCGAAGGTTTCGAGACCCTCGAAACCATGCGATACGTTGCTGATACTGAACAATATCTTTGCAACAGCGTCAACGACCTTTTTCTCAAGAATCCGGAACCGAAAAAGCTTGAGCAGGCCATCGCAACTTTTCTGGTCGAAAATGAAATACAGGCTGGTTACTTCGTCTGGAACGAAAAAGGTGAAGTTGCCCTGGGTAATTTTGACTACAATAGGCTTGAAGGCAATTTGCAGCAGGCCTTCTTTGCTTTGAACAAAATCCGTACAGCGCCAGGCCGCTCAGGCATAATCAGCCCAGAAGAAGAAAGCAATTTGCGGATGCTATTTGGCCGACATTTTTTCCCTAACTTCTATAGCAACTGTTTTACCGGGCGTTTTCGCGAATTGCTTCGAACCGATGCCGCGAAAAAGAAACCCCTGACCTGGATGAACGTGGCCGAAAATATCGGTCTCTGCGTGTTTTTCGACTATGAAGTTCTCGATACCGACTGTGGTTTGAAGACCATGCTCAAGAACAATAAGCGAAATCTGATTCCCGGTTACGTTGACAAGAATGCTATCCACTGCTCAGATGTGGAACTTGCATCTTTGTTAAAAGAACATTTGGATGAAATTAAAAGTGGCTATAATGAAATGCTTGAAATTGGCGATTACCGGGTTTTAATCAACTACCTTTCCGGGAATCGCCAGAATTTTTGTGCGGTGAAACCGGAGATGCTCAGTAGTAGTGAAAAACTTTTCTGGTTCAACTTTGCCCGGGCCATTTTTGTCGTCATCATTATGCTTTTTACCTTTCTTTCATTTCGAGTTATCGTTCTTAACCAGAAACTTTCACTGAAGATAACGGCTCAGTTGTTGCTTTTATTTACCGTTTCCAATCTTCTTCCCGGCTATGTCATGCTGGTAATCTGCTCTGACTTCCTGCAGCAGTTGAAAAAAAGTTTGGTCGTCGAGGCATTCAACCAGAGTAATTTCCATCTGCAAAAAATAGATGAACTTTTTATCAGCGAATATACCGAACAGAAGCGAAATTTTAACAAGGTCGCCGCCAATTTCAGAACCAATCTGAAGAATGCCCGCATCGATCGACAAACTATTCGTAGTCTTGTCGACCCGCAGTTTCCAGAGCCGATGAATCTATTTCTTGTCGCAAGTTCAAGCAATTTGGTTGCCGGAAGCCGCGGTATCGTAGAAAATGGCGAGGTTAAAGATTCTTTTTTCGAAGGTTTCCATAAAGACACCGAACGCATCAATATAATGACTTCTTTGCAAAAACTGGGTCTGTTCTTGCTTAAAAGGCTGAATGAAGAGCCGGTGCCGAATAAACTCGAAACCGAAGTCGAATTCATCGGCGAATCTCTTTTCCAAAAACGTCCTTTTGAATTGGTTAAGCATTTCAGCGGCATTCATTTTTTCGCCGACTGGACCCTTGGCAAGCGTAACTCACCCTTTTACATCGAATTTTTCAAACTCTTCAATGCCGACAAAAATGACTATCTGATGGTCTATTTTTGGGATATGTACGATCTGGAAATTGCATTCGTGGCCCGGCAATTTTTCAATCTCAACCGCAACAATCTTGGTTTGAAACTCATTGCCATCGATGAAAGAATTGAAACCTCCTTCCCGCCCGAAGCCCTGGAACATGAAAAAGTAAGGGAAATTGCCTTCAAGCTTAGAGACAGAAATCTTACCCGTCCGGAATATATTCACTTTGATCAACAGGACTACCTCTTGACCGGTTACAAGTGTCTCAGCATGATGCACATGCGTTTGCTGGCTCTTTATCCCCTTGAAAAAATTGATTCGGCCATCGACAAAAAATGGAAAATCCTTTTGAAATTCGTTTCGATAAGTCTACTTATATCGGTATTCCTCGGGTTGAGCGTCGCCGGAAGTATTATTCGGCCATTGGTTCAGCTACAGCAGGGTGTTGAAGCCCTTAATAATCGAAATTTCAGCTATCGTCTACCCGACCTGGGAAAAGATGAGTTCGGCCATCTGGCCGAGATTTTCAACGAAACCCTGGTGGACCTTGAAGAAATGCAGGCGGCCAGAATAGTCCAGGAGAAACTGTTGATTCCCATGGGTGAAAAGCTTGTTGCCAAAAATATCTCAGCTTTTGGCAAAACCGAAAGCCTTTCTGGCATGGGTGGTGACTATTTTGAACATTTTGCGGTCGATGAACAGAGAAATGCCTTTTTGCTCGGAGATGTCGCTGGCAAGGGAGTCTCGAACAGTCTGATTCTGGCCTTTGTTAAATCGGCAGTTAATCTTTTGCAGGCTTATGATGCGCCGAAATTCATGACCGAGTTGAATCGAATGCTGATCGAGAGCAGTCGAAGCCGGCAGGCGAAGTCCTTTTCCTGTCAGTTGATCCATGTTGGTGATGATGGCCTGGTCACCATTGCCAATGCCGGTCTACCCTATCCAGTGCTTGTTGACCATCGACATCGTTGCGCCAAAGTCATTGAAATGCCGGCTTTGCCTCTGGGCCGAATCCAAAAATGGCGTCCGGTAATTGCAGAGCTCCATCTTGAACCTGAAACCAGCCTGGTTTGTTTCAGCAGCGGCTTTCTTTTTCAGTGGCAGGTCGAATATTCAGCAGTGGTAAAAATGGTTGAAAATTCGATCGATCCCGACCCGGTAAAATTCTGTGACAATTGTTTTGAGCAACTTTTTGCCCTGGTCGATAAAAAAAGCTGCAACAAAGACGTGAGCATTCTGGTTGTCTCAAGAGCCATTGTCGAAGCCGAGCCAGCTTCAGAGCCAACCCCAAGCTGAGTTACCTGCCGATATTCTCAATTTTCTGAAATGATGTGAGCAGGCCTTTGATCAAAGACGAGCTGAACCCCTGGTGTTCCATTTCATTGAGTCCGGAAATGGTAATGCCGCGCGGAGTGGTGACCTTATCTATTTCTGCCTCGGGGTGGGTCTCGCCTTCGACAATAAGCTGTGCTGCACCTTTAACCGTTTGCGAGGCAATCTGCAGCGCTGCCTGAGAGCTGAAACCAATCTCGATTCCACCCTGAGTTGCGGCCCTGATGAAGCGAAGTGCAAAAGCAATGCCGCATGCGCCAAGCACAGTTGCTGCCGACATCAATTCTTCGGCTATGAACATTACCGAACCAAGGCGAGAAAAGAATTCTTCTACTTTCTTGCTTTGGGCTGAATCATGATTGCTGCCTGACAGGCAGGTCATCGATTCGCCAATAGCGATAGCAGTGTTGGGCATGGCTCTGAAAACCGGAAGTTTGCCGCCGGTGATCTCTAGAAGCTTCTGATGATCGATTCCGGCGGCCAGAGATACGATAATGGCATCTTCAGAAAAATGCCCTTTGAGGTTTTCGCAAACTTCAGCAATCTGGTAAGGCTTTACGGCGAAAAGCACTATTTTGGCGTTTTTGATTGCTTCCAGATTATCATCGCCGGTTACGATTCCCTGATCGGCCAGGGAACTGATCAATTCGACCCGGCGTCTGGTAACATGAATCAGTTCCGGAGCCATCACTTTTTTGTATACAAGACCTCTCGCAATCGCCGAGCCAAGATTGCCTCCGCCGATGATTGCAATTTTTTCATTTGTCATAGCTGCTAAACCCCTTGTTAACTTTGGCAAAGTATCAGTCATTTCATGGCCCAAAGTCAACTGGGCAAATCTGGCGAAGTTGCAGTGGCATAATTAATTCAATACTGTCTGGGTGGACTGATAATTATGAAGCCATCCCCGTGAATGATTCCTGGTCGCCGACCAGACTGTGGCGGATTGACTTTCACGTGCAGCAGCTTTGTCAGCAATAATGCCCCGCCCAGAAAACCGCCGACATGCGCCCAGAAGGCTATGCCGGAAAACCCGGGGGAGATAAGTGCGACAGTGCCGCTGAAAAGCTCACCGAGAAACCATAATGGAAGGTAGAGTGCGGCTGGTATTTTCCAGATATCGATAAAGAATAGAATAGGCACGAGAACATGTATCCTGGCTTTCGGGTAAAGGAATAGAAAAGCGCCCATTACCCCGGCAACGGCTCCGGAAGCTCCTATGGCTGGAATCATTGAATCGGCTGAAAATGCCACATGAGTAAGTCCGGCGATTAAGCCACTGAGAAAATAAAGTAGCGCAAAGTTTAGATGGCCAATGCGGTCTTCGACATCGTCGCCAAAAAGCCAAAGGGTCCAGTTGTTGGCAAGAAAATGCAGCCAACCACCATGGAGAAAAAGACTGGTGATAAGGGTGATCAGGCCACGATCCGGAAATCCGTAGCGATATGCCCATTGCCAGTCCAACAGTCTTGATGGCACAATTCCGTATAGATAATAAAGTCGGTTGAGCAGGTAATCAGGCAGTCCAAGCTGAATTGAGAAAACCAGGGCATTCAAGGCTAAAAGTACCCAGGTAATGTAAGCCGCTTTTTTGGGTTGCAGATCATCCTTAATCGGAATCATTACTTTCTTACCTCCATAAAGTATTGACCTGATAATTTTCATGGAGGTTCCAAATTATGTTCTGAAAAAAGAAATGTTTGCGAAAATCAGGGGAGAAGTCCCAACTTTTTTAACTCGAGCGTCAGTTCGCTGGCAGAATTCCAGATCAGAAAGGGAACACCTTCTTTTTTTGCTTCTTGGGCAAACTTTTGAAGCTGCTGCAGGCGTTCTTCTTCGCCGGTAATTTCGTGAATGATGATTGCCTTTAACCGCTTTTTATCCTGGCAACTTTGGAGAAAACCGCTGTAAATTTCCGGGTCCTGTTCACCGCTGTCGCCCAGAAGCATTATTGGGAGGTCAGGAAAGCGTTTTTTCAGCTGATCGAGCCAGCCTGATTTATGATTCTCATGATCGCCACTGGTAAGGCTTTTTTTGAGAATTACAATTCCATCCGGGAAATCATTCTTATCGAGAAAGGTTTTGATCGGTCGGCTGAGGAAAGCTGGTGAACTGCTCAGATAAACGAAAAATGGCAAGCCGCAAGTATTACTGGCCGTTTTAAATGTTTGATACAACTTTGCCGTGCCAGGGATTGCTTCACGGTTTTCATAACGCACCAGAAGAGAGTTGTAAACCAGTTGTATTTTGCTGGTTACATCTGATTTGAGAATCGTGTCATCAATGTCGCTGACCAGAAGATATTGCGGTTTTTGCTGGAAAGAAAAGTCCTCCTGATGCAGTAGTTCCTGGTTACAAAAAACCTTGACGCTGAAACTGGCGGTTGAATCAACCGGCATATTGCCTGAAAATTCACCATCGTTGACCTTGAAAGTCTGACTTTTCGAAGCAATCTCTACCGTCACTTCACTGCTTCCGAGCCACCTGCTCATTAGACCGGAAATATTGTTGCGGCGACTGGTAATGTCTTCTTTTTTGCTGTTGCTGACGATGATTCCGTCTACCTGAACGGTGCCCGAGGCAAAGTCAGGGATTATCCGCAAATCAAAAAGATCGACCGCTGACAAGCGGCCGCTGATGAACAATAGCATTAGCAGCAGAATCTTATTTTTCAGATCATTTTCCCTCAAAACTGTCCGGTTTTAAGCATTACCAGAGTGCAGCCCTGCTTAACTTCTATGCCCTGCTTTTGCAGTTCATCCATAAGCATTTCTTCTTCGGTTCCCGGGTTAAAAATCACCCGGCGCGGCTTGAGATCGATGATGAAAGGCTTGATCTTATCGAGCCGTTCCGGGGAAACGTAAATCGTTAAAGTGTCGACCTGGCGGTCGATCTGATTCAGGCAGCTTTTTACCGCAATTCCGGAAACTTCGGTGGCGGTGGGGTGTACCGGAATTACGGTGTGTCCATGTTCAAGCAAAGAATTAACCGCCATGTTCGAGTAGCGTGTCGGCTTGGGACTGGCGCCAAGAACGGCGACAACCTGTGAATTCGTTTTTGCTTCGTTCATATTTGCTCCATATTATTTCGTGGCAGATTCAGTTGTTCATTTCAGCGACCCAGTTACTAAATCTCTGTTCGAATTGCGTGACATTCATTTTGCTAACATCTTCAAGCAGTTGTTCAAATGGAATTTTGCTCTTCAGCCCGGCGAGAATTTGTCGCGGCGCAGCCAAAGTAAAGCTCTGAATCAAAAAACGTGTGTAAAGACCGGCCAGGCGATAGGCGCGACGAACCCGGGCAATATCTTCCTTGCCCAGTGATCTGATGTCGATGAATTCTTTTTCGAGCTCTTCTATGCCCATCAATTCGCCCGGAGCTTCCGCTGCTGGAGTGAATTCGGTAAAGTCGCGGTCTTTGGTTTCGGCATAGACTGCCAGACCCTCGTTGAACCAGATTGGGCATCGCCCCTGAGCCGCAACGAAGACGATGTTGTGGGTATATTCATGGAGCAATATGGGCTTGGCCGGAAGAATATCTGTGGGTTCTGACTTTGGAAAACTCTGGGCATCGAGAACCATTGATTTGTCGCTGCTGGCAAAGGCCCCGGCCCAGTCGGTCGGCTTGACTTCTTCAAACTGCTTGGGGGTCAGCACGACAATCGAAGTTCTGAAGGCGGGAATACATTCTAGATCGCCGGTTACCTGTCGATATATTTCTTCAAGCCGTTCATCGGTGAGTTCTTCGGCGGTATACGAATATGTGCTGTTGGCTGGGGTGTAGACAATAAATCTTTTGCCAGAGCGCATGATCATCGCGTTTTCGTGGGCCATGCGCCCAAGTTGCATCATGACTCGCTCACGCAGATCCTTGGCTTCATCGGCATCAAAATCCTCGAGAATTTCGCGCAGGCTGTCCCAGGCCGATGCTTCTTCAGCTTCTTCTTTCAGGGCATAATAGCAGGTTGCCAGTAGTTCCAACGATTTGAGGTCTTTCGGTTTGAGTTCAAGGGCTTTTTTCAGTCGCGGGATCGCCTGGGTGTAATCCTGCTTTTCGACGGCGAGGAACTCGCCATGCCCGTAGAAAAGTTCAAAAGATTCAGGGAAAAGGACTTCTGCCATGAAAAGGAAGCGTTGATCTTCATCGGGAAGATCTTTCACGGGCCGGCCCCGCAAAACAGGGCTTACTTTTTCTCTAATTTCTTCGATTTGTTCCGGAGACAGGCCGATAGCAGCTTCGTCGGCCAAAGCAACGGGGGCAGAACCGGAAAAAAATGGTAAAACAAGCAAAAGAACCAGCAAGGCAGCGCTGAAAAACCGGCAAAATTTCATTTCATGCCTCCAGAAGTTACTGTACATTCTATCTAAAGTGTAATTGCTTCATCAATTGCTGTCAAACGGTCAATAATCTGCTATAATGCCAGATGGCCGCGCAGATTTTCTGTTAAGTCACAACTAAAAATACAACATGGCAGGAGAAGGCATGAAAATTGAACTTACCGCCAGACCTATGGCTGAAATCAAGACCCGGGCTCTGGTCTTGACCGTTTTTGAAGACGCCGCCGATAAAAAGTTTGTAAATCTTGATGAAAAGCTGAACAAAAAGCTGAATCGCCTGGTCGATTCAGGTGAAATAGCCGGCAAATTCAAGGAATTTACCATGATTCACAGCGATGACAGCAATGCCGAGAGAATCCTGGTAATGGGCCTGGGAAAGCGCCTGCATTTTTCCCTTGAGCGTCTGATGGCGGTTACTGCCGTCGCAGCTCGCAATATGCGCCGCATTAAAATCGCTGAAATGACCGTTGAAAACGATTTTCAGCGCCTTGGCATTTCGCCCCAGGAAGGGTGCCGCGCGATATCTGAAGGTGTCAGTCTTGGTCTTTACAAATTCAGAAAATATACCCGGGAAAAGCAACCCGATTACCATGCGATTGCCTGTCTTACCATTGCATTGATTGGCGCTGAAGTTGATGCCGAAATGATTCGCGAGGCTCAGAAAGGCGAAATTCTTGGTGAGGCCACTAATATGGCCAGAGATCTGGTTAATTTCCCGGCAAATTACCTAAATCCGCAGGAATTCGCCGCTTACGCCAGTCGGGTGGCCAGCGAAACCGGAATGAAGATCAAGATTCTCGAAAAGGAAGAAATTGCCGCCGAGAAAATGAACGCGTTGCTGGCAGTTAACCTTGGGAGTGTCAACCCGCCCAGAGTGGTCATTCTGGAATACAACGGCGGAAAACCGGATGGCCAGGTGCTCGGACTTGTCGGCAAGGGTATAACCTTTGACAGTGGCGGCTTGAGCCTAAAAGACCGTGAATCCATGTTTCGTATGCATTGTGACATGGCCGGTGCAGCTGCGGTGCTCGGTGCAATGCAGTGTATTGCCAAAAACGAATTGCCGATAAATGTCGTTGCAGTCATGCCGTTGACCGAGAATCTGGTCGATGCCCATTCATACAAGGTTGGTGACGTAATTACCACCCGTGAAGGGCACACGGTCGAAATACTCAACACCGACGCAGAGGGGCGGCTGATTCTGGCCGATGCCCTTTCTTACATTCGCAGCTATCGGCAACTTGACTACCTGGTTGATATTGCTACGCTAACCGGCGCTATCGTCAGTTCTCTTGGCCATTTTGCTACCGGGGCAATGACCAATAATCAGGAATTTTACAGCATCGTCGAGCGAGCCAGCGAACAATCTACCGAAAAAATCTGGCAATTGCCGCTGTTTGAAGATTATATGGCGCAGATCCAAAGTGATATTGCCGATTTTGAGAATACCGGCGGCAGCCCGGCCGGTTCCATTACCGCGGCAATCTTTTTGAAACAGTTTGTCGGGCAGGTTCCATGGGTGCATC
>CAZTHA010000067.1:0-14996 GCA_964613435.1 uncultured bacterium
ATAGTAAAACTCGGCAAACATAAAGCTTTTTAAACAAAAAAGGCTGCCCCAGCCGGGGCAGCCCTTTAAATTTTTTAGCGGATCAGAGTTCGTTATGAACTTCGAGGAATTTTTTGGCCTGGTTAAGATCATCGGCAGTCAAAACGGCACCATTGTAGCTTTGAGCGACGATACCACGTTTGCTGAAGATCTCTTCAAGCTGCTGCAGATGCTGGCCCTCGAAAATATTTTCATCGGCAGTAACAAGAGCGTTATAGCCATCCATAAAGGTTGGGCGGCTGCCATTGAGGTAATAGTGGCTCTTGTAAATCAAAGGATCGGAGATTTCTTTTCCGAGTGCCTGGCGGATATCCCACAGAACTGCGCCCCAGATTTTTCCATCGGCATGAACTTCGCCGTGAATATCTTCAGGGTAATGCAGATCGTTTTCAACGTTTCTCAGAAAGGGTTTGCCCATTTTTGCACAGGCCCATTCACCAAGTTTTGAATCGTTGGTAACCGAACAGGCGAAATAGTCGGCCTGACCTTCATTGATCGCTCCAGATTCACCGCTGTAAGCAAGATAGGTAATTGAGTTAATTACTGCATGCGAATATTCATGATAGGCAATCGCCGCTTCTTTGGCCAGATCATTGAATTTGCTGCCGTCACCAAAGGCAAAAGACTGCTGCCAGGGGCTGAAATAAGCATTGTCATAATCGGTGCCGAGATGAACAACCGCTTTCATCGGCTTATCAAGTTTGTCATGACCAAGAACATCTTTATAGAAATCATGAATAGTGGTGATGTAGTTATACATGTTAACTTCATCAAAATGGGTGTGGTCAGGTTCATAAATATGAACATTTTCTTCACTAACCGATTCTTCACCGTCTTCGTTGTCGATTTTGGCATAAAGCCCGGTCAGAGTATTGGTGGTTAAATGAAGGAGAGGCTCTTCGGTAACTTCACAGATCATTGGATTGGTTACATAAAGGGCACCCTTACCGGTTTCGACAAAATTCATTTCGTTGTTGGTTCTGATTATTTCACCGGTGTCGGCATCAACTACGATTTCCCAGTCACCCAGAGGTTCATCGACAGGGAGTCTGGTTACATAAGCCATTTTACCGGTCTTGTTTTCGCAGGGAATAATCTGCAATTCAGCCTGAGGCATGGAGCGGAATTTATTGGCTTTAATCGATTCGCGAGCCTTACCAATGGCCTGGTATTTTCCAAGGGTGATCTGGTTAGTTATTTCATCAATGGTCGGCAGGGAACCGTTTGCCAGGGTAACTACCCCTTCTTTGTCAACGTGCAGTTCAATCTTTGCTTCATTGACCCAGACACCATCTATGATCATTTGGAAACCAACATGGCTGACCTGGCCGTTTCTTTCATTTTTTACAACTCGCAGAATTTCAACGTCGCGATCAGTGGGCAGGTTGAAAATTTCAGCATTTTCACGCAGATAATTCATAGCTGCTTCTACTATGTTGCCGGAAAAAGGCGAAGATAAATCGCCGCGCAAGCTCGAAATTCTTTCGCCATCTTCAGTGACGATCAGCATTTCAATATTGTTTGCCAGGGATTTATTCTTGAAAAGCTTTTTAATCAGCTGCGGATTGACCTGCACCTGCTTGTTCAATTTTTTTCCGGTGTTGATCTGGGTCGGCGACACATCAAAAGCAAGTGCCTGCGAACAGATAAAAGCGCCTAATGCGGTAATCAAAATCTTTTTCATGTACACCCTCCGTACCTTATAACTTATTTGATAAGTATACACACCGTTTCATAACCCCGCAAGGAATGTTAAGACTTTTTTCAAACCAGCTTATTACAAAACGAAGTTCGGGCTTTGCAGCAACTGGTTTTGCACACTCACTTCAATATTCTGATTTTTGCACAAAACAAAACGCGAGATCTGCATTAACATCAGATCTCGCGTTTCACAAGCGCCCCTTAGGGGATTCGAACCCCTGTCGCAGCCTTGAAAGGGCTGTGTCCTGGGCCACTAGACGAAAGGGGCAAAACAGGACAAATATATAAATGAACGCCCCTTAGGGGATTCGAACCCCTGTCGCAGCCTTGAAAGGGCTGTGTCCTGGGCCACTAGACGAAAGGGGCAGGACATTCATTTTGTGCGTTTGGGCCCAGCTGGACTCGAACCAGCGACCATCCGGTTATGAGCCGGAGGCTCTAACCAACTGAGCTATAGGCCCGTGACGTAACAATGATCATAACATAGCGCTTTAAATAAATCAAGCACTTTTTTATTCCATGTAAAATTCTTTTAATTTTTTGGAACGACTTGGGTGCCGCAGCTTTCTGAGCGCTTTTGCTTCGATCTGGCGAATTCGTTCTCTGGTAACGCCAAACTTCTGCCCGACTTCTTCAAGGGTTCTCTGCCAACCATCTTCAAGACCAAAGCGATATTTAATTACTCGCGACTCACGTTCGGTCAGAGTAGCCAGCACCTTATTGATCTGCTCTTTAAGAATCAGGTTAAAAGCGGTTTCTGCCGGTGGCAAAGCCGACTTGTCTTCGACAAAATCGCCAAGATGCGAATCCTCTTCCCCGTTGATTGGAGTTTCAAGAGAAATTGGGTCCATGGCGGTTTTCATTATATTTTTAACTTTTTCGACCGGCAAGCCAACCTCAACGGCAAGTTCTTCGACTGCCGGGTCGCGCCCAAGTTTCTGCACCAATTTGCGCGAAGCCTTGCGCAACTTGTTGATAGTTTCAACCATGTGTACCGGAATACGGATGGTTCTGGCCTGATCGGCAATAGCACGGGTAATCGCCTGCCTGATCCACCAGATGGCGTAGGTTGAAAACTTGTAACCTTTGCGGTATTTGAATTTTTCAACGGCTCTGATCAGCCCCTGATTGCCTTCCTGGATCAGATCCAGAAACAACAGTCCGCGCTTGGTATATTTTTTGGCCACCGAAACCACCAATCTGAGGTTGGCTTCGATCAACTTTCGCTGAGCTTCAGAATCGCCATGTTCAATGCGCTTGGCGAGAGTCACTTCTTCCTGCATGGTCAGAAGCCTGATTTTTCCTATTTCGCGCAGATAAACCCTAACAGAATCATCGATATCATCGAAATCCTGCTGAGCTTTGTCTTCTTCTTCTTCTTTTTTGTCTTCAGCCGCTACCGGGACTTTTTTATCAAGGCGAACTTCGTCGTCATCGACCAGCTCGACATTCCGATCCATCAGCTCATTGATGATTTCCTCAAAAGCTTCGGTCGGCAATCCGTCCGGCAATGCCTTGTTTATTTCCTGATAAGATAAATAACCCTGCTGGCTACCAAGCTCCAGCAAGTCATTTCTGATTTCTTCAAGGGTGCGAGGATCCTTTTTTTTGGAAGCCTTGGCCTTGGTTTGCGTTGCCTGCTCTGAATTCATAAGTGTTTTTCCTCAACTAGGTAATCAATAAAGCAAGTCAATCTTGCGTTTAATTTCAATCTGCTCCATGCTGAGCAGAGCCAGTTGTCTGTCATCGCCTTTCTTTTCAACGTCTCTTATTTTTGCCTGCAGTGCCTTCATTTCGTTTTCCAGCCGACTTTTCAACAGTCCCTTGACACATTCCATGAACGGTTCAGGTGGCCGGTCTTCAAGTGTGGTGATCAACTCACTCAGACGGGAAATCAGCTCTGGTTCATCGAGCGCAGCCAAAATCTCTGCCGGTTTAAGCGCACCACTTGCCGCCTGTTGTTGAAAGCTTATTGCTTCAAATAACTTTTTCAAGCGGGGGTCGGAAAAATCTTCCGGCGAGAGAAGCGCGCGCACACGCTCCAGCTCTTCAGGCTGCTCGAGCAGATGCTTGAGCACCCATTCCTGCCTCTGCACCGAGGCATTCAATTTCGGAGACACTATAGCCCTTTTCTTCTGTCCATCAACTATTCTGGGCGCCTCGCTTCCGGCGAATTCTTTTTCAAGGGTCAGAGGTTCCATATCCAGCAGTTTCGAGATTTTTCGAATCACTTCACTTCTCGCAATTGAACTGTGGATGGCGGGAATCAACTCTTTAAACTCCTGAATCAGCTTTTCTTTCAACTGGATTTCAAGGGGAGGCTTTAAACCACGGGTATGACTTTCTATCAGAAAAGTATATATATCTGCCGCTTTTTCAAGCAGTTTTTTAAAACTTTCGGCCCCTTCACGACAGATGAAACTGTCGGGGTCATCTTTCGGGTCGGGAAAGGAAATGACCCGGGCATTGATCGGGGTATCCTTCTGCAGCGAAATTGCCCTAAGCGTGGCTCTTTGCCCGGCCGCATCGGCGTCATAACAGAAAAATACCGTTTCGCAATTTCTTGCGAGCATGTGAATCTGGTCTGGAGTGATTGCCGTTCCCAGGGTGGCGACGACATTGGTGATTCCATGCTGTGCGAGGCTAATGGCATCGAGATAGCCCTCAACGACGATTGCAGAATTCAAGCGTCTGATCGTTGGCAGCGCTTCGCGAAAATTGAACAGCATTTTTCTCTTGTTGAAAGTTTCCGTTTCAGGAGAATTGAGATACTTCGGTTCTTCGTCGCCACCGATGACTCGGCCGCCAAAACCGGCGACCCGTCCATGATTGTCAATTATTGGAATCATCAGGCGATTTCTAAAAGTGTCGTAATAGCCATTACCGGTGGTCCGGGGTTTTGCCAACCCAGCCCGTTCCAGAACCCGCAAATTTTCCTGGGTCCTACCGTATTTCAGGGTCAGGGCGTCCCAGGACTCGAGAGAAAGGCCCATTCTGAATTTTCGCGCCGTATCGAATGAAAGCCGACGTTTGCGAAGGTAATCCCGGGCAATTTGCCCGGATTCATTATCAACCAGATTCTTTTCGTAAAATCTGGTTGCCTGCTCGAGCATATTGAAAACTTCGGATTTTTTTTCGTATTCCGGATCTTTTTCGGTCGGCAATTCCATTCCGACGCGCATTGCCAAATATTTAACCGTTTCAGGAAATGTCATGTGCTCGAGTTCCATAATAAAAGCAAAAACATCGCCACCTTTGCCACAGCCAAAACAATGATAAATCTGCTTGTCTGGCACAACATTGAAGCTGGGAGTCTTTTCTTTGTGGAAGGGGCAAAGCGCCTTGTAATTATGGCCGGAAGGAATCAGGCGTACATGTTCCCCGATGATCTGGACGATATCGGTTCTTTCCCGGATCTCTGCTATTATTTCGTTCGAAATAATACCCAAGCGGTACTCCTGTTAAAACATATCGTAAAACGCGAATTGAATTTTCAATGATAGATCAAATTTGAACAGGAGTCAATAAAATAATCAGGGCATTTTTTCGGCAATTGAAAAAACTCGCCAGGCGGTCAGACCAGACACCAGAATTGCCATCAACAAAAGAATTTTGCCAAAAAAAACTTCGCGCTCAAGATTTTCCAGCGATTGCATGGCAAAAAGAACAAAACCTGACGAACGCTTCATCGGAGAAGCGACAATCAACCAATTTTCACCATCCTTCGGGGCCACCGCAAACTGTTGATTTTCTGTGGCAACGACCTTTTCGAACATGGTCACGGCGAAGGGATACTTCACCAACTCGCCCGGATAAGGCGGTTGCTCTACCCGACGTGGCCGCATGGCCAACCTTATCGGCGAGTCTTTGCCACTCTGGTATTTTTGTACCTGCTGCTTGAGATAACGGCCGGCAAAGCTTCCGGCATCGTGCCAAACGATCAATAATTCAGGATGTTTCTCAAACCGACCGGTATCGAGAAAATGGGTAAAAATATAGAACCTTTGATTGGCCAGGCGAAACTCAACGATCTGATCTCGCTTCTCGAAAATTTTCATGAAATTTGCCCGGCCTTCGGCGTCTCCAAGAAGCTCGCCAAGGTTTTCGGTCATTGCGTCAAACATCATGTCATTAACCCGATTGCGCCATGAATTCCCCTCTTGTGAGCGTCCGGCAAAAAGCTTCTTCGCCAGGGCCGGCAGAAATTTACCGAGCAAACCGCCAAATGAGGGCGTGCTCGGAAACGAAAACCTGACCCGGCCGTCACTTCCCAGCAAAAACAGCTGGCGAAACTTTCCTTCTCGATGAAGAGCTGATGCCATTGGCACAAGATCACTTTTTTCGGCGGTTTTCTCGAGATTTTCCGCCAAAAGGAGATAGTCTCTTTCCAGCTCCTTTACTGCGTCGATGTATTTTTCATCGACCGCATTGATAAAGCCGGTCAGGCGATCAGAAATCTCACGCACAGCCGAGCGCTGATGAAAATTGCCAACAATAATTGCGACAACGATCAAACCAAGCATGGGCAAAGAAATCGATGCTCCGATAACGAATTTCAATTTTACCGGTGTTTCCCATTGCGGCATCTTACCACCGGCGAAAAAGTTAAAAAAGGCTCTAAACAGGGCAACAATCGCCACCATCAACAGCAAACCCAAAACAAATAGAGCCTTATCGAAACTTGAAGGCAATGAAGACTTGAAATAAAGCAAAGAACGCTCTGAATCAACCGGCAGAGCCACAAGATAACCGCGCGGCAGTTCTTCTTCATAGGACAATTCCCGACGCATTTTCAAGACTCTCTCTCGAAGCGCATCCAGACTCAAACCAGCCAGATTGAGAAAACCCGGGCTAAGGTAGTCTCGCCGGGAATTCTGAAAATTCACCAGACCAGCAGCCGATTGGCTTCCCAACGCCTTTTGACGAATCTCTTCAGAAATCAGCTTTTTAAAGCCAAAGTCAGCAGGAATAGCGGAGTCCTCAAAAAAAACGATCATTCCGCCTTTAAAACGATCGCCCTCAAGATGCGAAAAAAAAGCGTTCCAATAGAACCAGCCGGGCTTTCCGTTCAAGCTCACCCGAATCAAACTTGATTTTTCGTTGACCAGTGAAGCCGGACTGACCTTGCCAAGAAAAGATTCGAAAAAAGCAGAATGCTGGCTGAGCAGAACAGTCTTGCCCTCCAATTCCGGTTGAATAAGGGCAGAAAATATTTTTCGAATGAAAACCCGATAGGTCTCTGACTCACCTTTGAGCGGAATATGCCGCCCCTTTTCGTCGAAAAAACGAAAATTGGCAAAGCTTAATCCTTCGGCCTTCACACGATCGAGAAACAGTTGAATTGAATTGGGCGAAATTATCTCTTCCGACAACATCCCGTACATAAGATTCAATCTTTTTTGAATAAAAATGCTGTCTACACTTTCACGCCTGATTATTTCAAGCTGACTGCGAGCATCATTGAAAAATTCATCTGCCTGACCGGTGCGATAATAGCCGCGAAAAAACAAAAAGCTGCCCAGCACCAGAAGCATTGGCAAAACCAATATTAGAAAAGACTCCAGCAAGAATGAGTCAGAGTTTTTTAGCGTTTTTGTATTTTCCGGTTGATTATTCATGGCGTTAGCTTAAATTCCTTGAGATGTTATAATACTATTGTTCTGATGACAACTTTACTCTATTCTGATATATTGAAAAAAACTAAGAAATTTTTTGTTTTATTATGAGGAACTCATGAAAAAAATACTGATTGCCATTTCAGCCCTCCTTGTCGCAGGGATTATTTTATCAAACTCCAGCATTTTTGCTTCTGCACTCAATCCGGAAGCAGAGGCTTTTTATAAGAAAGCAGAGGCGGCGTTTGTCGCCAAAGATCTGACATCAGCCGAAAAAAATCTGGTTGAAGCATTGAAAATTGAGCCGGATAACGCCTTTTTTCGCTACATTCTTGGCCAGGTCCAATTCAAGAACCAAAATTATCTCGATGCCAAGGGAAACCTTGAAATAGTTGGCCGATCGCGTCCTTCACCAGACAAGGGCGATGACTACAATACCAAGCTGAAAAGTTCGAAAAAGAAAATCAAAGAACTCCAGGAAGAATTCAATAAGGCCGGCAGCGAAAAATTTGAACTTTATAAAAAACACAAGGACAGCCCACAAAAATTGAAGCTTGCCGTTACCGTTTTCCAGGCATTTCGCCTAAATCCGCCACTGCGCTACAAAAACTTCAAGCTGCTTGAATCGATCATCAAAATCTACGAAGAGGCACTGAAAAAGTCTTTCGAAGGCAGTGAATGGCAGAAAGAACCCATGCTGCAACTGGCATTTCTTTATGAAATAGCCAACAAAAAGGACAAGGCTGCCGAAGTCTACATGCGCGCCCTCGACTATGTCGAAGATTCAAATGAAGAGTTCGTCATAACGCATAAATTTGACTACCTGAACCGATCAAACAAAGAAAAACTGCTCGACACAATCGAAGCCGGCGAATTTACCCGCCAGGATCTCGAAGAACTGATCGGCAGCGGCAGCCAAAAAATTTCCGAAGACGACAAAAAGAAGATTGAGGATATCATCTCCGATGCCAGAGCCAAGCTTGAGGATGCTACAACCGATGAAGAGCGAGAATCAGTGCTTGAAGAAATCAAGGCGACCATCATCGAAAAGCAAAAGCGTGGCGAATTGCCCGGCCAGGAAGAACTGAAAAAGAAACTGGAAAAAGAAGGCAAGACCATGGAAGAGTATCTTAAGGAAAAAGGCCTGTAATTTTTGTCCGAATATCCTGCAGTAATGCCCAGAGGAGTTGAATGTATGAATCTGAGAACCATGACAGGATTCCTGTTGTCCGCTTTTATTTTTTTGTCGGCCGTAACCGCACATTCAACCAATGTTTCAGAGACTCTCAATCAGGTTCAGCAACATTTACGCGAGAAAGACCATCCGGCCGCAAGAAGCCTTCTTACTGAAGCGCTTAAGAGCAATCGCAGCGAATACAGGCTCTGGCTTGCGCTTGGCTACGTCTATGAGTCAGAGCAAAATTACGACATGGCCCTCAAGGCGTTTCGATTTGCCAGCGAACTGAAAACAAGTATTCCCGGCCTTTCAGATAGAATTATCCGCCTTCAGGAACTGGTTAAAGCCAACGCCAAGGAAATTTCCGGTTCGAATAACGACCAGCAGAATCAGACCCTGCTTGAAAAAGCCAGATATCTGCTGGCTTTTAACAAAGAACTCGAAGGCTATCAAACTTTTTACGAAGCAGTTGAAGCTGACCGCAGCATTCTTTCCAACGATTTTGGCTTCATCAGCAAAGGCCTGGAGTTTTTCAAAAAAAATCAGAACTTGCCCGACGCCATGTTTTTTCTTGGTGCCTTTACTTACTATTCCGGACAATACGAAAAAGCTTCAATCGTGCTTGAAAAGTTCATCGCAGCCAGCGAAGACTCGCCTCGCCGTGAAGACGCGAAAAGGCTTTTAAATGAAAGTCGCGAGATCCTGAAAATGGCAACTGCAGCTCCAATAGAGCCGGTTCCCCCGGCCAGGCAACCCGATGCGGTTGGCAACAATGCCGTTAATTCGGCGGGGCAGACGACCCAGGAAGTTGAGATCCCCGAGGCTGATATTCCCCAGGTAGATTTCGATTCCGCATCAGGAGAATCCTTCGCGATAAATCTTGCAAAACAAAAAGCCCTGAAACTTCTTGAAGAATATGACCAGGAAACGGATAGCCAGAAAAAACTGCAAATAATCTGGCGTCTTGGTTTGTTAAGGCTTCCGTTGCCTGAAGTAATGGCCAAAATGGCCGAATTTCTGTCCTCCGACGATATTCAAACAATTGTCGCGACGTTGAGAGCGCTGGTTAAAATCGGCAATCCCGGGGCACAAATCTGTGGTCCCTATATCATCAATCTTCTCGGCAATGATGAGTTCGTTATCAAATGGTCGGCAATAACAACCCTGGAAAACCTGCCCATCCTTCCTGGCCGTGCAATTCCCAGACTTTTCAAGATTTACCGCAACGAAAAAAGAGCAGCTCGACAGGGTATGATTATTAGAACGCTCAATGGTTATGGCCCAGTTGGCATAACAGTATTACAAAAGATGCTCGAAGACGCCACCGGGCCAAATAAGCGGCCAATTGCTGAAATAATCAGCGTTCTAACCGGCGAAAACGTTGAAACCATATTGAGAGATAGCTGAAGCAGGTACAGTATGGCATTCCATCTGTTATAATTAAATAGAATGTATACACACAAGAGAAGAACGGTTGGGTTTACGTTGGTAGAAATACTGATTGCTTCTGCCGTGCTTTCGCTATTCACGTTTTTTGGTTATAAGGTATTCATTGCGATGTCGCGATCTTTTCAAAAGGGCAGTTGGGCTCTTGCAACACAAAACAAGCTGAGAAACGGCCTGCACTTTGTCCGTGAAGAAATGCAAAAAGCAACCTATCGAACCGATGTAACGCTTGGTGGAACAGTCATTTCCGACGTCGGATTTCAGCTTCGACTTGCTGCTGGCGATACGATAACCAGCGGCGATATTGCCCACTGGTATATCTGCCTGCCATTCGTTTCCGGCGACGCCGACAGCCCTGGCGCGATTTTCAAATGCGAACTCAAGCTGGAAAATGGTGCATTAATAATTTCCAAAGGAAAAGAACAGGGAGATGATCCCCTGAACAAAGAACGTTTGCTCAACAACTACAAAATTATCGACAATGTTGAAGAGGTGCGCCTGACCCACGAACCGTTCGACCCGGACAACGAGAGAATGGGCAGCATGATAACCATGGAACTGTTGGTAAGACACCATGACCGTGATCATTTTCCCGAAGCCCAGATCATTGACCGGACTGGTGCAAAAGTTGAAGTCGAGGTTGTACGAGATTTATGAGTAATAGAAGAGCTCTAACGCTGGTGGAAATAATGATAGCGGTCGCCATACTTGGCGCCATCATTCTGCCGGTGCTTGGGCTTCTCGACTATTCAAACCGAGGCACCCGGGAGCAGGATGTAGAAGGCATTGCCGCCAACCTGGCCAAAGAAAAAATGAACCAGCTTCTCTACGTAATCAGCCGAACTAACCTTATTGACAACAGCGGAACTGAAACGATTGAAACCATTAAAGGCAACGACATCGCCTGGAAGTATGATGTTTATGAATTTTCAAATACTGAATTAAAATTTAAAATTCCGAAGTTCGTTTTTCACGACCCTTTAAGCTGTAGCAGTGGAATAGAGAGCAATCCATCTTCGGTAATAGATCCAACCCCCGACGAGATGAGCATCGCGGAAATTTACCCGGCCCTCGCCGGCACCTCTTTGATGGTCGACATCTGCATGACAGTCAGATGGAAGCTGCCGAATCAGGCGGATTATGAAGCGAAAAACACCTTCAAGCTGGTTGCGAGGAGGACATTTCTTGTTACCCACTAGAAAAAAAAACTTTGCCCCGAAAAAAGGTATGGCAATACCGTTGGTATTGACATTCTGTGTCTGTGTTATGGTTTTCGCCGCTTCTTTAGCCTTGTTTCGCAAAGAGTCAAAACAACAGAACCTAAGCAGCATACATTTCATTCAGGCGAATTTTATGGCCCAATCGGCCATTCAGATGATGCTGCTCAAACTCAGCGCTTTTCCGCAGGAGGCCTGCGATGCAGGCGTTCTTTCATTGGGTTACTGCCCCTTCAGAGGGATAATTGCCAGCTCAACCTTTACAGTAAACCCTTCAAGCTCGAACTCACTTGGGCTTTCACAGTTTTATTCTGATTGTAATACGGCATCGTTTCCGCTGAAGGTTCCAGATCTCCCGGCAGACTGGGGAAGTCGGGTTAATGACTTCAAGGTAATAAGCGCCTATACCGACCCCGGCAAACGCCAGCTTATCATATCGGCACAAATCACCGCCATCGGGCAAAGCAGACTCGATCGCGGTGGTATGGATATTCGAAAAGAAGAAATGATCAAGACGGTTAAATTAACCAGAGAAAATTAGTTCTGTCAGGAGGACCAATTATGTTGTTTACGAGGAAGTATTTTTATCTGTTTTTATTGGCCCTTTGCCTTTCACCACTGGCTGCGAATGCCTGCAGTCTTCCGGCAGAACCCTGCGCTGCCATTGTTCCAATTAACTCTACCGGCGCAGATATGACCCTGGTGACCGAAGGCAACACGTTCTTCTATGTTGTCCCCCAGGGCACGACTGCCAGCTTCAAAACTGTCTGGGATCCGGCCGCACATAACACCGGCAACGCTCTTCAACACGACAAATATGAATGGTGCACCAAAGCCGGCATTGCTTTTGAACCGGGAACCGACAAGCCAAACGGCTACGGCTACTTTCCGGCATCGGCTATGGCTGATTTCTTTGAAGTCCAGGGAAAGGGTAAAGTTGTCGAAGCTTTTACCAGAACCACAGGGATATCGACAGGTGACGCTTTTGTAGCCGGCGATCTTGGCCCCTACCTGACCCTGTCAACCTTTGCCCAGCCTGGACAGGAAAGCGAAGTGTCGACAATTGGCGGGCAGGCAACCGAATACCCCGATGAAGGACTTTTTCCCATTTCTGGATTAACCGACGCTCCGGTTGAGCCCTCGATCGACTATGTCTTCCCGAATTCAACAAAAAATGTCGATCCGGTACCGATAAATTTTGAAGGTACCCCCAAAAGCGTGAAAAGAATCTCCGACAATTGGGCAGTTGAGGTTTTTGGCGAAGGCCTTCTGATCGAAGACATCCAGATCGACCTTACCGAAATCGAGGTAACTGATTACAAAGCTTATATCAGGTCAGGAAACTCGGCAGCAAATATCGAAATTCTCTCAACCCCCTCGTTACTGCCAATAAGCGCCGATGGCACCGATGGCGTTCCCGGTCCTGACTACAGCATTACCTTCGATATTCCTTCTTATAACGGCAACAAGGAAGATTCCAAGGTGAAATTCAAAGTATGGGCTCCTAGCGCGGGTTTTGAAATAACCCATATCTACTGGGCCTGGGAAGAAAGAGTATACAAAAAAGATTCCGAAACCCGGGAAATGACACCGGCCGTTTACGATGCCAGCGGCACCTTGATAACCCCGGCGACCTACGAAACACGCGAAGTATGGAAGTTTAACAGTTATAACAAATGTAGCGAGCAGCTCAACCTAAAAGTCACCAAACCCGCCGATGAAGCCGGGTCTACAGACTTTATCGTTTTTGACACCAAAGGACCGATTGCCGCCAATTTTTCGGTCAATGTCGGCGATGGATTCGCAGAAACCGGGCCGACAACAATGGACTTCGAAATGATAATGCTCGATACCAACCCTTATTTCAACAAGCCATTCAACGAAACCTTAGGTGGAGCTAATTTCAATCAAAGTGCGACCAATATGAAGGTGCAAGTCTATTACACCTATCCATGCTACACTTATACCCCATCCAGCGGACTTAACATGAATGCCTTGAAAACAGGCGGCTATGGCCTTGCCGACCTGCAAAGCCTTAGCGACAAACAACCGATTTTCAAAAGCTATAAATTCCAGCCGACCTGGGTCTGGAAAAGAGCCGAAGTATCTGATGTCGTTATCTCACCGGCTACTGTTGAGAAAAAGAACTCCGACAACCGACTTGTCGGCTCTTTGAATCGCGTTTCCGGCAAAGTTAAAATCCAACAACCCCGTCCCTGGCTGCTATGCAACGGCGCAGACGCAGACACAGGTAACAGCTCACCGATGCCGAAATTCAAACTCTTTGCCATTGCCAAAGACTCACAGGGTAACGATGGCCCAGAATACCAAACGGTTTATGACGATGTCGGCGAAAGTCTCGTTCAGCCGACCGCAAACCCGGAAGTTGGCAGCGATCGTGCTTATCACCCAACCGGAGCCTCAGACATACCTGTCGGCGACATGCTCGACAAGTTTTCGGATGCCGGCATTGATACTTCAAGCTGGAGCAACCTGGCTTACAACAAGGCTAAAGATAAGATTGCCCCAGAAATTCAGGTTGTGGTTTTCGATACAAGAACCAATAAATACCATGTTTTCGGCTCAAAAGAACATGTTGATGCCAGCTTCAGCCAAATGGGCTCGGCCGCCTTTAAATCCAATTACGCCGATGCCAGTCTGACCCTGCCCTACTTTAACAAAGAGAACCAGATCAATACCGAGCATGAATTCACTGATACCTCGGACATCAACGGGCTTTTCACCAAATACCTGAGTGATGCAAATGCCGTCTCAACAGTGAACGACGATTCCAATGTCGCCTTCGTCTGTCAAAAGAATAACCGACTCGTGTTCTATATTCGGGCCTTTGACAACATCAACTCAGGGGTAATGGCCAAGAATTTCGGTATCTCATCCCTGAACTGGTCCATACAGGACAAAGAAGCTGCTTACAACGATTCTGGCTCTATTTCACCGACCGATATGATGAGCGCAATCGAGCACGTATTCAGATTCGAAAATGCGACCAGCGGCCCCGAATACAATTTGACCGTGACCGCCAAGGATTATTCTGACAATGAAAGAACTTTCAAGCTTGAAATCGTTGTCATGGGCCGCACACTCGACATCAGAACTCTTGAAGAAAGAAGAAACCGCTTCAACGACTGACCTGGGCGAATTTAGTCGGATTTTTGCAAATGGTTGCCACGCTGAAAATGTGGCAGCCATTTTTTTACCCGGCTAAGGATACCGGTTCGGCCACAAGCTTGTATTTGCCCAAAACCATTTCGGCATCGGCGTCACAGGGTCCGGGCATTTCAGCATCGGCAGCTCCGGCCGCCAAACCCCATTTTGCCGCGTCAAGCAATGACAAACCAAGACTGCGCCCATAAATCAGCCCAGCCAAAGTGGCGTCGCCGCAGCCAACCGAACTGACTTCACGGGCGGCAACAGGTTGCAGATGCCAGACTTGATTGCCGTCCCACAGCAAAATATCCCTTTTTCCATCGGTGATCATTGCCCCCCAGATGCGAAAATTCTGCAGAATCCGGAAAAACCGACCCGGGTCGACGAAAGGATCTACGGCAAAGGTTGCCAAAGCTTCTTCGCGGTTATGTTTTAGAAAAAATCCGCCAATATCACAAGCCTTTTTCAATGGTTCTTCACGGGCATCGAGAAAAACTTCGGTTCGATGCTGCAAACAAAGGTTTAAAATCTTTTGATAAAAATCATCATTCATGCGGCCGGGAATGGTCCCTGACATGGCAATGAATCTGGTTTGCGCAAGAAGTTCTTCGATACGACCCAGCATTTTATCGA
>CAZTHA010000068.1:0-14944 GCA_964613435.1 uncultured bacterium
CCGCCCCGACGATCTGAGCCTTGGCGGTGGCGATTATTTACGGGCATTCGATTCTGGCTTCATCTCCGGCGATTCGCTCAGAGCATTTTCCTTGCACCTTGGCCGGCCGGTTAAATTCCAGTTTCCGAGATTCATGGGCTGGATTTACAATGAGTTTCTGGCGGTCCAGGCCTTTGCCGAAATGGCCGATGTTCGCAGCACCGGTCAGAAATTCCGATTCTTTTTCGATCGCGGTGTAGAATTACACATGCAGGCACTGTTGTTCAAGCGTATTCCGATGCGCTTTCATATCGGTTATGCCATGCAAAATGGCGGAGATGAATCGAATACCTTCTTTGCCGTCGATGTCAGTGATTTTTCCGAAATATTCCAATAATTATATGAAAAACAAACTTCTACTCGTTCTCCTTCTATTTTTGCTTACATATCCCGTCGTGGCGGCACAGAACGCTTCTTCGGCAGCAAATGTTTCAGAAAAAGAGGCCCGGGTTCAATTCAAGAATGAAATGCGCCGCATTTTTGGCCAGGTTGCCAAAAATTTTGATGCCGATGATTTTGGCAAAATGCCTGAAGGTATTGAAATAATCAATGTTAAGGGCTGTAAAGGCCTGAAAATTACCCAGGGCAAGGTTGAGATACGGGTTGACACCTGGACCGACGACAAAGGCCTGCTTGAGCGTTTTAAAGAGTGCCGGGAAATGTACGGTCTCAATCTGATCGCGGCAATCAACGGAAGTTTTTATTCCAGTCGGGGCGTTCTGGGCCCGATAGTTTCCGATGGGGCTATTCCGCCCGGGTTGCGCCAGATTCCCGGCGCCCTGTCAAGGTGCTTTCTTGCCAGCTTTCGCGCGACCAAGAATCGGCAATACTGGTATGTTGGTGAAACCTCGGTCAAGGGGCCTGATCTGCTCAGATATGCTTTCAAAGAGCAGGGTTGGTTCAATGTTTCGGAAATCTATGGGCGGATCGATAATCTGATCGGTGGTGGCGGCTGGCTTTTGCGCTCACGCCACGACGTTCATCGCGAATCTTATGAGAGACAGCGTTTTCTTTTTCGCCGCGAAGACCAGCAGAGCCGCCATACGGTAATTGCCCAGGACAGCGATCGTAACCTTTATCTGCTGGTGTTCGAAGAAGGACAGAGTCTGCACAAGATTGCGCGGACACTGGTAAAGGAGCCGGTATTCGCCAAGGTTCAGGACGCATTTTTTCTCGATGGCGGCTCATCTTCAACCATGGTACTCAAAGAAAAATATCTGGTTTCGCCGTTGTATGTCGTCGATAAAGCACGGTTTTCGGCGATTCAGGTTTTTGTTCTCGATGCCAAGTGGTAAACAAGGCTTTTAAAATGCCAAAGTTTCCGCCGCTTTCATTTCGTGGGCAGATTTATCCCGACACGAATGCTTCGCGGAAAAGATTCGATGTTGTAATCATTTCCGGCGATGCATACGTCGATCATCCAGCCTTTCCAGTGGCAGTCGTCTGTCGTATTCTCGAGGAAAAGGGTTTGAGCGTCGCTATAATCGCTCAACCGGACTGGAAAAATGATCCGGATTTTCAGGTCTGGGGTGAACCAACACGTTTTTTTGCCGTGGTTCCCGGAGCCATGGACAGCATGGTAGCCAACTTCACTGCCACAAAAATGCCGCGCAGCAAAGATCGCCTTTCACCTGGGGGCGAGCCAGGGCTAAGGCCAAAGCGCGCAGCTCAGGTGTATGTGCAAAAAATTAAACAGTTGTTTAAGAAGGTGCCGATAGTTTTGGGTGGGGTCGAGGCTTCGATGCGACGGTTCGTTCACTATGATTTTTGGGAAGATCGCCTGCGCGACCCGATTCTTTTCGATGCCCCAGCCGATATAATTGTTTACGGGATGGCTGAAGCAGTTTTACCCAAGGTTGTTGACTGGTTGGCACAGGAACAAAGAGCTTCTTTGCCGCAGATTCCCCAGACCTGCATTCGCGTAAAGCATGATTCATGGCAGGATAAGCTCGAACATGAAACCTTGATTTTGCCGGGAGTACCCGAATGTCATGCCGACAAAAAAGCTTTTATGGAAATGTCGCTTATAATCGATCGTATGATCAGGCCTGGTGGGCCGGTACTGATTCAAAGCCACCCCAAAGGCGACATTATCTCATTCCCGCCCGATGAAAATGATTTGCAGCACGAAACCCAAATAATGGGCCGGTTGCCGTTCATTCGTCGCAGTCACCCGATTTATTCGCAACCGATTCCCGCTCTGGAGCCGGTGCAGTTTTCGATTCAATCGCATCGCGGCTGTGTTGGCGCTTGCACCTTCTGCGCTTTGTCTTTGCATCAGGGGCGATTTATTCGTTCCCGCAGTCCGGAAGATATAGTTGCTGAGGCAAGGACTTTCCTGGCGCATCCGGATTTCAAGGGGGTAATCCCGGATATTGGCGGCCCGGCGGTAAATATGTACGGCTGGTTTTGTAAAACCGGTGGTTGCAGCCGAAAGATTTGCACCGAGGGCGAACTGTGTCCAAATATGGTTGGCGGTTTGGATCGACTCTGGCAAATTCTTGAAGAAGTTTCAGGTCTTGCCGGAATCAGGCACGTTTTTCTCGGTTCGGGTCTGCGTTTTGATTTGATAAGGGAAAGAGATTGGCAGACATTTGAAAAAATCGTTTACAACCATGTTTCCGGCCAATTGAAAGTTGCTCCTGAACATTTTGACAAAACTGCCCTGAGTTTGATGCGTAAGGGTGCCAATGCCGATTTTGCCGAGTTTGCCAGACGTTTTTACCAAAGCTGTGCTCGCAACGGTCGAAAGCTTTTTCTGGTACCCTATCTGATCAGCTCTTTTCCCGGATGCGACGACAGTATTCTGACGCGAAAGGTGAAAGAATTGAATCTGGTTCACGAACAGATTCAGGAATTCACGCCAACGCCTGGCAGTCTGGCAACTGCTATGTTTTATTGTGAAACCGACTTTTCGGGTCGGCCGATCAAAGTCTTGAAAAAGCGCAGTGAACGTTTGCAAACCCGCCGTAAAATGCATGATCGCCCAAAATCAGTGCAGCATAAAAGGCGATGAAAGATGCCATTCTGAAAAAATTGCTCAACGATGAAATTGCTTTCGTCGAAGAAATTTCCAGGCTTTGTCTCCAGCCAGAAACCTTGAAGATCTTGGTTGACCGGGAGATGAACGGCTGGCTTTATATGCCTGGCGAAAGCGGTTCGGCTGATTGGAGCCTGGCCCGAGCTATCGGTGAAATCAACAGGGCGGCTTTGCTGATTGACACTCTTCCACCAGATGAATTGCAGTTGCTGGTCGGGGAAACCAGGTTGAAATGCTTTGAAGGATGGCAGACCCAAGGCAGCATTCACTGGTTTGCTGCTCCTGTGAACGAAAAGGCTGCTGTCCCTGCTTGCCCGCCTGGATTTGACGCTCGTATTCGCCAGGTTCGTCGCCAATGTCGTGAATTTCAGGCCTTTTTTCCCGAAGTTTACCTGTTCGCAGATCGACAAATGGTAGGCTTTATCAAGACCATCAGAGAAACTCACAACTGTCTTGAAGTCTATATCGAAGTTCTGCCGGCATATCGGGGCAGGGGACTGGGTCGATTTTTACTGCTGAAGATGCTCGAGGAGTCTAAAAAAATTTCCAGGCGGCTAACTTATGCCGTCGCCAATGATAACCATGCTTCTTTGGCGCTGGCGAAAAGGGCCGGTCTGCAAAAATTCAACGAGCTTTTCCGAATTACAAGAAAGAGTTGAACTAAACTGCCGTTTTGGTTGACTTAGCCTGCTGCCGAATCTACAATAGCTTAGCCAGGTTATAGATCTTCTGGTAAATGGAAAAGAATGAATGAGGAAAGAAAAATGAAAGCAGTAATAATGGCCGGCGGTTTTGGCACGCGTCTTCGACCGATTACCTGTAATATTCCCAAGCCTATGGTTCCCGTAGCGAATATTCCGATGATGGAACACATCGTGAATCTGCTTAAACAGTATGATTTGAAGAGGATCGTCTCGATTCTTTACTTTCAGCCTGAAGTTATCACCAAATACTTTGGTGAAGGTGAAGAATTCGATATCGAAATGGAATATCAGATGGCTACCGCCGATTTTGGTACGGCCGGCAGCGTAAAGAACACCGAAGAAAAGCTGAAAGATGAGCCTTTTATCATCATTTCTGGCGACGTTCTTACCGACTTTGATCTGGCCGAAGCAATCGCCTACCACAAAGAGAAAAAGGCAATGGCGACAATGGTTCTGACTCGGGTAACCAATCCGCTTGAATATGGCGTCGTCATTACCGCCGAAGACGGAAAAATTATCCGTTTCCTTGAAAAGCCAAGCTGGGGCGAAGTTTTCAGCGATACTATCAATACCGGCATCTATATTCTCGAACCGGAGATTTTTAAATATATTCCGCCGAAAACGGAATTTGATTTCAGCAAGAATCTTTTCCCGCTGATGTTGAAAGAAGGCCTGCCGCTTTATGGTTATATCGCTCAGGGTTACTGGAAAGACATCGGCAATCTTGAAGAATACATGTTGGCACACCAGAACGTTCTGACCGGTGACATCAAGATTCAGATTCCCGGCGAGCGGCTTAACGTCATCGGCAAAGATATCTGGGTCGGCAAAAACGCCAATATCGGAGCCAAGGTCAAGTTCAAGGGCGGAGTTATAATCGGCGACAACTGCGAAATTGAAGATGGCGCTGAACTCGAAAACAGTATTCTTGGCCACGGCTGTGTCGTAAAAAAGGGTGCGCGTTTACGCAACGCCACTCTCTGGGACAACGTTCACGTTGGCAATGGCGCTCAGATCGAGGATGCAGTGGTCAGCTGGAGCACTCACATTCAAAACGGTGTCGCCCTTGAAAAAGGGGTTGTTATTGGCGAAGAATGCCGTATCGGTGCTAATGCTACAGTTCGTGAGAACATCAAAATCTGGCCGCGCAAGTCGGTTGAGGAAGGTTCGACGGTTTATACCAGTCTGATCTGGTCTGATAAATGGACCAAAAACCTGTTTAACGATTATGGTATTTGTGGTCTGGCCAATGTCGAAATTACCCCGGAAATGGCTTCTAAAATTGGTGCGGCCTTCGGATCGACCTTGCAGAAGGGCGCGAGTATCATAACTTCCCGTGATTCTCACAAGATCAGTCGTATGATCAACCGTGCGATTATCTGCGGGCTTAGCTCTGCGGGGATCAATGTCGCCGATCTACGTGTAACTCCTGCGCCCGTTTCCAGATTCAAGCCCAATGCCTTTATGCGTGGCGGTGGGGTTCACGTCAAGGTTTCTGCCGAAGATACCAATCAGCTCGAAATTATACTGTTCGATGTTGAAGGCCGTGATATTTCAGTTGCCACCAAAAAATCAATAGAACGTTTGTTTAATCGTGAAGATTTTCGCCGTGTGCCGATAAATGAGGTCGGTGAAATTACTTTTCCGCCGCGCGTGCCCGAAAACTACAGCGAAGAATTGCTGCGCTGCCTCGATCTGCAGGCAATTCGCGAAAAGAACCTTAAAATAGTTCTTGATTATGGCTACAGTGGAGCAAGCGGCATTTTCGCAACTTTCCTCGGCAAGCTAAATTGCGAGGTCATTTCTTTGAATGCATATCAGGATGAGATCAAGACCACACGAATGAGCCCCGAAGGTGCCCAAGCCAGTGTTGCCTCGATCGTTAAATCATTGGGCGCTGATCTGGGAATCGTTCTTGGCGATGGTGCCGAACGGATTACCTTTATTGATGACCAGGGCAGAATTATTCATGGAGAAGAAGCTTTGCTTACCTGGATCCGCATGGTGCTCGAAGTGGTACCCGGCGCAAGAATAGCGGTTCCTGTTTCTTCGACTCACAGCATCGAAAAGCTTGCTGCCAAATCTGGCGGCAATGTCGTTCGCACCAAAACCAACAGCCGTGCGCTGATGGATGCGGCAATAAACGATCAGGTCGAAATTTGCGTCGACAGCAGTGGGGGAATTATTTTCCCGGCATTTCATGCTGCTTTTGATGGCATGATGGCGACGGTGAAGCTTCTGGAGTTCCTTGCGAACATCAATAAGCCCCTGTCGGCGATTGTCAATGATCTGCCTTCCTTCTACATCAAGTCGACCCGGGTTCCTTGCCCATGGGAAGACAAGGGCAAAGTTATGCGCTATGCCATGGAATTCGCCAAAGACAAAGAAACTCAGCTCATCGATGGCGTGAAAATTATTCTCAGCGATGAAGAATGGGCCATGGTGCTGCCAGATCCGGACAAGCCGTTTGTTAATATTACGGTCGAAAGCACCAGTGAGAAGAAAGTCGAAGACCTGCTGCAAAAAATGGTTGGCCGGGTTGAAGATTGGAAGGAAGTCGAAGAATAAAAGGCTTTTAGATTATTTCGGTTTAAAGCTGCCGGTCACCGGATACTGCAAATTCAATGTGGTAAAAGGTGGCCGGTTTAATATCTGATTAAAATCTTGAAAATGGTGATTGAAGTCTGACTGCCTGAAACAAAACACTGCGTTTTTGCGATTTACTTTATTTCAGCGCCGCCAATGAAGGTGCGGGTAACCTCGATACTGCGCAAGCGTGATTCCGGCACCAGAAAAGGATCATCGGAAAGGCAGATAAAATCGCCTTTGAAGCCGGTTTTAAGTTGTCCACGAGTTTTTTCTTTGCCGACGAAACGGTGTGGTTCGGTTATGTACAGCGACAGGGCCGAATTCAGACTAAGTATTTCTTCTGGATTCGAATGGTTTACCAGGGCATGAATTCCGAGAATTGGGTCGATCGGGGTAACCGGACTATCTGAACCGGCTGCCAGGGGAATGCCCAGATCGAGAAGAGTTTTGAATGGGTTGCATTTCATTGCCCGTTCGACACCGAGTCGTTGGCTGTACAGTCCTTCGGGACCTCCCCAGTAATGATCGAAGGTGGGCTGAATACAGACCATTGCTTCGGCGCTTTTGGTGGCGCGAATGGCCTTGGGTGAAGGAAGAATGAAATGCTCGATGCGGTCTGGCAAAGGTTGAGTGTGGTATTTTTGCCGGCACCAGTGATAGCTGGAGGCAACCAGATCGATGGCCCGGTCGCCAATTGCATGCAGTGCCAGCTGCAATTTCGAGTAGCGTGCTTTTTTGAGCAATTCTTCAATGTCGGCCGAATTCATGTAGAGCTGACCGGTGTTTTGCGGGTCGTCGAGATAAGCCTGGTGCAATGCTGCGCTTCTTGTGCCAAAAGAGCCATCGACCAGCAAACAGCCGCCAAAGCCGGGAAATTTGTGTTTTTCGGCGAAACTGGTTTCGGTTGACTGGTGATAAACAACTCCATCCAGCTGGCTGTTTTTGAAAAAGTCGGCGACAAGTTCGGCTTCCCTCTGCGAGGAACCTGAGCCTTCCAGGGCGTGAATGAAGGTGACCCCTTTTTTGAGACATTTTTCTGCGGCGATCTGCATGCCCTGTAGAAGCATCTGGTCTGGAATCTTGTTGCCCAGCAGGTAGGCAAGGCGATTATAATACTCGCCGGAGACGAACCCCTGCTGGTGTTGCAAATCTGGCATGCAGTCCATGGCCCAGGCCAGGCCGGCACTGTTCAATACTGCAGAATGCAGATCTTTTCGAGCCAGCCAGATAATCTTTTCTGCAGAAATTCGGTCAAGCTCCTCGGAAGTTGGCAGACGATTTTCCCGTAAACTCTGTTCCTGGAGATTAAAGCCCAACAACAGCTGCCCATTGTCGATTTCCTCGGCAATCAGGGCGAAAACATCGCCAAGACTGCGTGCGGATTCAAGATCACAGCCAAGATAGCTGATTCCGGTCTGCGTGAAATGAACGTGGGCGTCGGAAAAAGGTGCAAAAACGACTGCGCCTTTCAGGTCTATCGCCTTAACATTGGGGCCTGCCGGAAAAGGCAGCTGAAAGCCGGTCCTGATGACCATGTCATTCAAGATCAGCATGGTGTCAAAGTCTGTGCGCGAATAATCGGGGAGATTACGGCCGGAAAAATTGTAGAAAAAAAACTGATCCATGATTAAAAGGGCAGGTTGCGATAAAAGTTATACAGGCCGGCAAAACTGTAACAAAGCCATTTGAAAGGCGGAGAAACAAGTCTGAAAAGCCAATTGAGCAGTTTTTGCAGCCGGGTTATGCGCAATACCCAGAATATTACCAGAAAAACCAGGCTCAGAGCGCCGGCAATCGTCGCGTAAAAAAGCCAAACTCCCGACTTTTCGCAAGGTTTGCAAATCGGGTCCAGTGGGCAGGGGCTTTTGTCGTTGCCGAGCAGACGACACGCGATCTGCGCCGGAATAGCCCGGGAAACCGGTCGTAAAGAACAGATTTTGTTCAACTTTTTCAATAGAACCATAGTCCAGATTTTACCAGATACCCAACCGGTTCGTAAATCAAAAACAGCTCTATTTTTGCCGGGAAAAATGGGCGACAACCAGGGGAAAATTTCCCGACTCCTTCTGAAAGAAAAGCGATCATGGGCTGAGCGGACCGGTTACAGGTGGTGGCACTAATTTTGCTTATTATCTCTTACAAAGGAAAAAACTGGAGGGCTGCCATGAAAACCATTTTGCTCAGACTGTTAACTTTCGTTCTCTGTGCGATGGTGCTTGGTTTTGTTGCCCAGGCAGGTTTTAACGTTGAGCCGGGCAAGGTTTTTGTGGTTGGTCGCTGTCAGGTCTGTTTCGAAGGCATGACCCCAGAATTTGTCGGCAATGAAAGCTTCAGCAGTAGTGTTTCTGAAAATGTCGTCGGAATTGCCCAGGTTGAATTGGCATCTAACGATTGTTCCAAGCCGGTATTCAGGGTCGAACGTATTTTTTCAGTAAGAACCGACGAGAATGGCTATTTTATGCTCAAGAACCTTTCCAGCGATTATACCTACGTCCTGCTCGGAATTCAGCACCAGAAAAACATTCCCGTGCCGGTGCATTTTTTGTCTCTGGCTAATGCCCGTGAAAAGCAGGGAAAAATGGTCAATCTGGGCTTTCACAAAATCAGTTTCAGCTACGACTCGACCAAGCAACGACATGCTGCCCGGGCGACTATCGACACTAATGTCAGCAATCAGGATTTTATCAGCTATTTCATCAACAAAAGCCCCATGCGAAAGTTTATCAGTAAAATCAAAAGCAACTCGGAATTCTGGGGAAAAACCAACGCAATTACCGTTGTCGATTCAGGTAAGATTTCCTTTGCTAACCTCGAAACCGCGCCCTGGCAAAGTTGCGAAACCAACTGACCCGATCTCAGCCCAATCCCTGCCAGGTTTTTATGGCTTCGACCGGATAGATCAACATGATCACATTCAGGGTTAGATTGTCTCTTATCCAGAATAACAGCATCAACTCTACGGCTATAAAAAGAAGCAGGCTTTTTTCCCAGCCAATTGCCTTCGCAAAGCAAAAGCCAAGCGAGCACATCAGAATGTCGCTTAAAGAGTTGATTATGCTGTCACCGTTGTAGCCCAGTGCAATTGTCGCTTCACGATAACGTTCAATCACTGTCGGTGAGTTTTCGACAATTTCCCAGATCGATTCAAAAGCCACGGCCAGGACAAATTGCCATGAATTATGCAGCTTTCTGCCGATCAGGATGATAAACCAGAAAAATGCGACACCATGGAGAAAATGGGTGAAGCTGTAGGGGTCGAGAAAATGCTGCGAAGTGCCGGGCCCATTTGCTTCACCATACCAGAACAACAAACTGTTGTCCGGTCCCAGCCAGCCGCGACCGTATGCTTTTAGCCAAATAACAGTAGCTGTGACGGTAAATATGGTCACAGCAAATGGTTTGAATGGTTTGACGGTAATAGGTTCTTCACTCATGGCAAAGAAACTTTAACAGAAATTCATTCTTCAGCCAAGGCGAAATTTACGACCACGATGGCTGAAAAGCCGCTTTGCCGGCTTAAATAAACCTGAAAAGTGGCCATCTGGCAATTTATTGCTGATTGAATCTCTAAATGGTATGCTGCCAGAAGATGTTAGGGCTGGAGTATTCAATGTCAGAAGCAAAAGAGCAGGGTATCATTCCCTGCACTTTCAGGTCGAGTTTTTGGGGGCGATTGACCGGTGCACCGGATCTTTCGCTCGATCAGGATGGCTTTTCGCTGATTGACAAAAAAAGATCGGCTCGTTTTGGCTTTGCCGAATTGACCTCTCTATCGGTCAGGGGCAAAGAACTCGAGATTGTTTCTTCTGAAGGCCGAAAGATGCAATTTTTACTGCCAAGCGGAAAAGATAATCCTGGCGCAACTCTTGAAAAGCTTTATCAGGAGTTTTCTGATCATCAGAACAATCTGCAAAATCTTGCTGCGATGAATCCCGCACAAAGCTACGAATGTTTTAAAAAATGTTTTGAATTTAGCGGCGCACCCTATGTGCGCGCGGCTGAAATACTGCTTGCGCTTGCTGTAGTTGAAAAGATTTCCGATTTTCATTTCGAACCACAGAAGGCCCAGGTTCGGATAACTGCCCGTCGGCATGGCCAGGTTTTTAATTTTGGCAATCTTGATCTGGAAAATTACCCACGTTTGCTTGCCCGGGTCAAGTATCTTGCCGGTTGCCTTTCGCATGTTTCAGACCGGGCTCAGGAAGGGGCATTCCGCTATGAGACCGGTAACCTCGATGTCCGGGTCTCCTGCTTTCCTACCGATTTGGGCGAAAGGCTGTCATTGAGATTTATCCAGCCATGTAACTATCAACGGCTTGATTTGCTGGGCTGGTCTGCAGAGATGGTTTCTGCCTGGCGAAAGATGCTTGCTACCGCTTCCGGACTTTTTATCGTCAGTGGCCCGGTTGGTAGCGGTAAAACCACCGCCCTTTATGCATCTCTTGCCGAACTGGCTGAAAACGATAAAAAGTTGCGTGTGGTAACCATTGAAGATCCTGTCGAAGGTCGCCTCGATAATATTTGCCAGTCTTCTCTTGATTCAATGCGAGACTTGAACCTTGCCCAGGCTTTCAAGCATCTTCTCCGTCAGGACCCTGACGTAATCGCACTGGGTGAGATCCGGGACCGGGAATGTCTCAAAGAGGCATTGCAGGCCGGACTTTCAGGGCATCTTGTTCTGGCAACTTTTCATGCCGGTCGAGGCGACGAAACTCTGGCCAGAATAAAGCAGATCGGCATCGAAGATTATCTGGTGACCCAGGGCTTACGTGGTATCCTTTGCCTGGAGTTGGCTTATCAGGAAGGCTCTGCCAAGCCTTCTGCCCATATTTTAACCGTAAAAAATGGTGAAATTGTCCCATGAATTTTAACTTTATCGATATTTTCAATCAAAAAAGTGAAATTATGTTCACTTTGGCGAAGCTGCTGGAAGGCGGAAAGCCTATGGTCGAGGCCCTTGAAAGCGTTGCTTTCTCTTGCCGGGATGCCCGGTTTCGTGACGCGGCGATGCAGATCGCCGATCGTCTGAAGAATGGCAACTCTGCTGAAGAGGCCTTTTCCAGCCAAACCCTGTTTGCTTTCCCAGCTTATTCCCGCTATATACTGTCTTGCCCGGCGACAGATGTCTTTAAGGGCAGAATGCTATCTGGCTGGCTTTCTGGGCAAATTGTTTTTTCCATTCCGCCGGCCAATATTTTTTACCCGGTACAGACGCTAGGGGTGGGGATGATTACTGCCCTTTCAACCCTGATGTTCGTTCTGCCCCAGTTCAGGGAAATTATGCAGGGGATGCGAATCGAGCCGACACCTTTTCTAAAGATACTTTTCATGTTTGAAATTTCTTTACTGAATCCTCTTTTCCTTGCTTTGGTGGCTCTGTCGGCGGGAACTCTTTTTATCCTGATGACTGTGGTCAAACGTGTGATGATGTTGCGTGAGATTCCTGACCAAATAGTGCTTTTATCAATTCTTGAAGCTGTTGAAGCAAAAGACCGCGCTAAGGCTCTTGCCATACTAGGCAATAAAACTCTTCTTCCCTGTGAAAATACTCGGGCCAAGGCGGTTGCCCAATCTCTGATGGCCGGGAAAAATATTGCCGAGGCTTGTGCCGCCGCCCAAGTGCCGGTGCGCCTAAGCTGGTTTCTCGCCCTTGGAATGGAAAGCGAGAATTCGAGCGAAATGCTCGCCCAGGGCAAGGAATTTTTCAAAAACCTTTTCAATACCAGGATGGAGCTTCTCGTTTCCTTTATGGAGGTTGGCGTTGTTTTGATTCTTGGGACAGTTTTTGGCTCGATGATTTATGGAGTTTTTGAAATGATGTCGTTAATTCTGCAGAGGTCAATTGCATGAGTGGCAGTTCTGAAGAGCTCATCCGGTTTTGTCAAATTATCAGCACGGCCCTGAAATCGGGCCGGCCCCTACCGGATTCTTTGCTGGCAATGAAGGCAAACGACGGAAAAGCATCTGTCTGGTGTCGCCAGGTCGGAAAAAAGCTGGCCGAAGGCGGCTCAATCGAATCTGCTGTCAAGGATCTTGAGGGTTTTGATCCGGTTTTGGCAAGGCTGATGCCACTTTTGGGGGAAAGTCGTCTGATAAGGGTTCTTGAAACTTACACAAAATATCTGGTTATCGTCGAGAGCCTTTCCCAAAGACTGGCTGCGACCATGGCTTATCCGGTTCTCCTTCTGTCTCTACTGACAATTAACCTATTACACATGAATTTTTACCTTTTTCCAAGGGCGCTCCATGAAATACAGGCTGTCGGGCGCATGCCCTCTATAACCATGCGACTGCTTTATTTTGTTGATACAAATTTCTGGCCAGTTTCATTGATTATTCCTGTTTTGTTAATAATATGCCTTACGCTCATGGTAAAACAGTTTTTTCTCGGCTTTTCCGCTGGGGGAACAATAATTGGCATGCTTTCGGGAATGAATTCGATCGTTTATCAGCAAAACGCGGCCCGGGCATTGTCGGTAACCGGACTTTATCTCGAAGCCGGGTATCCCCTGGAGAGGGCTTTGAAATGCGCTTCAGATTTGTTGGGGCCGGTTGATCTGGGCTTAAGAGATGCTGAAGCTGCTCTAAAACAGGGGAATTCGGTTCAGATTGCATTTTCCAGAAGCAAATTACTTAGGGGAATTTATCTTGATGATCTGAGCGGCGATGGTCTTATGGAGCTTCTTCAGCGCAATGCCCGGGCCCGCTACATTTCTTCTATGCGTCAGGCGAAAAATGTTTCTGTTTTGTTTGGCATTCTAATGATCATGGTTGCGGCAATTTTCGTTCTGTCGGTCACTTCCGGCTTTTTTGATACTTATTACTGGCTTATGTGGAGCTATTAAATGAAATCCAGAATCGGTCTTACCCTGATGGAACTTGTAATAACCATGGTTTTACTGACAATTCTCATCAGTTCCTTGTTTCGCCTCAACAGCAATCGAATTGTTACCCTTCAGGCAATAAACGACAATACTATCGCCCTCTTTGCTGCTGAAAGCGCAAAAAACCGTGCTTTGCTCGAATCCGAATCACCGGAAACTGTCGAAACACTACCGGCGGTTTTTCCCGATGAAGGCTGGCAGATTCGATCTTCTGCCCAAGGCCAGGTTGTTAAAATTACTTTGCAGAAGGCCGGGGTCAAAAAACCGCGTCTTTTTCATACCGAGGTAATTTTAAATGAAAAATAGAGATGCTTTTACGCTAATCGAACTGATGATAGTCGTGGCGGTAATTTCAATACTGACCCAGTGCTTCTGGGACCCGGGGCAAACTTTGCTGGGCATTGACAAGAGGACCAGATTAAAAATCGATGATAATTATCAATCGGTTAAAACTTTCAACCGCTTGCTGGCCTTTTCCCATTCTCGCAGTCGAATAATTTCTGAAGCGGCCCATGAACTGGTCTTTTCCGATGGTGCACGGCTAAAAGTTGATGTTGATCTTATGAAGATCGTTCTCACTGAAAACAATAAACAGATAGATCTCGAAGTCGATGGACTAGAGTTGCCACTGAAAAAATTGAATGAACGTACCTATATGATGACCATGAAAATTAATGGCGAAAAGATCAATACCTGCTGGAGATGTGGTAAATGAGATTGGCTGATCGAAGCGGTTTTACCTTGTTTTTGACTTTTATCGTCGTTCTGCTGCTCGTTTTTGCGACCCTTATGGCTCAGACCAATGAAATGATTCAACTGATGCACATGCAAAAACAGGCTTTCAGGCTCTGCTCGATCAGCGTCGAGAATACCATGGAGGCTGCTGTAAAAGCTGAGTCAGCCTTGCCCCGGCGCTGAACGGTCGCCGAAAAAAACTGTACCATTGCGCTTTCTGCCAAAATTTATTAAACTTCATTCTCGTGAAATATTTGCGATTTAATGAAATCTAGTCACATAACACTTTTAAATGCAGGAAGTAAGCAATGAATATTATTTATCTCTCACCGACGTTTCCCCCCAATTTTCAGGCATTTTGTCAGGCATTGGCTGGTTGCGGCATTAACGTTCTGGGAATAGGTGAAGATTATTTCGATAATTTAAGTGAAGGTTTGAAAAGTTCTTTGGCTGAATATTACCGGGTCGACAATCTTGAAGAATATGACCAGGTTTATCGTGCCTGTGGTCACTTTATCCATCGCTGGGGACGCATAGAAAGAGTTGAATCGCACAATGAACATTGGATGATGCACGAAGCGCGCATTCGTGAAGACTTTAACATCCAGGGGCCAGACATTGAACAAACTCTTAAAATCAAACGCAAATCAGAAATGAAAAAGATTTTTGAGGCTCGCCAGGCCCCGGTGGTTCCCGGAGAAATTATACGGAGCCCCGAATCTTTGCATAAATTTATCAAAAAACACAAGTATCCGGTTTTTGCCAAACCAGATATCGGGGTTGGGGCAATGGCTGCCTACAAGCTCGAAAATGATGCTGACGTCGAGCATTTCTGGAAAACCCGGCCCCAGGGTGATTATTTTGTTGAGCCATATATTGATGGGCAGTTAATGACCTTTGACGGTATCTGTGATCAGGATGGTGAAATAGTTTTTTACTCTTCGCTTTTCTCG
>CAZTHA010000069.1:0-14938 GCA_964613435.1 uncultured bacterium
CCAATTTCTTTCGACCTCGCCGTAAGTGAGGAGTCTGCAAAAATAAAAAAATACGCTGGCGAAATCCAGGGAGACGCCGACATTTTCGTGGTTCCACGCATCGAAACAGGCAATGCCCTTTACAAATCGCTGCAATATTATGTTAAAGCCCGCATGGGCGGCTTGGTATACGGAGCAAAATGTGCAGTAGTTCTAACTTCTAGAGCCGATGACAACAACACCAAATTCAATTCACTTCTTCTGGGAATTGCTCTATGGCAAAGGAGTTGCGGCACCAGAGAGCTCTCACATCACTAACTGGCGCTGAAAGGACAACCGCGAACATGGTCGAAAAAGGCTTACCCAATGTTAACCGACGGGTTTCTTTCTCATCCGGGCACATCCCGGAGCTGCTTAAAAAGCTCGAGCAATTTCTAGGAGTTGCTTTGTCTTTGCGTTCGACAACCGGCGAAGTCGTCTGCAAAACCGACTATTTCAATGGACCATGTTCAATCATCAGAGGAACCGAGCGCGGCAGAATAAGATGTCGAAAGACTTACAAAAACATAGAAGACCGCCTGCTAAGGCGAAAAAAGCCTTTTGTAAACGTCTGTTATGCGGGTTTCCTGATCTTTGCCGTGCCGCTGGAATTTAGAGGTGAAATGGTCGGCACTCTGCTGGGATCGCAGATTCTGCCGTTGGAGCGCGATCGCACATTCAGCCTGGAGGCCCTTTTTGGGCATACTGCGGCCGCAGTGGGGCTTACCCGAACCGAAGAATTTTACAAAACATTTGACCGGGTTAAAACTTTGCGACCTGATTTACAAAGAATTACCTTTCTTCAGTATCTTGAAGAAATCGGCGAAAACTTCATCAGCATGGCCTTTGCCGACAAAAGCTGGGATATGTTTCTCAAAGAAATGCAGGTATCAACGCCGCAGTTTGGCAGGTTTTAAAATTTAGATGCTGAAACTTTTTCGCAACGGCAATGTTTTACAGGCGGACTTATCATTCAAAAGGGCCAATCTGGTAATTCAGGAAGATCTTATTTACGATGTTCTTGAACCTGATCAAATGCCTTTGAAGCCAGTCGATACCGAAATAGATCTCGATGGTCAGTTTGTTTTTCCTGGCTTGATCAATGGGCACGATCATCTCGTCGACACCTGCTGGACCGGAATCGGCGAAGTTCCTGCCGAAAACTGGTATGAATGGGATGCATCGGCCAGAGCGAGTTCAGAGTATAAAGACATGCAACGGCTTTCGGTCGCCGACCTTTACATTCTCGGCATGTACAAAAATGTTCTTTCAGGAGCGACTACTGTTGTCGACCATTTCCCTGCCGAGATTTCACAGACATTCTATCAGCACCCACTGACTTCTTTGCTTGAGCATCTCTATTTAGCCCACTCTGTTTCCTCAAAACAGCTGCATTGGGGCAGAAACATCGCCGAAGAATACAAAAGCACGCGCGGGGTCATTCCTTTCCTGATCCACATGGGACAGGGAAAAGACAAAGAAATCCGGGAGGAACTCGAAACCCTGAATCGCCTCGGAGCACTTGAAAACAACACCGTTCTGGCAGATTGCTGTCATTTGAATCTGACCGACCTTCAGCTCATAGCGGCTAAAGGGGCGTCAATTGTCTGGCTTCCGTTTGCCAGCCAGCGGATTTTCGCTTGCCAACCAGATCTAAACAGCATCCTCGATTTAAAAATACCTTTTTGCATCGGCACTGAGAGCTCGGCCACAGGCTCAGGCGGGATGCTTGGCGAACTGAAAAATGCCTTAAAATTTTCCCAGGAACAACTCGGAGGAAGGCTCACAGCCACCGATCTGGTCAGATCAGCCACCATCGATGCCGCCAAAATTTTTGGTATTGAAAAACATGCCGGAACGCTGCAACCTGGAAAAAAGGCGGATTTGATTGTTTTCAGATGTCCAGATGATCATTCTGATCCTTTCAAATATTTCATTGAAATGAAACCGGAACAGTTTTCAATTGTCTGTCATCGAGGTTCAATGATCGTTGGCAACGATGAATTCAGAAAAGTATCAGCGATTGATTTCAGCCAGTATTCTGAAGTCAGAATCAATAATTCTTCAAAAATTCTTTTTGGACATCCGGTACAACTACTTGAGCGAATTAGCCACAAACTCGACCGGCAAATCAATTTCCCCTTCTTTCCGGTGCAATCAGAAGACTGATTTTTCTAGGTTCAAACTTGAATTTAGCGGCTCCAACTGGTATCATTTCTGTATTAATTGCCGTGAAAGCTACAAATTATGAATATTGAGTTTTTTAAACCTGATTTGAGGTTTTATTTCAGTTTTCAGTGCCCGTATTCCTACATGGCCTGGGAAATCCTGAAAAAGTTGCTGAAAAATTCTTCAAGCACAATTGCGCCGATTGAAGTGGGGCTTTTTCCGACTGGCACGACCAAGTTTCACTTTCGCGAAATTTGGGGCGAACCACGCTGGAACAGGTTGATAGAAGATGCTGCAAAACTAGGCCTAAGGATAAACGCGCCGACCAAGTATGTTTCGGCCTTGAATGCATCCAGAGCTATCATTGCCTACGGCAAGGCCAATGCTGAAGATTATATCACCAGCGTTTTCCGTGCTGTTTTTCTTACCCGAACCGACATTTCTCTGCCAAATTCGCTGCGAATGCACCTGCAGTCAGAAGGCCTCGATTCTTCTGTTTTCGCGACTGCGATCGAAGATGCTTCTACTGAGAAACTGGCCAAAGAACAGCAGTTGTTCTGGGGCTCGCGTCGACTGCGCGAAGTTCCGATACTGGAATATGACGATGAGCGCTATTCAGGTTACATGGAACAATCCGGACTTGAACGTTATTTAAGAGCCATTCTTGATTAAGCCCATGAATTATACCTATGAGTATCCCCGACCTTCTTTAACTCTCGACGCGGTTGTGCTTCGGACTCCCGAGCTAAAATATCCGGAAATTCTTTTGATCAAGCGCGGCCGGGACCCCTTTGCCGGCAAATGGGCGCTGCCGGGCGGATTTATGGAGATGCAGGAGAAGCCGTTGGTTGGCGCCGCCAGAGAATTGGCCGAGGAAACCGGCCTGATTGAATTGCCGCTCAAACCACTTTTTACCTGCGGCGAGCCTGGTCGTGACCCACGTGGCAGAACTATCACCATGGTTTTTGGCTGTCTGATCAGGGATGCGGAAAAACCGCCCCTCGGCAGTGATGACGCCGCTGAGGCTGCCTGGTTTTCCTTGAAGAAGCTGCCCGAAATGGCTTTTGATCACAAACGCGTTATCGCCCAGATCGAGAATAATCTTTTCTGGCAAACACGCACTTCGCTGATTGGCAAAGACGTGTTTCATGGAGTCGCTTCGCAAAAAGATATTGCCAGGCTGCATCAGGCGATTTGCCCTGATCAGGGCTTAGAGGTCATTTCTCGAGCAGAAAAGCTGGGTTTATTGACCTGCAAAGATGGAATCTGTGACTATATTGCCGCTGTACCCTTCGGGCCTGACTGGCATCCGATGGTCTGGTAATGAATTCTTTTTCTCTTTTAAAACCCGCGCTCAAAAAAATCAGGCGGGTTTTTTCTGTTCGCAGCCGCTTCATTTTGTGGTTGCTGGTTTTTGGTTCTCTTCTCGTATCCGGGGTAATTTACTACGGGCTTTACCGCTTTCTCGAATACGTTGGCAGGGCTCCGATGCTCGGTGATTATTTTGGCCCATTAATTGGCGGTCTGCTGGTATCGAAACTAATGGAGATGCTTCTGCTGACGCTTTTTTTCATGGTGCTTTTCAGCAGCATTATTTCAGCTCTTTCGGCCTTTTTTCTCAATGAGGAGCTACCGGTATTAATGGCCTCGCCACAGCCTATCGGCAGGGTATTCAGGTCCAGATTTCTTATGATGACCATGGAAAGCTCGTGGATGGTGATAGCTTTTTTCCTGCCAGCATTACTGGCCTTTGCAAGCGCACTGAAGGCCAGTTTAACCGCTTATCTGATTTATCCGGTGTTTCTCGCGCTTTTCATAATGCTTCCCAACATCTGCGGAGCCTTTTTTGCGCTGATGCTTGGCAGTTTTTTCCCGATCCGCCAGATGCGGAAAATATTTCAGTTCCTGTCAATTATAGTCCTGACCAGTCTGATCTTTTTCCTTCGCTCACTTGAGGCTGAAAAGCTTTTGAACCCAAGCTATTTCAAGGATGTATCACAGTATATCCTCAGCCTGCAGGTTCCATTGCTCGAGTTCTCGCCTTCATCATGGCTTCACAAAGCAACTCTGAGCCTGTTTCGCGGTGAATACAGCAATTCATTCGGTCAGATTCTGCCGTTGCTTGGCTTAACAATTGGTGGACTCATAGTATTGAATCTTTTTTCGCTAAAATTCTACCGGAGCAGCTGGCAGAAATCGATGGAAGCGATTGAAAATCAGGTTCTTGGCCTTGAATGGATGCGATCGGCACTTATTTTTCCCCTGCGTTTTTTCGACCCGGCCTTTCGAGTGATTGCCACCAAGGAGATAACCACTTTTCTAAGGGATCCGGCTATTTTTTCACAGATTTTCATGATGGCTGCGATTGTATTCGTTTATGGCTACAATTTGTCAATTCTACCGCTAAAAGATATCCCAACATTGTATAGTGGCGAGATCAATGATTCGCTGGTTTTTCTCAACGGGCCATTCATCGGCTTCATACTTGCATCAATAGGCATGCGGTTCGTTTATCCGTCAATCAGTATGGAAGGTCGTGCCTTTTGGGCTGTTAAATCTTCTCCGGTCAGACCCGGCAAAATTTTGTTTATAAAATTCAGTATTTATCTTTTACCGATGCTACTTCTGGGAATGGTGCTGTGCGCAGTCACCAACTCCATCTTTCAGGTTACATCACCGATTCTTTTCTGGATGAGTTTCGTCAATGTCGGCCTGATCTCACTTGTGGTCACTGCTTTGGCAATTGGAGTCGGAAGCGTTTACGCCGACTTCGATGCCGATTCGCCGCTTAAAATTGCCGGTTCTTACGGTGGATTCATCTATATGGTTCTTTCAGGGCTTTTCATAATCAATCTTCTTTCACTTGAAGCCTATCCGATGTACAGGTTCTTTTTTCAGCGTTTTGTTCCAGTTAGCAGATTTTCTGCCATTTTCCTGGTCGGAGTCTGCGTCAGTCTTCTTCTGGCGTGCACCATGGCCTGGGTTTACATTCCCTTCAGAAAGGGTCTTGAAGTAATCGACAATTATGAACCAGAATAATCAGGTTATTGAGTTTTTACAGATAAAAAAATCCTATGGCGAGTTTCAGGCTGTCAAGAATATCGATCTGAGTATCAGGCGAGGCGAACTGTTCGGATTCCTGGGACCGAACGGAGCTGGCAAAACAACGATGATCAGGATATTGACCGGGATTATCAAGCCCAGTTCCGGCCGCGTTTTAATCGGCGGCTATGATTTGTATGAAGAGCCAGAAAAAGCAAAGGGTTTGATCGGCTTTGTTCCGGACCGCCCATATCTTTATGAAAAATTGACGCCGCTGGAATATTTTGACTTCATGGGCGGCTTGTATAATGTTGAAAAAAAGCAGGTGCAAAGTCGAGGCGAAGAAATGCTAAAACTCTTCAGTCTCTGGGATCGTCGCAATGAGCTGATAGAAAGCTTTTCGCATGGCATGAAACAGAAGGTCGCCATGAGCGCTGCCATTTTGCATGACCCGGAAATTTTCGTAGTTGATGAGCCAACGGTTGGACTTGACCCTAGAAGCGTCAGACTGGCCAAGGATTTTTTCAAATCATTAATTAAAAAAGGAACGACTGTTTTTCTTACCACTCACACCCTTTCTGTTGCACAGGATCTTTGCCATCGAATTGCCATAATCAGAAATGGAGAAATTGTTGCCCTCGGTTCAATGGAAGAATTACAGCAGAAAGCCAAGCTCCCGGGTAATGATCTCGAATCGGTGTTTTTGAAAATCACCGAGGAAGAACAGGAAGCAGCGACCAGCATTGCCGATGAACAAAACTGAAGGGAAAGAAGATTATCAGCTAAAGCCGTCTCTGGCCTTCATTATACTCCTGAGCATAAATCTTTGTTGGGGTGCGTCTTATGCTGCGACAAAATACGCTCTGGAAGCTGTTCCTCCGACCACTCTGGCTTTTATAAGATTTATCATCGGCGGCTTTTTTCTAATCCTTGTCCCATCGCGAAACCGGCATCAACTTTCCCGGAAAGACTGGAAGGATCTATTTTTAATCGGATCTTTCGGTGTAGCCATAGCCTACGCTCTTTTGAATCTTGGCTTGCAAATGACATCTTCGACCAAAACCGCAATTGCCGCTTCGCTTGAACCAATATTCACGATACTTTTGGCAGGTTTGATACTAAAAGAGGCGCTGCGGGCACAAACCGTCAGAGCCATGGCGGTTTCGATCTGTGGCGCTCTTTTACTGATGCTTGGCGACAAAGATCTTGCGCAACTGAAACAGGAAATTGCCGGGGGTGGAGAGTTTCTCGGTGACATTCTGGTCATCGTCTCAATTTTGCTGGCAGCGCTTTACTCAATCTTGATGAAACCCGTTGCCAAAAGAGTTGGGGCAATTCGCGCCACTTCCTACAGCTTTTTTATTGGCGCTATACTTCTTCTTCCGGTCGTTTACCTCGAAATGTCGCAACTTTGGCCGGTCAGCTTTTCCCAAAGGGCTCTGGCCGCCACAGTTTTTCTTGGGGTAATCTGCAATGCTCTCGCCTTCAGCGTCTGGAACTGGATACTTAAGCATACTGACGCAGGCACGATGGCAGTCACCCTGAACGCCCAACCTCTAGGCGGTGTTGCCATAGGCTGGTTATGGCTTGGTGAAACACTTTCGACCTCTGGTCTAATTGGAGCGGCAATGATTCTTTCCGGCATCTGGATGTTGCCAAGGAACAGCACAGGATAAAACATGTATTGTTATGAAGCACATAAATGCAGCAAATATGATTGCCCGGTTCAGCGCAATCAGGTAAAACGCTGCTGGGAATATTTGCAAAAGCTTCATGGCAAGCCCGTCACCATTGAGGAGTGTCCATTTGCGCCCTGCGAAAACTGCAATTATCGCCTGGGCTGGGAGATTGGACTTATCGGTGAGAGCCTTTTTCCCGACGTTCCCGATCCAACTCCAGAAAGTCTGATCCCGGCATTTGAAGACGAAGAAGAGCTTCCAGACAAGAAGGAAGAAGAAAAAGTTGAAGAAAACGGGCCTGCTTCCGAAATTGGCGTAAATGCCAGCCAGGGCGATGAAAAAGTTGAAGAGCTGATCGAAGAGAAGCCCGAAACTATGGGCATCGAGAACACAGAAGACCTGGGAAAACCGGGCATGCGTTTCTGCCACGAGATTCTCGAATGCCCGAATCCAAATTGCGTTGTGCGCAGAAGGCAGATTATCGAATGCTACAAATTTTTCTCAAGACGCAGCGCTGAAGACAAATGCAATTTAACCTGCTCAAACCGAAAATGTGCCGACTGCTTTTATAAAAAAGGGTGGGATATAGGTATTCTAAGCGAAAAGATGTTTGCTGACATTCTTGAAGCGCGTAAGCTCAAAATTCAGAAAGCAGATCGCATCAAAAAGAACACTCTTGTAGAAATTTACCTGGCTGAACTTGCCAAAAAACCCCTGACAAGGGAAGAAGAAATTGAGCTGGCCAAAAAAATCGTCGGGGACCGAGAAGCCTCCGAGCTTTTCTTAATGGCCAATCTAAAACTTGTAACCAGAATCGCGGGTAAATTTTCCAATCGCGGACTTGGTTTGATGGACCTGATACAGGAAGGCAATATTGGCCTGATCAAAGCCATTTCCAAATTTGACTTCACTCTCGGCTACCGTTTTTCAACTTATGCCGCCTACTGGATAAGATACTACATGCAGAAAGCGGTTGCCAATCAGGGCAGCAGTATTCGCATTCCCTATCACCTTTTGACAGTTTCCCATAAGATCAGAAGACATATTCAGGAATTTGAATATGCAAACTACCGGAGCCCCAGCCTGACCGAGTTGTCCAAAAGCCTCGGCCTGGAGGAAGAAAAAATACTCAGCGTCATCAAGATAACCCAGGCTCCTATCTCAATCAACGCCAAGGTTGGCGATGACGATGATGAAGACACTCTTGAATATTATCTTTCTGACCGGCAATCACTAACTCCGGAAGAAATGGCCATCGAAAATTTGAAGAATGAAGCGGTTAACAAAGCGATTGAAGAATTGCCCGAAAGATTGGGCTATCTCGTGCGCCATTTTTATGGCTTCAGCGATGATGAAATGAGTCTTGCTGAAATCGGCAGGAAGCTTGGCATTTCAAGAGAAAGAGCCCGGCAACTTTTGCGCCAGGCTCTACAATTGCTACAGGAGAACGAATTTATCAAAAATTTTGAATGAACCGGACTCAGTCGGACAATCGGAAACGTCTCAACAGATCGCTGAGAATCTTTGCCTGATTGGCAAGCTCCTGGGCTGCCGCGGCAGTTTCTTCAGCGCTGGCGGTGTTATTCTGATTGACGGCGTCGATCTGTTGCAAGCCAGAATTTACTTGCGCAATACCGTTTGATTGCTCCGATGAGTTCAAGGCAACTTCTTTAATCAAAACAACGACCTTGTCGATTCCGCTGATGATTTTTCTCAATGCTTCATCAGTTTCGTGAACGATGCGCATACCATCATCGACAGTTGTCCGGGATTCTTCGATGAGCAAGGTAGTTTCCTTAGCTGCCTGGGCACTTCGGCTGGCGAGATTGCGGACTTCGTCGGCAACCACAGCAAATCCCTTGCCGTGTCTTCCGGCTCTTGCCGCTTCAACAGCGGCGTTCAACGCCAGCAGATTGGTCTGAAAAGCAATGGCATCGATTACTTTGATAATTTTAGCAATTTCAGCACTGGAATAGGAGATTTTTTCCATGGCGGCGATCATTTCACCCATGGTCTTGTTACCCTGTTCCGCGGACTGTCGGTTTTCATTAACGATCAGATCAGCTTCCCGCGCCTTTTGAGCATTATCGTGAATTTGCGTTGAAATGGACGAAACCATGTCGGTAATTTCTGCCAGGGAAGCTGCCGCCTCGACCGTAGCCTGAGAAAGATTCTGGCTCGAAGAAGACATTTCTTCAGATCCGGCGGTGACCTGCTCTGAAGTGGTTCGGGCACTACTGACCAGGTCGACCAGGCTGGCCACCATTTTTTGAGCTATCGGGGCAATCTGGTCATCATCAGATCTTTTCTTCACGTCCACTGCCAGATTGCCCTCGGCGATCTGGTCGAGATTGGCCATAAAAGCCCGCATGCTATCGATAAAAAGGTTAAGATTCCTGGAAAGGTCGGCAACTTCGTCGTGGCCGGTAACCTCAGCCTTTTGGCTCAAGTCACCACCGGCCATGCGCTGCATAACCCGGGAGGCTTCAACCACCGGAATACTGATCGCCCTGGAAACGAGAAACAGCACAAAAAGAACCACAAGCATGATTGCCAGGCTGATTCCGATAAGCCAACGAATCGTGGCATTAGCTTTTTCCAAATCAGCAAAAGCCTTTTCGGTAACCTTGGCTTGCGGCAACATGACACAAAGACTCCAGCCAAGCGGAGATTTTCCGACATTTATCGGACTGAATGCGGTAAGATTCTGATTGATTACCTTACGTGAAGCCGAAGCAAGTTCAACCGACTCTAACTTTTCAGAAGCCGATGGAAAAAGTTCAACCATTGATTTTCCGATTAGGTCAGTGTTTCCAGTGACCGCAAGAAGCTTGCGATTGCTATCGATAACCGCAACTCTTACCTGACCATCGTAGAAATCTTTGGCATTGGCAATTTCTTTGTTGATAAAAGCAAGGTTAAGCTCAAAACCGACAACACCGAAGAATTCATGCTCAACCATAATCGGTGCAACCAGCGTGGCAGAATTATTTTTTCCACCCATTCCGCTTGGAATAAGGTATTCAAGCTTGTTTTTCTGTGGCAGCTGATAATAATCGCCCAAACCAGGCGAAAGATAATTTTCGCAAGCCTTAACAGAAATATTGTTGTCTGAAGCGCGATGCCAGTAAGGGATAAGGCGGCCCGTCTGATCATGTCCAGTTTCAGTTGCACCGCTATAGCCGGAGTCAAGACCATCGAACGCATCAGGCTCCCAACAGGTGAAAGCCGCCCCGAAATCATCGTTACGCAACAAAACTGTCTTGAGCAGGTTGTTAACCTCCTGGCGCTCTAGCTCCACACTGGCATTTTCATCCTTAACGCCGGAGAAAGAAGAAGCCATGGTTCTTGCGGCAACCATGGCCTCCTCGAGCTTTCCAGCGATTCTGTTTGAAAATTGACGCGAAAGAATAGAAACGTTGGCTTCTGCATTTTGAACTGATTCATCAATAGCTTTCTGCGCCATTTGTCGCATCGAGGTCGCACTCATCGCAACAAGCAGAATAGCGATCAGTATTATCCCAAGACCGGAAGCGCCAAGAATCTTCAGACGCAGACTTTTGATCTTCATCAGTTATTCTCCAATAAGTGAATAATCAGAATTTTTTCGCGGTGCCGAGAAGGTCGGCAGGAACATTGACATTCCACTTTTTCATGGCTTTTTCAGAAAGAAGAAACTTTGGCTCCGGATCGAATTTTACCGGCACTTCTTCAACCTTTTTGCCGCCTACAACCACGTCATAAACGCTTTCGGCAAGCATTCGGCCAAGCTTTTCATCATCGGCGGCAAGGGCGCAAACGGCGTCTCCGGCCTCAACCGGCTTTTCCATGTAGCTAACCATCGGAACGTTACCGATAACCGATGCGACATCTTTTGAATTGTCTGATACCAGAGTCTGATTGCCAAGGATAATCAGATTGACTTTGGCAGAAAGTTCTTTGGCACTTTTAAGCACTTCACCCTTGTCGGCAATCTTTGCCAGTTCAAAACCAAGTCCCATAGCTTCGCAAGCTGCTTTGGTTTCAGCGGCATCAACAGCAGCAGAAGGATGTTTCCCCTCAACGATCAAACCCACAGACTTGATTTCGGGAAAAACTTTTTTGAAAATTTCAAGTTTTTTATCTGCTTTGATGTAGTAGGTGACGCCGGTAATATTGTTGTCCGGCTTGCTGTTGTCGGCAATTACCCCAAGAATGACCGGATCATTGGCGGCACCGATGAACCCGGGTATTTTGGTGGGGAATTCTTTCATGAATGTAGCGCCAGATGAACGCAGAAAAAGAATGGCATCTTTACTGGCCTGAAATTCTTCGTAAACTACTTTGGCCGCATCCTTATCCTTAAGATTGATCTTCATTTCAAGATCAACATCCGGAGCTTTCTTCTTGAAAACTTCCATGAAGCCACTCAGCACTCTTTTGGCCATGCCAGATTTCTCATACCACATTATGCCGATTTTTTTGTTTTCAGCAAAAACGCTTGTAAAAACGAAAAGGGAAAAAACTAAGGTCAACAAAACTCCAACTTTTTTCATGATAAAAACTCCAACCATATTTAGTATTGCAATCAGAATGTTTACTATATCTATCAGGACTGATTGATTCTGACGTTATGTGAATATTACTTCAAGTTCACATTAATTGTCACGCATTTTAAATTTCTCAATCACCCTTGTGTACCCCGCAGAGAATATGTATAATTGTTAAATATTCTTAAATTGAAGTATTCAGCATGGAGGAAAGATGATTAAGGATTATCGTCGATTTTTATCCGGTCTTTTTATTGCCTCTCTGGCAGCGGCGTCTTCACTTGTTGCCGCGCCTGGAGCGTCAGAAATCAGCCGTGTCAAGCTGGTAAACAACAACCATGTCCCAAAAAAAATTCTCGTATGTGCATCCTACAGCACACAGAGATTTGTTAAAGACCTTTTTAACGTCATCAGAGAAATTAATGAATCTGCGGGCCACAGTGGAGAGGATTTGGTAAAATTGCATATCATCCCAGGAAGCGGCAATCCTCTTAGCTCCCTCGGAGTACCGATGGATGTTGCCGAAAAATACGCTGAAGTAAACAGCAATTTTAGCTCCAGCGATATCTGGCTCCAGGATTGTATGGAAATCTGTTCGGCTCAGCTGAAGAATGGCAAACTTGTTTCTGCCGTTTTCGATTCAAACCGAGGCCGTGGTCTGGCTCGTCTGCCGAAAATCCTTTCAGAAATGTGGGATATCGTTTATTTCAAAAATCCGGCAAATTATCAGGATCACGGCGATTACGGCGGAAATCTCGAAGTAACACCGTTTGACGACATTATGGTTGCGGGCTCAACCATTACTGCCCCTTGCAAGAAATTTTTCGAAGACAATGGTTACAAAGGGCGCATGTTTCTCGGTAACACTCATTGGCTTCAAGTTGGACATATAGATGAATACTTAAGCTTCATTCCCACGCCATTCGCACCTGGTGGTTACACACTTGTTCGTGCAGACACCGGAATGGCCCTCGACCTGATCAAAAATGCTCCTGATTCAGAATTCGATAAAATCAGCAGTTATGACAAAAGCTTTCTTTTGAAGGTTAAAAGATTGCTGAATGAACAGATGAAAGATCCCTATGCCGGCAAAGGAACCGCAGAAGGTGATTTTATCGCTCTCAATCAGGCAATCAACGATATTATCGAAGAAAACGTCGGCAAGTTGAAAGAATTCATTCGCAAAACTTCCAAAGATTACGACCGTGACATCGAGGAAGTATATTGGCCCTCATTGTTTGAAGGTCGAAGCGGATCTACTCCCAGAGGTTGTCACGCCTATTTGCCTGGAGTTGTAAATCTTCTGGTAATCAGAGATCACCTGGTAGTACCCGCCACCCACATTCCTGCTTTCGACAAAGCCATCGAAGCCAGACTTAAAGCTCAGGGCAACAAAGTTCATTTTGTTGACGACACGCCATACCATAACTCAATGGGCGAAATTCACTGCGGCACCAATGCTCTGCGTGACCCGGAACGCTCAATCATCAGCCTTAAACAGGTCAAGGCGGTTCAGGAAGTTCGCAATCGTTTCAAAAGAATCCACAGGGATTAATTACCTTTGAAAAATCCCCCGAAAGCTTCTTGAAAGGCTTTCGGGGATTTTTTATTTCGGCCAGGTGTACAGTATTACTTGACAGTGGCAACTCATATTGCTAATCTACCAAGATTTGAAAAGATTCTAGAATCAATCTGGAAGTGATTTATAGAACTGTCGACGCGCAAAATAAACAACAGGAGTAAGACAATGAAAATTCTGGTTCTAAACTGCGGCTCTTCATCAATCAAATATCAGCTTTTTGACATGGCAAATAATCATGTTATGGCCAAGGGCCTTGCCCAAAGAGTTGGTCAGGCTGGCTCAACAATCGATTTCCGGATTGGTGACGACGGCAAGAAAACAGTTCATGAAATGGACATTGTAGACCACAAAATTGGAATTCAGAAAATTTTTGAATTACTCACCGATTCATCGACTGGTGTATTGAAAAGCCTTTCCGAAGTTGATGCGGTTGGCCACCGAATTGTTCACGGCGGCGACAAATTCGCACATAGCGTTCTAATCACCCAGGAAGTTAAAGACGCAATCAAAGACTGTATTACTTTTGCCCCGCTGCACAACCCGCCGAACCTCAAAGGTGTTGAAGCAATAGAAGCCATTATGCCGAATGTAAAACAGGTTGCCGTATTTGACACTTCATTCCATCAGACCATGGCACCTGAAGTTTACATTTATGGTATCCCCTACAAGTATTACCGTGACAAAAAAATCCGCAGATACGGCTTTCATGGAACCAGCCATCGCTATGTCGCCAAAAGAGCTGCTGAGCTTCTTGGCAAACCCATAGAAGAATTGAAGCTGATCACTGTTCACCTTGGTAATGGGGCGTCTGTCTGCGCCATCGACAAAGGCAAATCCGTTGATACATCAATGGGGCACACACCACTTGAAGGTCTGGTAATGGGAACACGCTGTGGCGACCTTGATCCGGCACTGATTCTTCACATCATGAAAGAAGAAAACCTTTCAGTCAGCGAAATGGATAATCTGCTCAATAAGCAGTCGGGCGTTCTTGGCATAAGCGAAATGTCAAGTGACCTTCGCGATCTCGAAGATGAATGGCCCAAAAAGAGTGAAATGGCCAATCTGGCTCTTGATGTTTACTCTCACCGCATCAAAAAGTATATCGGTGCATACATGGCAGTACTCAACGGCTGTGATGCCGTCATCTGGACTGCCGGCGTCGGTGAAAACAGTCCCATCGTCAGAAGCATAGTTCACAAGCACATGGACTGGCTGGGAATCAAACTGGATCTTGAAAAGAATGAAGTTACCTGGAGAGGCGCAGAAGGCGACATTACCACCCCGGAATCCAGGGTTAGAGTTCTGGTCATTCCAACCAACGAAGAGCTTGAAATTGCCCAGGAAACCATGGAGATCATTTCTTAAGACAAGATTTGGAATATAAAAATGGCCGCCTTTCTCAAGGCGGCTGTTTTTTTGCAAGCAAATCCATCGGCGGGGCCGATAATTTTATTTGCCTTTTTCGAGCAGGCTTGGGGCGTGGTCAGAAACACATCTGAACCCGAGGGTTGTACTGCGATACAATGCGGATCTTCTTACGTCGCGCGCCGAAGCTCGACAGCCCTTGGAATTGTCGTCCCAGGAACCGCCGCGGATAATCGGCAAACCGTATTTTCCCTGATAATCACGACTATCTCTGGGATTTGCCTCATAGGTTGTCGCAGTCCATTCGGCAACATTACCGGCCAGATCCAAAGCGCCCCAGGGCGAAGCTCCGTCGGGATATAGCCCGACCGCCACCGGTTGATCGCCAACATTACACTTATCCACAGAAAAAGTGTTTCCCCAGGGGTATTCGCGACCATCACCGCCCCGGGCGGCAATTTCCCATTCATCTTCGGTTGGCAATCTTTTCCCGGCCCATTTTGCATAGGCGTAGGCATCATACCAGTCAACCAGAACCACCGGGGCATTTA
>CAZTHA010000070.1:0-14903 GCA_964613435.1 uncultured bacterium
AGCATGAGCTGATTACCGTAATCGAGGCCGGATACCGGTTCGTCAAACACCAAAATTTCCGCTTCCTGGGTTAATGCACGGGCGATCAACACCAGTTGCTGTTCCCCGCCGCTTAGCTCGGTATAGGGGCGCTGATGCAGGTGGGCGATGTTTAGTTGCCGCAGGCAGTTCATGGCAATTTCGATATCTTTTTTGCCGATGCTGGCAAAGGCCGAGCTATAAGGATGTCGGCCCATGGCGACAACCTCGATGACTGGAAAAGAAAAAGCCGGAATGTGTTTCTGGGGAACGTAGGCCAGAATTCGGGCTCTTTCACGCGGTGAAAATTTCGATAGCTCGCGTTCGTTGATTTTTATCGTTCCCGAATCTGGTTCGAGTAAGCCGAGGATAAGCTTGAGCAAAGTTGTTTTGCCTGAGCCATTCGGGCCGAGCAGGGTCGTCACCTTCCCAGATTCGATGCCAAGCGAAACTTTATCGAGAATTTGATGATTTCCATAAGAAAATGAAAGCTCTTCGATTCTGATCATCCGTTCCATCTCCTGTCGGTGCGCCACAAAATCAGAACGAAAAAAGGAACTCCAATCAAGGCGGTCATGATGCCGATTGGTATTTCTCCCGAAGAAGCGCTGCGACACAGGTCATCTACCAGTAATAGATAACTTGCGCCAAGAAGGGCGGCCGTTGGAATCAGTTTGCGGTTATCAGGTCCGACGAGCATTCGCGCTATGTGGGGAATCATTAGCCCGACCCAGCTGATCATGCCGCCCAGAGCCACGGTCAGGCTGCAGATAAGTGTGGTTACGGCAATCAGCAGGTTGCGTATCAGATTGACTCTGACTCCAAGGGCCTGGGCTTCGTCTTCCCCCATACTGAGCAGGTTCAAATAGCCGGAAAAGGCGATGATGAAAATCAAGCCAAATAGCATTAGCGGTGCCATCGCGGTAACCGCCGGCGATGACACACTCGAAAACCCGCCCAGTAAAAGCGTTACAATTGCCGGCAGCTCATTTTGCGGATCGGCAATATATTTTAAAACCGATATCAGCGCGGTGAAAAACGAAGAGCTGATGATTCCGCCAATCAACAGCATGATCAGACGGTTCCCCTTGAAAAGACGAGCCAGAAGAAGAGCGAAAATGACCGCGATACTGCCGAAGGCAAATGCGCCAAGCTGGGCAAGAAAAAGAGAGCGCCCGAAAAGCATGCCGAGTGCCGAGCCGAAGCCCGCCCCCGCAAGCACTCCCAATAGCCCTGGCGAAACCAGTGGGTTGATAAACATGCTCTGATAGGCTGCTCCGGAAACCGCCAGGGCCGCTCCGGCCAAAAGGGCGGCAAGAATGCGCGGAAAACGTATCTGCATGACAATCTGGTAGGTCTGGGTCTGGTTTCCCTGCCAATAAGAGCTTAATGAATTGAAAATTTCTGAAAAGCTCAGATTAACCGAGCCCAGCCGTAAAGAGAAAAATATGTTTGCCAACAAAATCAGGGCAAGGACGAAGATAACTGAAGAATAGCGTTTGGTCAGCATTTAAATTCTCTTGGTCGGGCGATATTCTGGAACTGGAATTGTAAATCTAATTGCCCGTCTAGTAAAGTGTTAATTTTCCGCGATGATTGCTTTTGCCGCTTCCTGCCAGCCTGGAAAGCGCTGCAGATAGTTCGCGAATTCTTCTGATGTGCGTTCGGCAAAATAAGTCTGCGGCGCAAGGCCTGGGAATGCTGCTTTGATGGCGTAAGCATGTAGCAGATGATTTTTCGATCCAAGCTCCGCCTGATCGGATTCGCTCAAATTATCGTCGCAGCGCTTGAGAAAATAGTGCCCATCTTTAAAATAAAGCTTCTCGCCGATAAGTGAGTGGCCAAGATGTTCGAGGTGGGCACGAATCTGGTGCTTGCGCCCGGTTTCAAGCCTGATCAGCAAAAGGCTGCAGCCATCACCGTATGCCAGACGAAAGAAAACCGATCTGGCCGTTTTGCCATCATCGGCAACGACCATTTTATATCGCACCGGCGGCATTAGCGATTCTTTCAGTGGCTGCTCAACGATAATTTTTTCCCATGGAAAAATCTGACGAACCATGCCGAGGTAGTATTTTCCCTGCAAATAATCCTTAAAATTCTTTTTTAATTTTCTCGGGGCAATACTGGTTCGGCAAAGAAACATTAGGCCACTGGTTTCTCGATCGAGCCGCTGAAGCGGGTTGATATCGATTGTGCCCTCGTGGCGTCGGATCGCTGCAATCAAAGTCTGGTAGTAAAATCTTCGGGTCGAATGAACCGGCAAGCCGGCCGGCTTATTTACCAGCAGCAAGTATTCGTTGCGCCATATTGTCTGATAGTCAGTGTCGATATCAGGTTCTTCAAAATTCTCAATCTCGAAGCAAAGATCGTCGCCAATCGTCAGAACCTGTTCAGGCTCAGCCTTTTGTCCATTGATCAGGATTTGCCCGGTGTCGATTTTTGCCTGCCAGAAAGAGACCGGGTGGTATGAAAACCTTTCGGCAATTGCCGAGATTAAAGTTTTTCCGGCACTTCTGGCATCTATCGGGGTATTGAGCTTGAGGTCATATTTCATCGGCAAAGACTACAGATTGGTATATTTAGTCGCCTTACCCCGGCATTTCTCGACCGGATATTTTTCAGCGTTCTTTTTCAATTTGTTTTCAATGGCCTGGAACATGTCGATGCCCAGGTCGTCGGCGAGAAGCATCAGATAAACGACAGTATCGGCGATTTCATCGGCAAAGCGATCTTTGTCGTTTTTAATTTTTTGTTTGATTTCTTCTTCCGTTTGCCAGAGAAATTCCTGCATCAGTTCGGCTGCCTCAATTGCCGCAGCCATTGCCAGGTCTTTGGGTTTATGAAACTTTTCCCAGTTGCGTTCCTGGCGGAAAATCATCAGTTTTTTCAGTAGCTCGTGGTAGGTTTTCATCTTTTTCTCCTTGGCGCCTCTTGATTGTTAGCGCATATCGACAGGCAGTTCAGCAGGAAGGTTATAGCGGCTGTTCAGCTTCTGGAAGACACCGGTTGAATCCTTTTCTGCAAGAATGCTGGCCGCTTTACTTGGATTATCGAGTTTTTTAGACAGCGACAGGTAGGCCATGATCAATGGTGAAGCGTTTTTTTCACGGGTTTCGGGGCTGGCTCCGGCAATCACCAGTTCAATCACCGTTGGCAGGTTGTTCTTGGCGACTGCCCAGTCTAAAGGGGTGCGACCATTTTGGTCGGTGCAGTTGAAGACGGTCGTCGAAGAATTGGCCTCCATGATGATAACCGATATTTTGTTTCTGGCAGCGTAATGGAGCGCGGTTTCGTTGAAGGCATCGGCAATGTCGGGCTGAGCTTTGAACTTCATCAGCAGTTGCGAGATTTTATGGTTGTTGTTTTTGGCAGCAAACAGCAAAGGTGTAGTTCGGTTTTTGCTGGGTGCATCAGGGTTGGCGCCCATAGATAGAAAGTTCCCGACCATTTCTTCATTATTCAGGGCTGCTGCGTAACCAAGCATGGTATAGCCGTAGCCATCCGGCGAGTCGATTTGTGAAAGGTTTTTCCAGGGGATGCGCTCTGGCCGGTCTTTCCAGGCGGCATTGTGGTTCGGATACTGAAGGCGATGAATCAGGTCGGTAAATGGAAGGAATTTTTCATCGGCGCTACCAACCATTTTGCCCCACTTCCAGGCATTGCCGTTGATGTTGATAATATGCCAGCAGGCTGGATAGAGCCAGACCCCTGTCCAGGCAACCAAAACTACCAGGCCCATTAGCCGCTTGATTTGTTTGAATAAGCTTTTCATTTACGATGCTGTGTCTGTATGGAAAGGATGTTCATGGTTCAGACAATCGGTAAATCTGGATCGAACCAATTCTTTGTGGTTGCTGGAGATCAGGTAGAAAAGAGATGCCCTGATTGGCGAAGTGCAGGCCCGGCGCCTTTTTGTCCAGGGAATATGGTCCCATTTTCTCTTCCAGTTCGGAAAAGCTGCTGCCGATGCCGATTCCCTGCGGGGTTCGCAGATTACTGAATCTGCTGTTAACAGAAATCAATATCTTTTCAATTCGGCCATTGTTTTTATTTATGATCAATGAAAGCCCCTGATAAATCAGCTGGCTTTCATCTTCAGTTTGAAAAGAGCTGGGCGGCTCGCCGAATTGTTTTATTGCTTTTTCGATACTGTCACCGATCTGAATGATCGGATGAATGCCATAACCCGGCAGAATCGAGGCATGACCAGTTTCCGCTTCAGAAAGGGCTTTTGAAGAAATCCTGGTGAGATTCAGAGCGATCTTTTTTGGCTTCAAATTTGGGTTGTAATCAGGTATGGAATGGGATAATGTTTTGAAACTTCTGTTGCCCTCGATTGGCATTTCCTGGTAGGGATTGCCGATTTCTCGGGTTTGGTTTGCAGGAAAATCAGGAACCTTGGCGGAAATTTCCGGCATCTGCATCGGGGTTTTAACAACCGGATGCTGGCTAAAGGCACGCATTTCAATTTTTTTCTCGGCTTTGCCAGATTTATCGGAAACGCTTATTTCTGGTTTTTGAATTTTTACTGAGTCAGTTCTATTTTCAGGAATTTCGGCAAGAACGACCGTTTCGGGAGGAATTTGCAGGGAACCTTTCGTTGGGGGCGGTTCTTGAGCTTTTTTTCTTTGATCTTCGGCAGTTTCGCTGACTTCAGGCGCTGAAGCAATTGTGGGAGGCGGGCTGACGACTACCTGTTGGCCCTGAAGGTCTATGGTTACGGCAGCTGAGGCTGGAAGCTCGAGAACAATGGTTGAAGAGGCCGGCGAAGCCTTGTCATCGATAATGTCGGTAGATTTAGGCGGAAGCCCGGCAATCAGCTGAAAAACCGGCTGGTGCCTGATCTTGAGGTCGGCGGCAAACATTTCGCTGGAAATTTTTTGAATGACCGATAATGAGAGGCTCATCACCGATAGAGTTATCAGAAAAGCAAGCGCTGCCTGAGTTAAGGGCAAAGAAAGCAATTCGGCAACTGTCTGAATGTTCTTACGAACATCGCGTGTCGAGAGTTCGCCGCTTACCGGATCGACAAAAATTTCCATGCCCGGTGCTCCGCCGATATAGGCGGCTCCTGAAAAATGTGAAGAGTAAAGGCGATGGCAAAAAGCATTGGCTTCTTCAAGGGAAAGTTCAAAATCACTGACCTGAACCAGCTGATTGCGCAAGGTCTGGACGAAAATGGCATATCGGTTCTGGTTCGAATCGGCTAAGGGTTGTGAGAGCATGTGTGGTTGCGAACTGACGCCGATGGCCTTGATCTGGTTGAATGCAGCAATGACCACAACCCGTCGATAAAAGAAGCGCTGTTGGCTCAAAGCGAGCCAGTTTTTCTCAAAATCAAAAATGTAATAGTCTTGAATGTATTCAAGGGGTAGGGTAAGAACTTCGATCGTTCCCCAGAAAATAAGAAAGAAAAGCAGTTGCATGAACAGGTCGGGAACGTCGTTTCCAAAAGGAGAAATCAGCTGAACGACCATGGTTGCGGCTGTTATAATAAGAAACCCGTAACAAAGCCGCTTTGCCCATCTGGCTATTTTTTCGAGAAAGCTCTTTTTGCGAAATCTTTCGAAAAAGATGCCGTCACTGTTTATTGGCGACAAGTGCTCAAAATTCATTTTTTATCTCATCCAATTCTGAGTATGAAACATTATAGCAGATTTATTCTTTGCCGCTAAACTAAACTTTGCCGCCCCAGGCTTCGATAATTTAACTGGAAAAATTGTGCAGGTGAATATAGAATAGCTTGCAATAAAGGTACAGGTAGGATTATGCCAGGAGATAGGCGCAAAAGCGATAGCAGAAGAGCCTCAGATCGCAGGGGCAACGACCGAAGGGCCCAGAATGCCGACCGCCGCGGAACCGACGGGCGACGAACCGTAGATTCGCCCAAAGACCAGGCAGCAAAAGAGCCGACACCACCGGTTTCTGCCCGTGCGGCCGAAACCATGAAAAAAATGGTCAAACGTCTGGCCATTTTGCTGGTAGTGCTGGTTACCCTTTTTACTGGGCTGCTGGTTTATTTTTTCAGTAATTTTGAGTATTACATGAACAAGGTTGCTCAAAAAATCGAGATTGAAAACACCAAAGCGACCATAGACGGAGAAAGCCTTACCGACCGGGTAACCCGGGCAAGTCTCATGCTCAAGGTCACCAACCGCCTGCCTTTTGCCGTGGTTCTGCAGAATCTCAAAATGAATGCCAAAATCAGCGGTTATACAGTTGCCAAGGGAGTTCAGGTGATGCAGCGCGTTGAGGTTGAGGCCGGCCAGGAAAAGGCTCTTCAGGTTCAGTTTCATGTCGACTCGATCATGACCCGTCGCGGCCTGCAGAAGGGAATTAAAAAGAATGCGGGTTCACTTTTGAAGTCTCTGGTGGCTAATCTGCAGGGCAAAAAAGATGCCTTGAAAGAAAATATCATTGGTTTGATGACGACCGAGGGCAGCGCTGAATTCCGGTTGTTAATCGGCGGAATCGAGATTCCCTTTGAGAGGAAATTCAACTTCTCTCAGGGTTCATGAATCTCGTTTTCGCCCAGGGCTCGTTCAAGTCTCTTCCAGTCCAGATCGAGCATCTTCTGCTGTAAATTGGGATTTTCCATGAGTTTTTGCATGGCAGGGTGTTTGATCAGCCCGGCAATGTCACGCTGTTGGATCAGGTGCTGAATTTCGGGATTATTTTGTATTTCAACGACTTCGGGAATTTCTGCCAGTGGTTTCATTACTTCCACGATGGTTTTACCGTCAACTTTTTCCGGGTCAATTCCCTGGGAAAGGCGGGTCATGGTTTTTACGGCTCTAACGGCGTTTCTTGCCTGGTCAGGCAGAACCGGGGCGACAATTTTTTCGGTTGAGCCGCCGATGAACTTGACTATTTCTGGTTGATTGTCGGCCAGGCTGCTGCCTGGCACCATGCTCAGTGCTACCATGACCAGCATGCCGATCAGCAGGCCTTCAAAGCTGCCGATAAAAGCTCCAAGAACTTTTGAGGTCATCGATGGCTGGTGGTTCTTCAAGGCCAGAGCGATTCCCTGCCCAGAGACCAGATAGACCAGAAAAAAGATGCCGTAGAATCCGCCTATTTCGCCGAGAATTCCCTTAAGGGGAATGATTGGTTGCAGCTGGTCACGTAAAAACCAGCCGGCGGCAAAAGCGCAGACTATGCGGCCGATCGAAAGCATTTCCGCCAGGGTTCCACGTGCGTAAGCCCGAAATGCCCCGGTGATGATAAACAGCAACAGGGCCGGCAATGCCAGTTGCGGATGCTTCAACGAGAAAATGGCTGCAGCGATGGTGCCGATGTTTAGCAGAAAAAGAAAGAATCCTGCCAGAAACCCGGCAGAATTCTTCTTGTTTTCAGACATCGGTAAAAATCAGAAAAAGCTGGCGATGTCCTTGTAGGTTACAAAGACCAGCAGCGTTAACAGGCAGAGCATGCCAATGAAGTGGATGTTTTCTTCAACCTTGGGGGTAATGGCCAGTTTCAGTCCGGTAATTGCATTGATTATCGAAAACAGGAGCTCGAGAAGCAGAAATACAATTCGGCCCCCATCCAGAACCGGAAGCGGCAGAAGATTGATCAGGCCAATATTAACCGACAGGATAGCGGTAAGATAAAGAAGATCGAAGATGCCCTTTGAAGACTGGTCTTTGATCATTTTCATAATTTTTACCGGGCCGGCGACATCGGCCTGGGTTTCCCTGGTCACCATCTTCACCAGACCGCCGACCGTTTGCGCGATGATGTCGATTCCGTCGCTTACGCCTTTTGCGAATGCTTTGCTGAAGGGAAGCTTCTGAAAATCGAAATTGTTAGGTGCGAGACTGATTCCGATTTTGGCCGAGCCCATCGGACCTTCGGGCATAACCTTTACTTCGAGAATTTCAAGATCATGAACCTGATAAGAATTGTTGTTAACTGCCAGGTCTTCATGAAGAATGGCTCCCCCGGCTGCCGATTTCGGAATCGGGTGGTTGCGGGCCACGCTCAGAGTAATCTGCTGACCGGCACTGTTGTTGATCATGCGTATGCCATCGGCCCAGTCGGTTAATTTCTGGCCATTTATGGCAGTTATGATGTCACCAGAGCGAATCCCGGCTTCGTAGGCCGGCTTGCCTTGCATGGCGTCGATGACCCCGATATTGGTGAGCGGCCCACCGGAAATTGCATAAATGGTAACGAAAAGAACAATGGCCCAGACCAGATTCATAATTGAGCCGGCGGCAAGAACCAACATTTTGGCCCAGCGTGGCCGGGTAAGGTAGCTTTTCGGATGATCGGGCGGAACGACGGGCAGATCCGGGTCTGGTTCAGGAGGCTCTTCACCTTCGGGAATTTCCTCTTCGACGTTATCCATTCCGGCAAGTCGCACGAACCCACCTAAGGGGAAAGGTCTGAATGAATAAAGAGTTTCGCCATACTGCTTTTTAACCAGGCGGTTGCCAAAGCCGATTGCAAATTCCAATACCCAGATTCCGGTCAGTTTGGCGGTGATATAATGACCGAATTCATGCACCAGGGCAATGCTGACCAGAACGAAAGAAATAGACAGAATTGTTTTTACTATGACATAGAGCAGAGCTAACATCTAACGACCTTTCTACGAAACTAAATCACAATCAGAGCATAGCACAGCGGACCCAGAAAAAGAATGCTGTCGATGCGGTCAAGAACGCCGCCATGGGCCCCAAAAATAGCTCCGGAATCCTTGATTTCAGATTCACGTTTCAATACTGATTCAAATAAATCGGCAATTTGCCCAATAATGGCAACCGAAAAAGCCATTCCATAAAAGCGAAAATCTTCAAGAACGATGAGATTGAAATGGCGCATCAAAAGAAAGAAACCAATGCAGGAAACAGCGCCGCCAACCGCACCGGAAATGGTTTTGTTCGGGCTGATTTTCGGTGAAAGCTTCGGGCCACGCAATGACATGCCAAAAACATAAGCGCCAATATCAAGTGCCCAGATTGCTGCGAGAATTATAAAAAGCAACTGGCCACCCTTATTCAGTGCTAAGAGCAAATAAAAACTCAGGCAAAACGGCAAATAGATTATGCTGAACAACCCGAGTGTAAAGCGTTTGTAGCCATCGCCGCGCAAGCCACGCAAGACGATGAAGGCGACCATGGCTATCGCGGATGCGGCAAAAGAAAAAATAATGCCACGTTCGCCGAAAAAATGGGCGCAGCAAAGGATGCCGATGCCGGCCAGCCATTCAAGAAAAGGTTTGAAAGGAAAATCCCGGTTGAGCATTGACGCCAGCTCAAATTGTCCGATCAGACAGATTACCGTCAGAAAAATGAGCCGGGTAACGTCGCCGGCGGCAACGAGCAGCCCATAAACAGCTGGGATTCCAATCAATATTACAGGTATACGTGCAAGCATCAATTTTCCTGAAGTTGTTCGCTGGTCAGGCCAAAGCGTCTTTCACGGCCCTGATAAGCGAGAATTGCCCGAAGCAGTTCGACGTCGTCGAAATCGGGCCAGAGGACTTCGGTAAAATACAGTTCGGAATAGGCACTGCGCCAGAGATGAAAGTTGCTGGTTCGCATTTCGCCGCTGGTTCGGACCAGAAGATCGACATCGGGAATTTCAGGCCAGTAAAGATTTCGGCTGATAAGCTCTTCATCAATTTTGTCGGCGGAAATTCCGGATTTGACTATCGCTTTTACCGCGTCGACAATTTCAGCGCGACCGCCGTAATTGATACAAAGATTCAAGCTCAAGCCCGGGTTATTTTGCATCAGCCTGGTTGAAATTTCAGCTTCTTTGACGATCTCGGGCGCCAGTTCACTCAGGCGTCCGACCAGCTTGAATCTGACTCCTTCGGCGTGCAGCTCGTTGCGTTCTTTGACTATGTAGGCTTTGATAAGCTTCATCAGCGCCGAAACCTCAAAACTCGGACGGGCCCAGTTTTCGACCGAAAATGCATAAAGGCTGATATGTTTGACCCCAAGATCATCAGCATAGCGAACTACCGTTTTAACACGGCGTGCGCCTTCCTGATGCCCTTTTATCCTGCCCAGGCCCCGTTGCTTAGCCCAGCGACCGTTTCCATCCATGATAATGCCGATATGGGCAGGAATGTTGCTGCGGTCGAGTCGGGCTTCCAGCTCGCGTTTCAGCTCATCTCTACTCATCGTCAATCTTTCTCGGTTACTTTGACAATTGCATCGACCGGGCATACTTCAGCGCATTTGCCGCAGTCGGTGCATTTGTTGGTGATTACGTATGGAAAGCCGATTTTGATTGCCTTAACCGGACAAACTGAATGACAGGTGCCGCAGGATACGCATTCTTCGGTGATTCGATACATATTTACTTCCCGAGAATTTCGTTTTCTTTGCTCGACAAAACGCTGTTGATCAATTCAACATACTCGTCGGTAAGCTTTTGCATGCGGTCAAGGGCTTTTTTACAGTCATCCTGGGTTATTTCGCTCTTTTTTTCCATGGCTTTGAGAGTGTCGTTGGCGTCGCGACGCACATTGCGAATCGCCACGCGATATTCTTCGGCTTTCTTTTTGGCGTTTTTGACCAGGTCGTTACGGCGCTCTTCGGTCAGTGGTGGGATGGGCAGGCGAATGAGATTGCCATCGTTCATCGGGTTGAGACCGAGATCTGACTTTTGAATGGCTTTTTCAATTTCGCCAAGCAGGGTTTTATCCCAGGCCTGGATCACCAATGATTTTGGATCCGGAGCGGAAACTGAAGCGACATGCTGTAAGGGAGTTTCCTGGCCGTATTGCATTACAGTTATGCGACTGAGCAGTGAGGGGGTAGCGCGAGAGGTGCGCATGGTTGAAAAATCTTTTTTCAAAACTTCCACTGATTGGGTCATTTTGTTCTTAGCATCGTTGATAATTGATTCGTATGACATGAAGATTTTCCTCCTGATTATTCTTTTTCGATAACGTTGGTGCCGATATTCTCGCCTTGACAGGCTTTGAGCAAAGCCCCGGCCTGGTTCATCGATAAAACCTTGAGGGGCATTTTATTATCGCGGCAAAGAGTTATTGCGACCAGATCCATAACCTGAAGTTGGCGTTCAAGTACTTCAGAGTAACTGATGCTGGTGAATTTACGTGCTTTTTTGTTTTTGTAGGGATCGGAATCGTAGACCCCATCAACTTTTGTTCCCTTGATGAGAACGTCGCAGCCGGTTTCAATCGCTCGCAGGGCTGCGGCAGAGTCGGTGCTGAAATAAGGATTACCGGTTCCGCCTGAATAAAGACAGACAACGCCTTGATCAAGAAGGTCACGGGCAACGTCTATATTGTATGGGCGGGTCATTTCGCCGATTGGCATGGCTGAGAAGACAGCGGTCTTCATGCCGATATTTTCAAGATGCTCGGCAAAGCAGATGGCATTCATTACCGTGGCCAGCATGCCGATCGCATCGCCGCGATGACGTTTGAGAGCCGGTAGAGCCGAGCGTGCGCCGCGGAAAAAATTGCCACCGCCGATTACGATACCGGGGGTTATTTTTTCATCGACGAGGCTTTTTACTTCAAGGGCAAATTTCTCGAGGGTTTGACGGTCAAAAGAGAAACCATCCTGCCCTCCTAACATTTCGCCGCTGAGTTTGAGCAGCGGTCTACTGAAAATGGCTTTATGGTTCTTTTTTTTCATTATACAACCTGTTAAACAGAGGTAGAGACGCCTGATGACAGACGTCTCTACCGGTTTTTAACTCTTAAGAATGTTCGGAATCAGTTTCACTTATACCTTATCCGGCTGCTTCAGCAGATTTTTCTTCTGGAGTTTCGGTTTCAGCACCAGCTTCGCCGAGAGCCCATCTGCGGAAGGTTACCAGAGCAACCTTGCTGCCGATTTTCTTTGAAAGTTCGGCGGTCAGGTCTTTGATTGCCTTGGAATCATCTTTTACATAGGACTGTTCATTGAGGCAGTATTCTTTGTAGTATTTGGCCAGGCGACCGTCAACGATTTTGTTAACGATATCTTCGGGTTTGTTGGCGTTTTTCGGATCATTTTTGATTTGTCCGAGAATAACGTCTTTTTCACGAGCCAGGTCTGCGGCCGGAACTTCTTCGGGCAGAGTGTAGAGAGGCTTCATGGCAGCGGCCTGAAGAGCGATTTCGTGGGCAATGGTGAGAGCTTCAGGATTCTGAGCTGCTTCGGCGGTTTCAGTTTCAAGCTGAACCAGAACGCCGATGTTGCCATCACCGTGAATGTAAGTGTCGAACAGGCCAAATTTGCCTTTGCCGATTTCGAAACGTTCGACACGGCCATAGCTCATGTTTTCGCCAGTGTTGGCAACCATTGATTTGCGGAGCTCTTCGCCGGGCTGGCCGTCGATGGTGGCTTTTTCAAGGTCGGCAACGTTCTGGATTGAGGGATTGTTCAGAACAGCTTTGGCAAGCTTGTCTGCGAAAGCTACGAAATTGTCGTTTCTGGCGACAAAGTCCGTTTCACAGTTCACTTCGAGAATAACTGCGGTTCTTCTGTCTTCGCTGGTCATTGGTACGACCAGGCCTTGAGAAGTAGCACGCCCAGAACGTTTGTCTGCAGAAGCAAGACCCTTCTTGCGAAGAAAATCAACTGCTTCTTCAAAATTTCCATTACATTCCTGCAGCGCTTCTTTGCATTTCATCATGCCGGCGCCGGTTTTATCTCGAAGGTCTTTTACCATTTGAGCTGTTATCTGCATAGTCTTACACCTTTCAAACAATTTTTTAATAACGTTAGTCGATTACGAGTTTGTCTTCTTCTGCGTCTTCAGAGGCGGCTGCTTCAACAACCATTTCCTTGTCTTCAGCAACTTCAGCTTTGAATTCGCCGTCTTCCTGGACTTCATTGAAGGATTTGCCTTCAAGTGCTTCAAGCACTGAATCAGAAATGAGGCTGGTGACAAGTTTAACCGCTCTGATTGCGTCGTCATTTCCGGGAATGACGTAGTCGATATCGTCGGGATCGCAGTTGGTGTCGACGACTGAAACTATGGGAATGCCAACTTTTTTGGCTTCAGCTACAGCGATCGCCTCTTTGTGGGGGTCGATCACGAACAGAGCGCCGGGCATGCCCTTCATGTTCTTAATGCCGCCGAGAGCGCGATCGAGTTTTTCGCGTTCTTTTTTCATGCGGGAAGCTTCTTTTTTCGGGTAAGATTCAATCTTGCCGCTTTCGATGAGATCATCGAGTTCTTTCAGTCTTGAAATTCTTTTTTCAATAGTTACGTGGTTGGTAAGCATGCCGCCCAGCCAGCGGTAATTAACAAAATACATACCGCAGCGTTCAGCTTCCTGCTTGATGATGTCCTGTGCCTGTCTTTTTGTGCTGACAAAAAGAATCGGCTTGCCTTCGCGAACCACGCTTTTGATGAAATCACAAGCTTCATCAAGAAGTTTGGTGGTCTTCTGAAGATCGATAATGTAAATGCCATTGCGTGCTGTGAAGATGTACTTGGCCATCTTGGGGTTCCATCTTCTGGTCTGGTGGCCAAAATGTACACCAGCTTCCAGCAGGTTTTTCATAGAAACGATACCCATTTGAAACTGTACCTCCGAAAAATTCTTAAAAGTTAAAATTGGTCTGGCTATGTTAGCTCAATTTGCTTTTCTGGTCAAGTTATTCTTCCGGGGCAAGTACCGTTATCACTGTCTTTGTTATGCGAGAAATGCCGGCTCTCTTGTTCAGAAGCGGGTTTTGTCGGTCTGGTTGCGCCGCAACGCTTATTGGTAAAGGGATGAAGCCGTGGTGGCCGTCGTGGGAAAATCGCTGCCAATGCCGTTTTTGCTATATGTTGTTAAAAAATTTAAAATATTGTAACATATTGAATAATCTGTGAAATTTGGGCAATTTAATGGCGCTAAAAAATGAAAAGTTGTTGACCCTTTCCGAAGTGGCAAACTTGTTGCGCGTTTCGCGGCACACAGTTCAGGCCTGGATATCACCCAGTTCGCCAAACCACCGGCCGGAATTCGCGGCAATGGCAAGGCACGCCGGTCGTAAAACCCTGTTCGTTGAAGAAGAGGCTTTGGCCTGGCTGAACCAGCGCCGCGGACCGGTTTATTCATCAAATGCTTCCGAGCGTTCGGCCTATTGGCGGGAAAGATTCGTTGCCGGTCGTGGTTTGCTAAAGGGGCTGGTTAAGGCGGGCGATCAGAATCCCGGCTTTATCAATTTCCAGGGCGGCCTGCTCGGACTCGATGCTGCGCCCATGTTAGCCTGGCTGGCCGATGGCACGGGGGCCGGGCCATTGTACAATCTGATCATGCGGGCAGAGGGGTTGATCATGCCAATTCCTCTAGCGGCATGGGTTTTGCGCCGATCGCAACGGTTTCCCGGCAAAGTGCGCCTGCTGCAGGATTTTTTTGTTGACCAGAACATTTTCGAGCTGGCGCCATTCAATGAAGATGCGCTTAAACGTGGGCTCGAGCTCGGCGGCCATATTAATGAACTTTCACTGCAGAACTACTGTTGCTGTCTTTCTGCAGGCGCTGCCGCTTTCCTGACCAGCGAAAAAAACATCTTGAAAGTTGCGGGACTTCCAGTAATTTCATTTTAGGCAAAAAGTGCTTTGGTTATCTGTAAGGTAATTGTATAATCTCTATAACTAGACTCCAAGGAATCAGCATAATCTATGATAGAAGAAATCCTGATCAGCCTGCAGGACAAGCTGCGCAGCCGTGATTTTCTTGATAACGAGCAGGCTATTGATAAGTTCACTTCGCTTTTGCAATCGCAAACTACCGACAAACAGAAAAAGATCATATCGAATATTCTGCCGCTGGCCTTGTCGAGCAAGTTCGAAAGTATTCAGAAAAAGACTGTCCAGACAGTCATAAATTACCCGACCATTCTCAAAGACGTTTTGCCATCTTTGCGACTTTCTTCAGACATGACCGTGCGCTTTTGGGCGCA
>CAZTHA010000071.1:0-13406 GCA_964613435.1 uncultured bacterium
TGCCGCCAGAATCTTTGCCATTCCATCGCAAAGCAGGCCCGAATAGTCCGGGTTCCTTTTCACCTGCCGATTCGGGCCTGCTTTGCGATGGAATGGCAAAGATTCTGGCGGCAAGCTGGGCGGGCGGGGCTTCATTGGCAATACTTGAAAAGCTTTTGCGTAGAGTTCTTTCATATTCGAAAAAGCTTCGGCAGCTTTGGCAGCTTTTAAGGTGCAAAGCCAGTTCCTGAGAATGATCAAGAGTATCAAGGTCAGGTGTTTCTCGAATCAGGTTTTTAAACTGTTCACAATTCATAAGCTTTTCTCAAACTTTTTTACCTGCATTTTTTCGGTGAGCATGGCATCGAGGCGTAGCCTGGCTTGTCTTAACCGGGTCTTGGCCGTTCCAAGGGGTAATTCCATGACTTCGGCCAGTTCCGGTATCGACAAACCGCCAAGGTAGACCAGGCAGATCATCATCCGTTCCTGTTCGTTCATCTCGTCGAGGCAAGAGTCGATCATAGCGGTCAATTGCTCATGTTCGATGCTGGCAATTACTTCTTCTTCAACTCTGGTGTCAGCTTCAATAAGCTCGGGCATCGTTTCAGACAGAACTTCACGGTTGCCAGCGCGCCTCCACTCATCAATCAGCGCATTGCGGGCAATTCTGAAAATCCATGTCTGTAGAGAACCATATTTGAATGATTCCTGATTGCGAAAGATCTTGAGAAAGACCTCCTGGACCTTGTCCATGGAAAGTTCAGGATTGCGCGTATTTCTGAGAAAGAACTGGTACACTTTGCCGCCGAAAATCTGGTAAAGCCGCTGCCAGGCTGATTGATCGCCGGCTACGGCCATTTGCCAGATCTTTTCAGGTTTAGTGTTCATTTTTTATAACGTGCGATCGGTAAATCGGATTTATTATTTTTTGAAGGTTTTCAGAATTTCTTTTCGCAGGGAGCCTGCCCCTGATTTGTGGATCTTGAAGAAATGCTGATGTTCCTTGATGCATGGTCGCACCTGATAAAGGAGCAGGTGCCCGGCATAGGCCGTCACTACTACGACCAGGTCGCAGCGTCCGACTATTTCAGCTGTTCTGGCCTGACTGATGGTATGATAGCCTTCATACCATTCGTAGTCTTCGTCTTTTACGCCGGCTTCCTTGAGAATGGGCAGGTAATGATCACGGCCTACGCCACCAAAAATGGCGACTTTCTTTCCGACCATCAGATTCTCAACTGAATAGGCATTTTCATCGGGAATGGCGTGTAATTGCTGCAACTGTTTGGTGAGTTCCTGATTCTCGTCATCGAGCTTGCGAAGGTCGGTTCTGAGATCGGCGTATTGATCGATAACTGCTTGAAGTTCTTTTTGCGCCTGATTGGTTTTGGCTTCTGCGGCTTTAATCTGCTTCTGAACTTCGACCGGGTCAAGTTTATCAAGCTTTTGTTTGATTTCTTCGTTTTGGTTGCGCAAGGCTCTTGCCTCGGCCGCCATGTTATCGCGCTCGATATTGAGCAGTCTGATCTTCTCTCGCAAATCATCGGTTTCTTCGCGCAGGTCGTCGATTTTTTCCTGCATTTCTTCACGGGTCATGACGAATTCTTTGAGCGAAATGCTTGGCCGGGTCTGATGGAAATATTTGGTAACGAAATGATGGTGGGTGTACACCTCAAGAATGTCTTTTAAATAATCAACGACGGCATCTTGCTTTTCTGAGTCAGGGGGAAATTCATTTTCGAACTCTTCGATCAGCATTTTTACCATTTTTTTGCCTTCTCGATAGGCCTTGTCGAGGTCTTCATAAAAGTTCGGCCTGACCAGGTGAAAGCTTTTCGTTTCGTTATAGATCCAGTCAAGGTGTTTGAAGCAGTCAGCATCGAGCAAAGACCAGGCTTTGATTACATCGTGCGCCTTGATTTCAAATTTCAGCTCAGAGATAATGTTCTGTAAGGCTTCTTTTCTGCCCGATTCGGTTTCTGGAAGGGGTTCAGTTACCTCTTCGCCGCAAACGGTTTCTATTTGCTTGATGAGCTTTTTGTAGGAAGAATATTCTTCGCTGTCAATGAAAAGAGCTGCCAAAAAGCCTTTGCGTTTTAGAAAGTTTCTGGCAAAGATCCTTTTTTCGCCGCCAATGGTTACATCGAATTTCGAATTTCTCTTGCCGGGAACGTTGACCTTATGGGTTGGTACCTCTGCCGCAGCCTCTTTAGCTTTGCGCATCCGGTTTATCTTTTCTTCGATCATTTCGTTTACCAGACGGGTTTGTACTGGCCCGCTAAGGATAATATCAAGCAGATCGCCAACAAACATGCCAAAAGCCCGGCCGTTTTTCTCATAAAGATCGGCGAATTTTTTGTGAATTTCCCAGTGGCGGTCCTGTTCCGGTATCGCTTTGAATTCTCCGGATTTTTGTTTTATTTTCGTGGCAACATCGTCGATGAGGTTTTTGGGCTTGGCCCCGGCCGGAATTCCAACCAGTTTTTCCAGTTCATCGAGTCCTTTGGTGTTTCTTGAAAATTTCAGGTCGTCAAGAGGGTTGATCATTGGCTTTTTTCCTCAAGTGTTGGTTTTGGGCTATGCAATTTGATTGCCGCCGCGCTTGCGTGCCTGTTTAAGAGCCTTTTCCGCTGTTTTCAACAGGTCTGCTGGTTTGGTTGTGTTGCGGGTAGTGCTTGCTATTCCAAAGCTGCCGGTAATCTGCAGGGTTCTGTTGCCGGCCCTGATTTTTGTCGATTCAAGCATTGATTTAAGTTTGCCGGCAACTATTTTTGCACCGTCAAAGGCCGTCTCAGGCAAAAGCATGGCAAAAGAATCTGCTCCGAATCGGGCTACAAGGTCATGGATGCGGGTTACCGACTTGAAAATCTTGCCAACCTCTTTTAAAACCCGGTTGCCATTGCTTTCACCATGAATCTGATTGATTTTTTTGAAAAAATCGAGATCCATTAGAATCAGAGACATCGGTTTTTGATGCCGCTGAGCTCGACAAAATTCTTCGCCAAGGCGCTTTAAAAAGAGGTTTTGATTGGCAATGCCGGTTTGCGGGTCTGTTGTCGCATCGTGGAACATTCTGGCTCGATTGATGGCCACTGCTGCCTGAGCCGCAAAAATTTTCATCAGCTGATCGGTTCGGGTTGTCAGTATTTTGCCCGAGTGCTTGGTGTCAACATACAGGACTCCGATTATGCTTCCCATTTCAATCAGCGGAACAGCGGCAATTGACAATATGCCAACGTCTTCAGGAGACTTGCTGCCTCTACGACTTTCAAGGCGGAATTTATGTGAGGGGCCGATCATGCTTTGTCCGGTTTCAAAAACTTTGCCAACCATTGCGGCCGAAGCGGCTAGGTCTTCGGTAATCTCGGCGGCCGGAAAGTTCCTGGCCGAAACAGTTTCGAGGCGATTCAATTCCTCATTGAACAGCATGATGAATGCCCGTTCGCCCCCAGTAACCGCCAGAGCCATTTCCAGAGTGAATTCCAGTAGGCGATGAAAACTGCTGATCGAATTAAGGGCATAGGTTACTTCCAGAATCGCCGACAATTCGCGAATTTTCGTCATCATCTCGCCTTCACCGGCAGATATCGCTGAATAATGTTGCCGGGGAAGTTTGCTTCTTATCTGGGCGAACAATTTACGCACGAATTGCTCGTTACTGGTCATGAAGAACGGAAAAATGCCACCCGAGCCTTCTTCACTGCCAGCTTCGCCTGTTTCAGGCTGAAGCATCATGAAAACTTCTTCGGCCAGTTCAATGTAGGAGCCCGGTTCAATCGAAGTGAAAAAGCCGGGTTGTATTTTCTGCCCGTTAACTACCAGACCATAGGGGGTCTGAAGATCCTGGAGCGTAAGATAGCCATCGGCGTTTACCCGCAATTGTACATGCTCGCGGGCGATTCCCATTTTGTTGAGAACGATGTCGCAATTGTTGCCGCTGCCGATTTTTAGGCCGTTGCCATGCAGGCTTGGGCTTCCTTCGTATAAAATTTGTCCACTTTTATCGGTAATTACAATTTTCATTTTGATCCTGGTTTTCAATCGCTGGGTTATTGAACAAGTATACCGTAAAAATATGGCTTTTGCAGCCTCTCGACTTTTTTTTGCATTATTGTCAGGAAAATACGACAATGACCATTGTCAGGTCATCTTCGGCATTCTGCCCACCAATGTGCTGTAAGTAAGTCTGGTAGATCCTGTGGTACATCGTCTCCGGATCCATGCTCCAGTTTTCTCTGGCAATGTTGAGAAAATTTTCATAGCCGAGTTCCTTGCCGAATGGCGATCTGGCCTCGATGATTCCATCTGTGTAAAAAATAATAGAGTCGCCGGGATTGAATTGAAGGTCCAGTTCGCTGAATCTACCCTTTTTGAAAGCACCGAGGGCAGCGCCCGCAAGGCTTAGTTCTTGGGCTTTGCCGCCCATTTCGGTTATCAGAACCGGCGAGCATGCACCGGCATTGGCGTATTTGCCTTTTCCCGTTTCGCTATCGATGCTCAAATATTGAAATGTCATTATTTTTTTCTGTTTTGCGGTTTTAGAGCTGTAAATCAGTTCGTGCAGTTTTTCGAGCAGTCGTTGTGGTTTTTTAAGGCAATCGGAAGAGCTCAAAATTCCTGATTTTGCCATGGCCATGATTAAGGCGGCTCCAACCCCGTGCCCGGCAACATCACCCATCAATGCCCCGCAATGTCGGTCATCGATGCTGAAAAAATCGAAGTAATCACCACCCAGCTCTGCCATTGTTATACTTTTGCCAAAAATCCGAACCCTGCCATGTTGCAGACGGTTCTCCGGGAAAAGGCTCTCCTGGACAATTTTGGCAACCTCAAGCTCTTCAAGACCGACCATGACTTCATCGAATATCGTTGCAATTTCGCCGAATTCATTTTTTTCCAGAGAGCGGCTGCGAAATTTGTAGTTCCGATTTTCGATGGCAAGAGCTGCATCAGTAAGTTGCTGCAAAGGTGTTACGAAACTTCGGGCCAGCATCTGGGCCAGCAGCAGGCCTAATAGAATGCTTAGAACACCCAGCATTCTGAGATCGTTTTTTTGCCGACCAATCAGTCGATCAATTTTTTCCAAAGGTAACAAACCGATTATCTTGTATCTTTCGAGATACTTGCCCTTGAAACATATTGCCAGATAGCTGGCGCCATCGTATACGATCGTCTCGATTTCTTCGCTGGGGCGCTCGGTTGCTCTTTCGATGAAGCTCAATATTCCCGGTTCCGGCTTGATTCCTTTCGGAAAAAACTCTCTCGAAAATTCAAGTCGGGTAAAGACCTTGAGACCAAGGGGATTACGGTTTATTGAGAGAAGGGTATCTTCAAGGTATTGTCGTTGCACTGTCTTTGTATTCCACAAAACTACCGCCATAAAATCGACCATGTCTGATCCGGGCAGACTCATGAATTTCAGCAGGGTGAGGTTTTGTACTTTGCCAAAGCCCCAGGTTGAGATTCCGCCCATCGCCTTGATAAAAGAATGGGTTATTTCAGAAAATGATTTTTGCAACAGAGATTCTGCCAGCAATTCAATTTTGGTTGCCGCCTGATTGTTTTTGCTGATTCCATTGAGTTCATTCATGATGCGCTTACCGATCAGATTGAATATTTGTGCGCTTTTACTGTCTTTTTTGTGCACTGAAAACTGTTTTTTGACATGGCGTTTTTCGCCCGGTTCTTCAGTCTTTTCGGCCAGGCTCTCTTCAACTTTGCTTACTCCGCCATAGGTTCCGACATTGGCTGAACTACTCGACACCAGAAAGAAGCTGTCGACAATATTCTGGGTCGCGGCATCGATAACCTGCTTATTTCTATTCATGGTGAGCTTGCCATCTGGCAATTGAGCTGACCAAATGTCAAAAAAGGTTTGAGTTTCATGCTCAAGGCGACTGTATGCCGTTTCCAGTCGCTTGTCGTAATCTTTGAGAAAGTCTACCGAACGTTTGTGCATGTCTTTCAAAAACGCGGTTCTTTTCTGGAGGTAGTATTCCTGGGCAACCATTGACATGGCCAGAAAAGGAATCGCATTGGCGAAGAAAAACATGAACGCCAGTCTTGGCCTGATTTTTATCGAACCCGGTTGGCCTTTTACTAGTGTTTTGAAGGTGTAACCATAAAAAGGGGTCATCAGAACAAGTAATATGAACGCGGCAAGTTTCGGTATAAGGCGTCTTTGCGCATCAGTCAGCTGTTTTTGCCCGACGATGAAAATCCTAAGCTTGGCGGTCAGAAAGGCACTGGCAAGATAATAAGTTTCAGTTTCAACGAAATTGACGAAATTTTCTTCGCAGTTCTTTAGATTCTTTTCAAGTTCGACAGAATTGGTCAATTTTTTAGCTGTCCAAACCGGCTCAGAGGATGAATATACAGAGAACAGGCCCCAGTTGAACTCACTGTCAGCCGATTTCTGTTTGACTATTGTCCGGGGAAAATTGTCGCCGAAGGTTTTTTCAGCGTCAAAAAGCAACAAAACTCCACCCTGATTGTAGAAATATGTCCACAAAAGGGGTTTCTTCAGTGAACTGTCGGGCCAGGCAAAGCCGAAAAGCTTCTGGTGCGAATTGGCTTCCATCATTTCGCCAACATACTGTGGACCGATTATTTCTCTTACCTTGGCAATATTGGCTTTTCGTGAAGGTCGCCAGTTCAACTCCGCGTTTTGCTCGCAAACATTGGCCATTTCCATGAAGATCTCATGCCAGTCCGCTGCAGATTGCTCCCGATCCATTCTGGAAGAGTGAATTTTGCCATTTTTATTCCAAATGATGAAATTGAAACATTTTCCAAAGTTATTTCTCGTCTTGTCCAGCCATAGTTCAACCTCTTCCAGTCCAGCGGTTTGACTTTTAAAAAGATTGAACTGATCGGTCAGGGTACGGCACCAGTATTTTTCTATGTCAGCGCATGCGGAAGTTTCGCTCAAAGCCTTTTGCAGCTCGACTTTAACCGCTTCCTGCCGGGTCAGTGTCGCCATCGATAAATGCTTGTCCAGGCTGAAATAAAGAATAAGGGCTGGAATTCCTGCAAAACAGCAGCATACGAGAATCCAGGCAAAGAGCTTGCCCATGCTATGTTTTGCCGCAGACTTCATCAGGACTTCCTTCCTATAACGATGATCGTTGTGTCATCGGCGGCTTCGCCTGCCCATTCAATGTAGGCACTGAAAATATTGTGGTAAAACTGACGGCAATCGCTGTCGTAAAACTGCTGGGCTATTTTCTGCAGGCCGTTCAGGTCGAGGGGCTGATTCTCAGAATTCTGTGCTTCGATAACCCCATCGGTGTAGAGAATCAAAGAGTCACCCTGCTCCATTTTGAATTCAAGATTCTGGTATCTTGCGCGCTTTCCTGCTCCCAGGGGGCTGCCTATCAGCTCGACATACCTGGTCGAACCTCTGCTGACCAGCAAGGGGTAGCAGTGTCCGGCATTGCAGAATCTGACGAGACCTGTTTTGCTGTTGATGACCAGATACTGGAAAGTCATCATGCGGCGAAGATTACGGCTTTTCAAATTTAGCAGAATCTGGTGGACCAGGCCGGTAAGAAAAGCGGGATCAAGGCGTTGTTGTGCATCGGTCATAATAACCCGGGCCTTTGCCATTGCCATTATCAACGCTGCCCCAACTCCGTGGCCGGCAACATCTCCAATTATCACGCCGAAATTTTCTTCATCAATTTTGAAATAGTCGAAGTAATCGCCGCCAAGTGTCGTCATAACGACGCTTTTGCCAAAAACTTCGCAGTCGTCCTGAAAAAATCTGTCTTCAGGGAAAAGGCTTTCCTGAACGACTTTGGCGATTTCAAGCTCACCCAAGCCCTCGGTTACCCGATTGATAACCCCGCCAAGATGGCCAAATTCATCATGATCGAGACCGTCGACCCGATGGCGGTAGTTTTGCCGGTTAATGGCCTGGGCAGCAGTTGCCAAAGCTTTGACCGGCTTCATGAATTGCTGGGCTACCAGAATTCCCAATACCGTCGTCAGGAGTATGCTTAGAGCTGCACCGGCAAAGAGATTTCTGGCAATGGCCCTTACGTGATTTTCAATGCCTGATTCCGGAAACAGGGCGCAAAGAGTTATGCTATTGAGTTTGTTGCCAACCATGCCCATGCCGACGAAATTCGCATTACCCATTTTTAAACTGTCCGCGGAGATAGTCCCCCTTTCTTCTATCCGGCGCATGAATCTTTGCAGTTCGTCAGCGTTTTTCACCCCCGTTGACAGGAAATGCCCGGTCTTGGAAGAGCGTATGTGCAGCTTTATCCCCAGAAGATTTTTTTGAAGATTTTTGAGGTTGTTGCGGACGTATATCCTTTGCAAAGCTTCTTCCGTCCACATTAAAAGCAGAAAATAACGGTTAATGTATTCCTTGGGTTTGCCAAAAAAGTTCCAGTAGCCCATTCTAACCGAATCCCCGATGGTGATTGGCCATATTTTTCGACTGTCCCGGATGGAGTTGCGAATGAAGTCTGAATCTTCCGGCGAGGTGATTTTTGAAAGCATGTCACTTTTGTCAGCCTTCTGGATAATTCGGTTCATATAGCGTAAAACGCCTTCTGCTAACGTTTTGAAATAACGCACCGTATTATTGAGATTCTTCCCATCTTCGTTGAAGGCAAAGATCGTTTTGCCATCATCAGCAAATAGAAAAGATTCGCTAACCTCAAAAACCCTGATCATTTGTTTAATCTGGGCAATGGTCTTGTCGTCGAGAGTTGACGCTCCGGCCGCGTTGATAGAATCGATCTTGCGGTTCAGGCGTGTAGTGAAATTATATTTTTGCTGCTCATATCTGGAATCGAAATCGCGCAACAGCCTTGCCGATTCCATACTTATCTGGTCGCGAAACGCTACTCTCTGGTGCTGGAGATAATCGTAGGCGATGAATCCCAAAACTGCCAGCGGGGCGAGATTGCTGTATAAAAACAACAGAAGCAACTTCAGGCTGATCGAGAAAAAGGCTTTTCGAATCGCGAAATTGAAATAAATCAGTAACAGGCCAATGCCGTATAAAACTGCCAATTTGCACAAAATCTGGGTTTTTCTGGCATCGATGTTAAAAAAACGGTGTTCTTTGCCGGTGATGGTGAAAATTCTTATTTTTGAATTGAGCAGGTGCACCGCCATGAAAGAATTTTTTTGTTCTATTTCTTGTTCTGCAATGTTCTCAAAACGGGCAAGCCCGGTTAGTATGTCCTGTTGCAAAAATTCAGGCGGTGGCGGATTTATTTGATCGAGGGCCCTTATGTGGGTGTAACCGCAAAACGAGTCGGGAAACTGGCGATTTATCATGTTGCAGAGCTTGTTTAGACCATAGTTGCCTTTGATCAGTTCCCAGTTGAGAAAGGCAAGCATGCCAAATTTGTCGCCGATGTGATACCAGAAATAAGGTCTTTCCTGCCCGTAGTCGGCAAGAATAAGGGCTGTTTCACTTCCTTTCTGGTATGGATTGCGCAGCGTTTCTGGCAAAAACACCCGACCGAGAAATTGTCTGATGATATTGAGGTTCGTTTTTACTGATGTCAGTTCTTTGATCTCAATCGGATTATCAGAAATCAAATTTTCATGAACTTCTTTGAGCACTTCAAACAATTTTTTTAAAACGTAGCGGTATCTTTTTTCGTCGGTAAGTCGCTCGACTATTTGTCCTTGATTGTTCCAGACAACAAATTCAAGTTGACCTGGGTAATTTTTTTTAAGCCGCCCAAGAGCCTTTTCGAGATAATCAAGACTGTCATTTTGTCGATGTGCCAGCTTGAACAACTGTTTTAGAAGTTTATCGTAATATTTGCGCTCATCATCGTATGATGAAATTAACTCGTTTCTGGCAGATATTTCTGAAAAAATCTTTTGGCGCTGGTTCTTGAGCTGCAGTTCGAATAAACTTTGCAAGCTGGTATCGAGCACGAAAGCCGGAAAAAGAAGAAAACAGAAAATGATTCCCAGCCATGAAATCATCTGCGAAATTTTTTCGGTTATTCCTCGGTCAGGCAAGTTTTTTCCAAGTCGTTGAAGATTATCTTATCTTATACTTAGTTATGCCAGCTGACAAGTATAACTGCGCAAATGCCTTTTCTGAAGTTGATCAGACCTCAGAGATCATTTCGGTCAGGCGCTGCATTTGTCTAAGTTCCTGTTTCAATCTTATGATGCTGTTAATGCAATTGTGAGTTTCCGTTGAGCAGGCAATGGTGCCGCCCTGGCTTTTGAGCGCTTGCAGGCATTCTTCGTAGGGCAGAAGGGCTTCTGCATCAGCCTGAATTTTCATGCGAATAAAAACGCTGTTAAGCTCAATTGCCTGCTGTAAAAAATTTTTAAGGCTTTCGGTATTTGCATTAAGCATGGTCGACCTCGCCGTGGCGTTTTATTATAGAACGCGATCTGAGCAGTGAATCAAAACCGAATTTTGCCCTGATAATTTTTATTACATCGGGAAGGTTTCTTTTGCACTCTGGTTGCAGTATGTCCCAGAGGTCGGGAGTAGTGCCGCCGGATTGAATCGAGCCGAGCAAGACTCCGAGCATGCGAACTTTTACCCGGCGTTGAAATAAAAGACTAAAAAGCTTTACTGCGCCAGCAAAAATCTCGCTTTCATTGTTGGTGCGTGGAATAGTCAGTGATCGGGTTTTACAGACAAAATCCGAGTATTTGATTTTTATGGTGAGGCATGCACAGGTAAGGTTTTCCTGCTGTAGTTTATACACCGCTTTTTCTGTTAGCCTGGACAAATAACTGAGAAGAACGGCCCGCGAGGTTGTGTCTTCTGGCAGGGTCGTGTCGCGTGAAATGCCTTTTCGCATAGGCTTTTTCTCTGAGGGGATTACCTTGTTCTCACAAAGCCCTCTGGCGGCATTGAAAATATATTCGCCGGTGCGACCAAAGGCCGCCCGCCATGCTTCTATTGGCAGGAGCAGGATGTCGCTTACGTAATAAACGCCCATGCCCTGCAGCGCCGGTTCGAATTTTTTGCCAATGCCCGGGATTTCTTTTATCGGTAGATGTGAGAGAAAATTGCTTTCGGCGCCAGGGATTATTTCGAGAATTCCGCGGGGTTTTCCAAGGTTGGAGGCAATTTTGGCGACCAGTTTGTTGGTGGCAAAGCCGATTGTCGAAGGCAGACCAGATTTTTCGCTGATTGCAGCGGTGATTTTTTCGGCAAGGTCGAGATTGTGGCGGTATATTAAATCACAGCCGGTGAAATCCAGATAAAACTCGTCTACTGATGCCTGTTCTACTATTGGGCAATAAACTTGCAACAATTCAAATACCTGATTTGAAAGAATGCCAATATTATCGGGAACCGGCAAAAGCTTCAGGTCTGGACAACGATTTCTTGCCAGCCAGACCGGCATGGCAGAACTGATTCCGTATTTGCGCGCTTCGTAGGATGCAGAGCAGACGATCGAACGGTTGCTCATTCCACCGACAATCAGAGGTTGGCCGCGCAGTTCCGGGTGTTTGAGCAGTGCCGCTTCAACAAAAAATGCATCCAGGTCAAGACAGGCGATACGTTTTTGCATAAAAAGCCTCAATGACGGCGATATTTGCGTAAAACTCCGATAACTATTCCTTTGATTGTTACATCGCGATTCTCGATGATTATCGGCGGCATAACCGGATTTGACGGTTGCAGGCGAACCCGTTTTCCCTCGCGATAAATGCGTTTTAATGTCACTTCTTCGTTTTCGATACAGGCAATAACCATGTCGCCGTTATTGGCATTGTCGCGTTTTTCGACAATCACCAGATCGCCGTCTTTAATCGCTTCATCGATCATCGAGTCACCTTTGACTTCGAGAACGAAGGTTTCACCTCGGCCAATCATCGATTCCGGGAGACTTATCGATTCTGGGATTTCGTTGACCTCGATCGGCTGCCCGGCGGTAACGCGCCCGAGCATGGGAACTTCGACACCATTCGCGGCAACGGGCTGCTGGGGTTTTACGGTTAATCCACGTGAACGTCTTGGCAGGGCGTCAAGATGTCCCTTGTCGACAAGTATTTTCAGGTGTTTATGTACCGTTGCCGTTGATGAAAGACCCATGCCTTCGCAAATTTCGGCAATTGTCGGGGCATAGCCCCAGCTGGCGAAAAATTGGCGAATGAAGTCGAGGACAGATCTTTGTTTTGGGGTTAATGGATCAGGGGTCATACTTCGCCTCCGTTCAATGTTCTTCACTAAAAATTATAGGCGAATAAAAGGCGAAAGTCAAGCGAATGAAAAGCGAAATTTATTCTTCCTGGCAGACCATGATGAGAATGGTTAGATCGTCCTGGGCATCGAGTTGGCCAAGATGGTTCTGATAGCGGGCAAAAACATTGTCGTAAAATCTCTGCGGGTTGGTGTCATAGGAATCGAGCAGAATTTGCGACAAGCCATCATAGCCGATTTCCTCATCTTTTGCATTGCGGGTTTCGACGATTCCATCCGTATAGAATACCAATGTATCGCCGCTTTTGAACGAAAGATCGAGGCTCTGATACTTTGCCTTTTTGAAGGCGCCGAGAGCCGCGCCGGCAAGGGGCAGCTCCCGCACGGATTTTCCCTGGTTTTCGATTAGAATTGGCGAACAGGCCCCGGCATTTGAATAGATCCCCGCATTGCCCAGGCTGTTGACGCAAAGATACTGAAAGGTCATCACTTTGCGTTGCTTGCTGCTTTTGGAGGCGAGTATCATTTGATGCAGGTTCAGGAGTAAAGAATCGGGCTCGGTTAAAAGGTGCGGCGAGTTCAAAACGGCGGCTTTGGCCATGGCCATAATAACGGCAGCGCCTACGCCATGGCCGGCAACGTCGCCCATTAAAATGGCAAAATTTTCTTCATCAATTTTGAAAAAATCGAAATAGTCGCCACCAAGCTCAGACATGGTGACGCTTTTACCATAAACCAGAAAATTGTTTTGCGTGAATTCTGAGGGCGGGAAAAGGCTTTCCTGAACGATTTTGGCTACTTCGAGTTCCTCGAGTCCAATCATTACATCATTGAAGATGTCGGCAATCTGGCCAAATTCGTCTTTGCTGGAGATGCTGATGCGGTGGGTGAAATTGCGTTCTTCAATTGCCAGTGCGCCATTTTTCAGTGCGACAACCGGTTTTAGGAAATTGCGAAATAGTGTTTGTGCAAGGCCGAAGGCGAATAGAAGACAGAAAATGCTGAACAGGATAACTTCTTCGCGCTGCCTGTCGATGCGTCGATCGATTATTTCGAGCGGGTAAAGCGCAATCAGGCGGAACTCGTTGAGTCTTATTCCTTTGAACCCGACGGCGATGTATTTCTTGTCTGCCATATTGGTTATCTGAATGTCGTCGTTGGGTTTGTCGATGAGGGTTTTGCTGAAGTAGTTCAGCTGATTTGAAAGTTCGGTGTTTTCGGGAAAAATGGCTTCATCGCCGTTTCTTATTGCAATAATTTTAATGCC
>CAZTHA010000071.1:13506-14899 GCA_964613435.1 uncultured bacterium
TGTTTTCGGGAAAAATGGCTTCATCGCCGTTTCTTATTGCAATAATTTTAATGCCTGAGGGATTTTTGCTGATTTTTTTGATGCTTTCTTCGACGTAATAACTCTGAAGCATCTGCGGTCGCCAGAAGACCAGGGTCAGATAGTCGAAGATGGTTTTATCTCTTACTGAAATCAGCTTTGAAAAGCCGTAGTCAAGTGCTCGTCCAAAACCCCAGAGGCCAAGACTGTCAAAATTACTGATAACTGAGTGAAGAATTTCCACAAAAGGCTTTTGCATGAGAGTTTCGGCGACAAGCTCAAGCTTGTTGATCGTTGCTAACGGAAAGGGCGTGTTGTTAAGGTCACTTAGCAGTTTTTTGCCGATCAGGTTCGCCGTTTTGAGATCGGATTGTATAGCCGGGCTAAGGCTTGATCTTGTCAATTGCGACTTGTTAAAATCAACGCTGGCATTGTCAAGTTCTCCTTTGAAGTCGATCAGGCCGTAATTGGAAACCAGTCTGTTCGTGTCGCTCGAAACGATGAAAAAGTTGCCGCCCTTAAGCTCATTAACCTTCTGACAGGATTTTTTGAGAATGTCAGGGTCGAGTCCTTTTTGTAAAAGATCTGGGGTGATGTTGTGCAGAAAGTCTTTGACCGAAACGGCGATTTTGGCCAGATGTGCCTCGAAGCGGTTATCGAAATTGACAATCAGGTCGGTTATTTCCTTTTTGCCCTGATTCATGAGTTCGCTGCGCTTCTGAACATAGTTTTCCTGTGAAATGATGCCGAGAACCAGCAGAGGAATCCCAGATGCGAACGCGAAAAGAATGGTAAGCTTCAGTCTGATGGAAACATTGCCCGGCAAGCCATTGACCATGGTTCTATATAAAAAATGAAAAAGCGGTAGAACCAGTAGAAGAAACATGCCGGTGCCGATAATCGCATAAAGAAATATTTTAGACTCCGGATAGATTTTTTTGGCCTTGATAAAAAGGCGCAGATCGCCGGCGACATGCCTTAACAGCAGATAGCTTTGATGCTGCTGAATCAGGTCAAGATTGTGGCGTTCGGAGTATTCGAGTTGATTCAAAAAATCATTGGACTTAATTGAAGAGAGGCTGCTCCAGAATTCTTTTTTAGACGGAGTAAACAAGCCGATTTCAATGTTTTGGGTTTTGGCAAAGCTCTGTAAAAATTTTTTCAGGCCGGAAAGCCGATCGAATTTTTTATGGTCGAAAAGAAGCAGATAGCCGCCATGATTTAAAAAGAATGAAAACCCAACCGGTTTTTGCATAGTCGCATCCAAATAGGCGAGGCTGTACAGACGTTGATCAAAATTCATCTGAAAGCTTTCAGGCAGATACTGTTCACCGAGAACTTTTTTGGTCGTTTCCAAGTCTGGTTGAAATTTGCG
>CAZTHA010000072.1:0-14725 GCA_964613435.1 uncultured bacterium
AAGGCCGCGGCAGGCAGGAATTTCAGCTTCATGCATCTACGCTTGCTCGCTTTTCGACAGCTGCCCAAGCACAAGAAGCCGCTACAGGGCGGCTTTGCAAAAGCGAAGGGATCTTACCAAAGCCGGTGGAGGGGCGGGTGCTTGCGCAGTGAATGCTGACGAAGACGGCCCTGACTCTCTGAACAAATGGCCGCAAAAGCGTTGTTGCACGACAGGAGGTCGGGCAACCTCGGCGGCCTCCAGGGAGGGAGGCTCGGCGAGGTTTCAACGCGTTGCGAGGCATTGGTGAAGCCAGAGTCAGGAGACGGCGTAGTTGCATGAACGTAGCATCACCCGGCCGAAACCGGCTTAGCAGAAAAAACGAAGATATCTAACCAAAGCCGGCTCAGAAAGTAACTCTCGCCAAGACGCAAAGCCACTAAGGCAAAGAATCACTACAAATTCTTTGTGGCCTGTTAGCTTCGGTTGAGAAATTCTGGCTGCGCTGCCCTGAAGCGGCCAGAAAAAGGTTTGTATATTACACAATAGATACTGAAGGCCGCGGCTGATTGCGGCTGCAAATGTTTTTCAGCCTGAGAAGAAATCTGGAATTCTTTGTGCTATATTGTATCGTCCTTAACAAAAATAAACAGAAGGAGAAAGGAATGAAGCAACCACAAACCCGCGCTTTTCTTTCGGGAAATGCTGCGATTGCCCGTGGTGCCTGGGAAGCCGGCGTAAGATTTGCCGCTGCCTACCCCGGTACCCCTTCAACCGAGATACTTGAGTATTGCGGAACTTACGCCGAAATCGACGCCCAATGGGCGGTTAACGAAAAGACCGCTATGGAAACGGTCATCGGTGCCTGTTATGGCGGCGCACGCTCTTTGTGTGCTCAGAAACATGTCGGCCTCAATGTCGCTGCCGACCCGTTTTTTACCGTCGCTTATACCGGGGTAAATGCCGGATTGGTTATCGTTTCAGCCGATGATCCCGGCATGCACAGCTCGCAAAACGAACAGGACAACCGCTTTTACGCAAGAATGGCCAAGATTCCGATGTTTGAGCCGAGCACCAGCCAGGAAGCAAAAGACATGACCGTTGCTGCGATCAAAATGTCCGAAGCTTACGATACACCCGTGATGCTGCGCGTAACCACCCGCATTTCTCATTCCGAAGGTATCGTTGAACTAGGCGACCGTCTGCAGGCTCCGGAACGTGAATTCGAACGCAACATGGAAAAATACTGCGTTCTGCCCAATAATGCCCGCAAACTGCATGTCAAAGTCGAAGAACGGCTGCAGAAATTGACCGGCTTCGGCTGCGAATGCCCCTGGAACCGCATCGAAGAAGGCGACACCAAAGTGGGTATTATCAGTTCAGGCATCAGCTACACCTACGCCCGAGAAATATTTCCCAAGGCAGCATTTCTCAAGCTCGGCTTCACCAACCCCTTCCCTGCCGATCTGGTCAAAAAATTCGCCGAAATGGTTGAAACACTGATCATAATCGAAGAAAACGATCCGTTCATTGAAACTGAAGTGCGAGCGCTTGGCATCAAATGCATTGGCAAAGATCGTATTCCTGTGTGCGGTGAACTCAATCCTGACATAGTTCACGCATCTCTGACTGAATTTGTTGACATCAACAATCCGGAAACCATTGAAAAGTATGCCGATGCAGTTCCGGTGCGCCCGCCGGTTTTATGCCCCGGCTGCCCGCATCGCGGCGTGTTTTTTACCCTGCGCAAGCTCAACTGCACCGTAACTGGTGACATTGGCTGCTATAGTCTTGGAGCTTTTGCCCCCCACAATGCCATGCATACCATCGTCTGCATGGGGGCTTCTGTTACCAACGCCCTCGGCATCGAAAAAGCCATGAAAGATAAAATTCACGGCAAACTCGTCGCGGTTCTGGGTGAATCGACCTTCATTCATTCTGGCATTACCGGCCTGATTGACACGGTTTACAATAAAGGCCGTCACGTCACCATGGTTCTCGACAACTCGATCACGGCAATGACCGGGCATCAGCCGAATCCAGCCAACGGCAAAACCCTCAAGGGTGAGCCGACCAAGACCCTCGATCTGGAAGCAGTATGCAAAGCCTGCGGCATCACCAATGTGCACACGATCGACCCCTTCGATCTCAAGCAGGTCGAAAACACTTTGAAGGAAGCGCTCAAAGATGAAGAACCTTCGGTTATCATCGCTCGCCGCCCATGTTTCCTGCTCAAAGATTACAAACCAAAAGTCAGACTGGTTTCGATCAATCGTGATAAATGCGTAAAATGCGGCATCTGCTGGAAACTTGGCTGTCCGGCCATTGAAGTCGATCCGGCCGACGGCAAAACCAGAATCAACAGCACTTTGTGTGTCCATTGCGGACTGTGCGCGGCTGTTTGCCGCCCAGGCGCCATAACTCAGGCCGGGGAGGAATAACTATGACTACCAATATTCTCTTATGTGGTGTTGGCGGCCAGGGAACTCTTCTGGCAAGCAATCTTCTGGCAGAATGTGCCATGGAAGCCGGTTTCGACGTTAAAAAATCGGAGATTCACGGCATGGCCCAGCGCGGCGGCAGCGTCGTCAGTCACGTCAGGTTCGGCGAAAAAATTTCTGCACCGGTAATCAGAAAAGGCGAATGCGATATTCTTCTTGCTTTTGAAGAACTCGAAGCCCTGCGCTGGTCTGAATATCTGCGCCCAGGCGGAATGGTCATCAGCAATGCCCAGAACATTCTGCCAATGTCGGTTTCAGCGGGTAATTCGGTTTATCCGGATAACATTACCGAAAAGCTCGGCAAACTTTCAATTGAAGTTTTTTCAGTCGATGGTATTGGCAAGGCCAAAGATCTGGGCAATCAGAAATGCCTCAACGTAGTTCTGCTTGGCGTACTGGCCCGCAAGCTTGGCAAAATCAACAAGGAAGTCTGGCTGGACATGATCGGCAAAAGACTTCCCGCAAAGCTGGTCGAACTCAATCAGAAAGCTTTCAATGCAGGTTGGAATCTGGTCTGATCAGCATCGATCCTTGAATTAAAGGGCGGAGCTGCCGGTAAACATTGGCGGCTCCGCTTTTTATTTACGGTGTTTAAGGCGAATACGCTCGATCTGATCGATCAGTTTTCCCCGGGCAGCCGGGCCAACGACCGCCTTTTTGAGAATATTGCTGCAAACCTTTTCTGCTTCTTCGATTTTGCCCTGTTCAAACAGGATTTCGGCCAGAATAAGACCCCAGGGAAGCTTTTTTTGCCCAGGCTGGGTGCCGATCATCGTAACGGAAATTTTTTCTGCCTCGGAAAAGTTGCCACTTTTGCGAAAGCTCTGCAAATCGCCGTAAGCTCGCCTTTCCTGGTCGGAGAACCTCAATCGTGAATCATCGGCACTGATATCGAGAATGGTTTTAACCTCTTCAGCGGGTTTCTCTGAAACTTTTTCGGGCGCGGGTTTCGTTTCTGATTGCTTAGGATCAGCCTGGGCTGTTTGTTGGTCAGGTTTTTGCGTTGGCCGGTTCCTGCGAACCTGTCGAATAATTACGAATAGTAGCGCAAAAACTATCAGCACTACCGCCGCAACAATGTATTTTTTGTTCGCAGCAACCGGGGGCTGAGCGGCCGGTGCTTTTTGGCTGGCAATCATGCCCGGTGAGCCGTTTTTGAGAATCTTGTAAATCTTTATCTCGCGGGTCGCGTTTTTTAGTTCCTGGGCGCCAAGATCGACTGCCCCGAACTCATTGCGATTCATCGCCAGAAAAGTCGATTCGGAAATGAAAACGTCATTGGTGTCGGCAAATGTCTGAATGCGGGAGGCGATATTAACCGGATCACCAAAAAGATCGCCATTTTCATCGACACCGACTTCGCCGGTGTTGATGCCGACGCGAAATCTGACCAGACTCTCAGGGTTCATCATCTGGGCATTGCGAGCTTCGAGCTTGCGTTGAATTTCTATGCCAGCCTGAACCGCGTTGGTCGGTGATTCGAAACAAACCAGAAAACCGTCGCCAAGCGATTTAACCATACGCCCATGATGTTTGTCGACCAGATCGGTAACGAACTTGAACATCTGATCGTGGAAAAGCTTCATTTCTTCTATGGTTTGCTGGGCGCTCTTCTTGGTATAGCCCTGCATATCAAGAAACATGATGGTCATCAGGCGATTCTGCATCTCGTTCTCCTGGTGAAAAATTTTAGCCTTTTATCCGTTCAAGCAGATCCCGGAGATTTTTCAGCCCCGGTGAAGTAACTGGCACAGCCTTGATAGCCCGGTGAATCACTTCGATGGCCTCTGCCTTTTTGCCGGTTCGCGCCAGAATGATCGCCCAGTTGTAATAATTGCCCGGATCGGCGGGATCTATTGCCACTGCTTTGCTGTAACAGGAAACTGCCCGGTCGAATTTTCCGAGTTTCTGGTAGGAAAAGGCCATGTTGGCTAGAATTCTTGCGTTGGGCTCCTGGTATCGACATCCTTCTTCAAACTGCCGGGCTGCTTCTTCCCAGCGGTTGGTTTTCAAATAGAGATTGGCAAGATTGAACCGGATTACGGTCAGATCAGGCTTAAGCTTGAGTGCTTTTTTGAAATAATCTATTGCTTCGTGCAGTTTGCCGGATCGGAAGCAGGCAATGCCCAAATTGCTGTGTGCCTGAATATGAAAGGGATCTTGCTCGATAGTCTTTTGAAAAAAGCCGATTGATTCTTCAAAATGGCTCAGCTGAAAATGCAGATTGCCGACGAAAAAATTGGCCATCAGATCGTGGGGATTCTTGTTAAGATATTCCAGAGCCACTTCAAGCGATTTTTTGAGATTTCCCTGCTTGAACAAATCGAGAAAAACCTTGCGCAGCTCCTCACGACTGTCGGGTAACTTGACCGGCTCGGCAACTTTTTCCGGCTCAACAGCTTTCTGTTTGAATTCCGGCGGCGGTTCAACCTTTTCAAGAGAACTCTTCAATGGGTCGGGAAGCGGAGAAATCTCGATTTCTCTGAGGGCCAGGCCGATCTGACCAACTGCGTAAGCAGCAGAAATGCGCGTCGAAACCTCTTTAGCCATCAGCATTTTTTCCAGATCATTGATTACCTCGAGATCGCCCTGGCGAAACAGGGCCTTGGTAACATTGGATCTGGTACGGTTGTCCGGGTCGTTCAACAATGGGCGCAGAACCCCGATGCTGGCTTCGCCAAGCACTTCTTCGATTGCTTCAACCGCGTTAGCGCGCACCCGTGAATCACGATCGCGCAAAGCGCTCTGCAATGTCGGAATGCCGTTTTTGTCGCCAATATGTCCAAGGCTGGTGATAACCGCAGAACGTATTTTAAAATTTCTATCGGTTTTCAGCATCTTGACCAGCCATGGCACCGCCGAGACGATCTTCAGACGGCCAAGGGTGATCACCGCCTGGAGCCGCACAAAGGGAATCGGATCGGCAAGCATTTTTACCAGCAGCTCGGTTTGCGCCTCTTTAGCTCGTGAAGATAAAGCTAAAGCCGCATTTTTTCTGACATCGGGATCATCATCTTTAAGAAGGTCGATTATCATCTGCAGGGCGTCGGGGTAATCAATGATCGATAAAACGTAGCCCAGAGTGGCTCTGATCCATTTCTCCGGATCATCCTGCATTATTTTCAGGTATGGGGTAAGGTCGATCTTGCCAAGCTCACCGGCAAAAACAAGAGCATTACCACGAACACGGTTATTGGGATGCTTGAGAAAGGGCTGAACCAGATTCATTGCCTTTTCAGGCGGCAGGTTCATCCGGCCAAGACTTTCGATGGCATTGGCCTTAACACGATCGTCGGTATCGCGCAAAGCTTTGGTCAACGTTGGAACCGAAGTCAAATCGGCAATGAAACCCAGAGCGGTAATAATCGCCGAGCGCTTGCGCTCATTGCGCTCTTTCAAATAAAAAGCGACAAGGGGATTGGTGGCCCGATGGGCACCAAGCTTGGCCAGGGCATCGACAACGTTGAGAAAAATCCACTCGTTGCTTTCGCCCAGGCAACCCAGAAGACTAGATACTGCCGAACTGTCCTTGAGGCGGCCCAACGAGGTTATGCTGTTGTAGCGCACATTTGGGTCAAGGTCTGAAAGCGCCTCGATCAAAGTTGTTACAGCCGCGGGGTCTCTAAAGGCTCCCAGGGCAAGGGCAATATTCGGTCTTACTTCACGATCGGCTTCTTTAAAAGCCGACAAAAGAGGGGGCAGTGCTGCAGAATCGCCGATTTCGGCCAAAGCCAGCGGCATTTGTTCATCCTGTTTTTCTTTGAGGAGAGCTTCTACCAGCGGCGCAACCGTTTCATGATCGCCAATTTTTCCCAGGGCCTTTGCGCCTTCGCCCCTCAGCCTTGAATCGGTATTTGCAAGAAAACCAATGAGTTTTCGGGTACAGGGTTTGAGTAGCCATATACCTCGCTGGCGCAAATCAAATTCACTTGCCAAACCGAAATATCCCCCAAATTGAACCCCAGACCTGAAAAAAGACCCGGGGTCACCGGGTCTTTCTAGCTGGAAATTTTAACCCATTCGCAGGTTTTTTACTCCAACCTTCTCGAATGCAACCTTCATTTTGTTAATGCCATCATCAGTCGTGCCGATTTCAAGGACTTCTCCGGTGTCATCCCATACTTTGTGATACACCATTTCGCCCTTTTTGAAAGTTTCAGTCATTGAATACTCTCTGGCCTCAGCCCCTGTTTCTCTTACCTTTTTTTTGTTGGTTGCTTTTTCTTCACTGGCAGCGCCAGCTTTTTTAATGGTCTTTGCTCGAGCCATTTAAGCAATCCTCCCTTCCCGGAAGTTAGATATACAGAATACAATAAAAGACGGTCAAAGTCAAATAGCACATTATTCTGGAAATTTTTCTTGCTGCGGTACCCTGTCAGGCTGAGCGACGGAGCCAAACCGCCATAAAATGCCACTTTGCGCTGATTGACATGTCGTTTTTCCTTCCGTATAATAAGTATAATTGCCGCATCCGTCTACTGGAGGAAAATTGTGGAGTATAAGAGTATAAGAAAATCCGTCGGAACCCTGCTGATCTTAACGCTGCTAATGGCTTCATCAGCAGTTTTTGCCGAGCCCGCCACCCGCGAATGGACCTTCATGTTGTTCATGGCGGCAGACAACAACCTTGAAAGCGGTACAGCTCCTGACATTAACGAATTGGAAAAGTATGGTTCCAATGACCAGCTTGCTTTCGTTGCCCAGATAGATCTTAACGGCAATTTCAACGATGATTCCGAGTTAAAATGGACCGGAACCCGCCGCTATTTCATTGAAAAAGACAACAACGCCCGAAAAATGTCTTCAAAAATGATTGAAGACCTTGGTGAAGTGGATATGGCAACCCCCGAGGCCCTTACCGACTTCGTAGCCTGGGCCCGGGAAAACTATCCTGCCCGCCGCTACGCTCTAATCCTCTGGAATCACGGCACCGGCTGGAAAGAAATTTCGCCCAACATTATGGAAATGGAAATGCCACCGGTTGAAATTCCGGCCGGTATGCAAACTGCGATCGACAATATTTCCTACAACATTTCCTACGATGACAGTTCATATACTTCAATGGACATACCAACGCTGCGCAAAACTCTTGCCGAAGTTCGTAAAATACTCGGCCAGCCCATCGATCTTCTCGGCTTCGATGCCTGTCTGATGCAGATGGCAGAAGTTGCCTGGGCTGCCGCACCCCACGCTTTATATCAGGTCGCCTGCCCTGACCAGGAACCGGAAAGAGGCTGGCCCTACGACCTGATTGCCCAGGCAATGCATAAAAAGCCCGCAATGACCCCGCAAGAACTTGGCTTAAACATTATCCGTGCCTATAAAAAGTCTTACACCGGCGGCTCCCAAGGGAATACGGCAGTGGTTCTTTCCCTGCTCGATCTGCAGCGAGCCGGCCAGTTCAAACAAAAACTCGACGCTTTCTGCACTGCGCTCCACAAAAACATTTCCGATATCGATAAAATTGAAAAGTGCCGTGACGAGGCGCTGAAATATTCTTACGGTGACTACATCGACCTGGCCCACTTCCTCTACCTGCTTGGCAAAACCAGCATTAAGGCATCGACTCGTTCTTCTGCCCAGGCTCTTTACAAGATGATCATCGGCGAGAAGAAAAAAGGCGGAATAGTTGCAGGACTCGCCGCCAGCGGTGAAAAGTTTGTCAATTCAAGAGGTCTGTCGATATTTTTCCCAACCAGACAAGGCTTCAAAACTTACATGAATCGCTATAAGCTTCTAAGTTTCTGTAAAGAAACACAGTGGTTCAACGCCATGAACGAGATTGCCACGCCGAACCTGCCCTACCTGCGCATCGAAGACGCGGTTCTCGCCGATAAAAACAAAGACGGTCGCATTGCCGCCGGTGAAGAAGTCACTCTTTATCTTAACATTCGCAATCTGGGCCGCAAAAGCCTTAAAGAGGCAACAATTTCAATCAACACCAACTCGCCACATCTCAACCAGAAAAGCTTCTCAGTCGCCGTAAACAAGCTTCCCGGCCCACAGAAATCAGACCTGGTTCCGATAATGCAGTTCAAAGTAAATGAAACCACGCCGGTTCACAGTGAAATCACCCTGAACATCTCCCTAAAAGGCGAAGGCATACCAGTCTCAACCACAAAAACGACGTTCTACATCAAAGAAGCCTTTGCTTCAACCGGCCACGCTTTACTGGTAATGACCGACACCTTTTCACCAGCAGGCCCCGCAATCACCGAAATGCTCAACAGCGCCGGAGTTCAGTTCGACACCTGGGATCGCGTTCTCGATGGCGACCTGCGCCCCGAAGTATTGAAAAGATATCTCGATGGCTGGGTTTTGATTCTGGTTCAGGACTCAACTCCACAACAGTCACTCACCGAAAAAGAAATCACCGCCCTCGATGAATTTCTTGGGGCAGGCGGACGACTCGTTCTCAACGGCCAGGATCTGGCATTTTCCCTGCGCGACTCCAAGTTTCTGCGCGACCGCTGTAAAGCCAGTTTCATCCAGGACGACGTAAATGTCCACGTTGTGGCCGGTATAAACGGCTTTGCCAAAAACCAGACCCTGCAGATTTTTGGCGGCGATGGCGCCAACAATCAGAAATGGCCCGATGAAATCGATGCCATGGCCGGCGCCGTGCCAATAATTCGATACGAAGAACGCGCCCGTGATATGGCTGATGAAACACAGATGGTTGGTCCGAACCATAAACCCAGCTCCCGCTCAAAAGGCATCAAATCCTCAGGTACCTCGGCTGTAAAAGTGGTTGACGGCTACCGCCTGCTTCTTTTCACATTCGGCATCGAGGCGATCAACAATAAGTCGCAACGCACGATGTTCATGAAGGAAATCGTCAAGATCATGCAGCCGGACGTCGCATCAGAAATGCGCAATTATGCCAACGCCTCGACCCGGCGCAGCCGCACGAGATCCCAGAATGAATCGGCAATCATCGAAAGAGCCGACTTGCTTTCCAACGTCGAAAATCGTCTGCTCAACCAGATTCGCAGTGAAATTGACCAGAACCCTGAAGCTGCACAGCAGATTCTGTTCCAGCTCGAAAAATTGCCCGAAAACGAAAGAGGCGTTCTTAAAAACTTCGAAAAAAATGTTCATTCCATCTTGGAATTTGACAGCCAGCATGGTACCTTGGGTTCAAAATAACCCCTCGGTTTAATTCACGGAGAAATCCCGACCGGGGTTTCTCCGTTTTCATGTACGTTCAATCAATATGGCAAATCAGGCAAGAATACTCTTAAACACCCCGCAGCCCCCTGGTTCGGTAAGACCTGCCGAAGAATTCCAACCTGCCCTTCAGGCAAGAAGGCGCCAGCTCATCAGGCTTTATCTCACGGCCATTATCTTATTGAGCATGATGTTCACCCTTTATGTCTGGCAGTCTACCAAAATGATCGAGGTAAAGCTGCGCATTAAAAAAATTGAAAAGGATATATCGAATATCGAAAACGGCAATTCTGACCTGCGTGCCGAGATTTCAAAACTGCAGTCTCTCAATCGCATCGAATCAGTAGCCCGCAATGAACTGGGAATGGTCATTCCCAAAAACCTTATCTATATTGACATGCCGGAGCAATTCAAATAAATGACAGAATTCAACGCCCAACACATACCGGTATTGCTTAAAGCCGTAGAAGAGTTTGCCTTTCCCGAAAATGGACAGGTTTTCGCTGATGCAACCTTCGGCCTAGGCGGCCATACCCGCGCCATTCTTGCAAAGTATCCCGGAATTCGCAAAGTCATTGCTATCGATCGCGATTCCGAGATTCTCGAACATTCATGCAAAAGCCTCGATGATCCGAGAATTAGCCGCTTTCAGGCCAACGCCTCCGATCTGGCGGCAATTCTGCCTCTGGCCCGGGAAAAAGCGGTCGATGGAATACTTGTCGATTTGGGAGTGTCTTCCTATCAGCTTGAAAACCCAGAAAGGGGCTTTTCTTTCAGCAAACCCGGCCCGCTGGACATGCGCATGAATCTGGACCAGGTAACGACCGCCGCAGACCTGGTCAACAGTTTTGAGCGGAACGAGCTGGTCAAAATTTTCCGCGAATTCGGTGAGGAAAAATTTTCTGGGCGCATTGCCGATGCCGTCATTCGCGAGCGACAGAAAGAGGCGATCACTACGACCAATCGTCTGGCAGAAATCATCAGCGGCGCCATTCCCGCCAAATTCAAGGCAAAAAGCCCGATTCACCCGGCCACACGAGTTTTTCAAGCAATCCGAATCGCAGTCAACAACGAACTGGAAGAACTGCAAACTTTCCTGGAAACCGCCATAAAATGCCTTAACCCCGGCGGCCATCTTTGCGTCATTTCTTTTCATTCACTTGAAGACCGTATAGTAAAACAATTCATGCAGAAGCATCAGAAGGGGTGTGTGTGTCCGCCAAATTTTCCAGTCTGCCGATGCGGCATCGTCCCTGACCTGGAACTGCTTACCCGCAAAGCAGTTTTCGCCGATGAGGATGAAATTGCCATCAATCCGCGCTCACGCTCAGCAAGACTCCGGGCCGCAAGAAAGTGTAGGGAATCATGAGTCGGACCAGATTGAGCCCTCGAACCTTCAAAGCATTGTTGATGCTGGCTCTTACTCTGACCATGTTTCTGATATTCTTTCTGCGTCTGCTGCAACTACAGGTTTTCCAGCATAATCAGTGGGCCCTCAGATCGAAGCACAACCACGCGACCAAGAGAGTTCTCGAAATGAAACGCGGCAGCATCCTCGACCGAAATGGCGTTGAATTAGCCATTTCCGTCGACACTTATACCGTTTCCATTTATACCCGCGAGCTCAAATCCGTATCAGAGACAGCCAACAGCCTGGCCACGGTTCTGCCGGTTTCCCGAGAAGAAATTATCGCCCGAATCGGCGACCGATCCGGCTATTTCCCAATCTACAAGGATCTCGAACCCAATCTGGCAGTAAAGCTGGAAAAACTCGGCATACCCGGAGTGGTTCTCGAAAGCAATTATCGCCGCTATTACCCGCAAAAAACTCTCGCTTCGAACCTGATCGGCTTTACCGGCACCGACAAGCATGGTCTGGAAGGAATTGAATTTCTTTACGATAAAACCCTGCGCGGCTACCCCGGCCTGGCCGTCCAGGAAGGCATAAGCATCAGCGACAACAACCCCGGGCGAATGCGTGTCGTCACTCCACCCATGGGTGGCAGTAACATCAATCTCACCATCGACAGCTTCATTCAACATACCCTCGAACGAGAACTGGAAGAGCTGGTAAAAAAATATGAGCCGATCGATGCGGTTGCAGTCGCCATGGACCCAAATTCAGGTGAAATTCTCGGCATGGCCTGCCTTCCGAACTTCGATCTGAATGATTTTTCCGCAAGCAAGCCTGAACAGCGGCGAAATCGTCCCGTAACCGACAGCTTCGAACCTGGATCATGCATGAAGATTATCGCAATGGCCAGCGCGATAGAATCAGGCAAAGCCGGGCATGGCACAAGGTTTTATTGTCGCGGCTATGGCGAGCTTGAAGGACGCCGCATCAAATGCCACGGCGCCCATGGCCTTGTCGACATGGACAAGGCGATTGCCGAATCTTGCAATGCGGCAATGGCACAGGTTTCCCAAATGATCGACAGCAATACTCTTTATCGAACCTACAAACTATTCGGGTTCGGTGACATTAGCGGAATCGAAGCTCCCGGGGAAATTACCGGGGTACTCAATCCGCCATCCAAATGGTCCGGCTTTTCGGCGGCTTCACTGTGTTTTGGTCAGGAGCTTACTACCACTGCAGTTCAGCTGGTAGCGGCTTACTCAGCAATAGCCAATGACGGCATTCTGGTTAAACCACATCTGATCAAAAGAATTTCGTCTCCGGATAACGACATAAGTCAGGATATCGAGCCGGTAAAGATTCGTCGGGTCATCTCGTCCGAAACCGCTGCCTGGCTACGTAAAATGCTTCTTGGCGTCGTTGAAACCGGAACCGGTAAACAGGCCTGGCTGGAAGACTACACCATGGGCGGAAAAACCAGTACCGCCCAGAAAGCGAACCCAAGGGGCGGCTACTTCAACGAAAAGGTTGTCACCTCGTTTATCGGCATGGCTCCAGCTCTTAAACCGAAAGTAGTTCTATATGTCGGTGTTAATGAGCCAAAGGGCGATGAAAAGACTCTCTTTGGTGGAAAAGTGGCCGGCCCGGCCTTTGCCCGAATACTCGACCGCATACTCAAGCACATGAAAGTACCGCCCGACCGCACTACAAGCCTTTCAGCGCGTCAGGAACAACTTAAGAAAATCTCCTCGGGGCAGAACATCATAAAGCTGCCCAATCGGCTTTCCGATCCACAAACCATTCAAACTGCCAAAGTCGAATTGTCCGACGAAGCCATCCCGAATTTAAAGGGAAAATCAATGAAAAGTGCAATCAGAACTCTCAGTGACCTCGGTCTTAAGGGCATTTTCACCGGCAACGGCATCGTTGTCAGTCAATCGCCCGAGCCGGGCACTCCAGTCCCTGATTCAAAAATCCTTTTGCTAACTCTTTCGGCTGAAATTTCTCAATAAATCTGTTTATTCGGTTAGCTAAACCTGATAAAATCACATATCTGAAAGAGAATTATTAATTTGGAGCTGACCTGATGAAAACCCTTAGAAACATTCTTCCAGGCAATGTGCTTTCTACTACCGGAGTATTAGATGTAGAAATCAGCGGAATCGCCTTCGATTCAAGGCAGGTGCATAAAGGTTACCTGTTTTGCGCCCTTAGCGGCCATAATATCGACGGCAGCGCTTTTATTTTCGACGCAATTGAACGTGGTGCCGCTGCGGTAGTTACCGAAGCATCGCGGAAAAACATTGAAGTTCCGGTCATCAAGGTCGACAACGCTCGCCGAGCCCTTTCAGAAATATCGATGAAATTCTATGACAACCCCTCGGAAAAACTCTGTCTGCTCGGAGTCACCGGCACCAAGGGCAAAACGACGATTACCTACCTGGTGCAAAGCATTCTGCGCAAAGCATGGCAAAAGGCTTTCCGCATTGGCACCATCGAGTATGACATGGAATTCGAAACAATTCAGGCCAACAACACGACCCCCGAATCACAGGTTATTTTCTCGATGCTCGACCAGGCTCTCAAGAACGGCATCAAACACGGAGTAATGGAAGTAAGCTCCCATGCTCTCAAGAACTACCGGGTTGAAGATGTTTCGTTTTCAGTAGGGGCTTTCACCAACCTTTCCCTCGAGCATACCGAGTTCCATCCGGATATGGATGATTATTTCAACACCAAGAAGCGTCTTTTTCTTGAACTGGGCAAACAGGACAAAGCCATTTTGATCGGCATTGACAATGAATACGGGCAAAAGCTTGCCAGGGAATTGAAAGATAAGGGTCTGAAAGTGCAAACAGTTTCGGTTCACGATTCCCAGGCTGATTTTTACAGCTGCAACCAAAAAATGACCGGTTTCAGCAGCGAATTTGATATTTGCCACAGCGGCGAAAAGCATCATTGCCAGATCAATCTCGCCGGTGAATTCAATATTTTCAACGCAGTAATGGCGGCGGCAATGGCGATAAACACCGGAGCACCATGGGAAGCGGTTTGCAGCGGCATTTCAAGTCTTAAAAATGTTCCCGGTCGCTTTGAGTCAATTAAAAACGACCTTGGGGTCAATGTCATCGTCGATTATGCCCATAGCCCCTCAGCTCTTGAAAATGTCCTGAAAACAGTGCGACCGATTACCCGCAATCGCGTAATTGCTGTTTTCGGCTGCGGTGGCAACCGCTCGGTCGAAAAAAGGCCGGTAATGGGCAAAATCGCCAGTGAAAACGCCGATATAGTTGTCGTCACCAGCGACAACCCACGCAAAGAACCTCCAGAAGCAATTATCGATCAGATAATGACCGGCATTGGCCCAGAAGCCTCCCAAAAAACCATTTTGCGGGACGCCGATCGTAAATCGGCCATTATAAAGGCGCTAAAAATGGCTCAGGCAGGCGATACAGTCGTTATCGCCGGAAAAGGCCATGAAACCGGCCAATATTTTGCTGACCGAACCATACCATTCGATGACCGTGAAGTAGCGCGCACGTTCTTCAAAGCCGGTAAAGAAAATGAATGAATGGAATCCGCGATTGCTGGCTCAAGCCTGCAATGGTGAGCTTGTTAAGGATGCTGATCAGACTATAACCGGTTTCAGCACCGACTCAAGAACGATTCAGCCGGGCAATGTCTATTTCGCACTGTCCGGCGAAAATTTCAACGGCCA
>CAZTHA010000073.1:0-14562 GCA_964613435.1 uncultured bacterium
TTTTGGGGCGCAACCTCTATCATCGTTTTATCATCATCATGGTCCTTAACCTGCTTTATTGCATTTTTAAACGGACTTTTAATTCCTCTCTTTTTCCCGGTTCTGAATATAGTCTCTTTCGGCGTTTTAAGAGGTTATTATGCCTGGGAAATAGCCCGTCGCAAAGAAAATGAGACCAGATCAACGTTTGGTCGATTCATTTCTTCAGCAGTGGTCGAGGAAATCCTTAAAACGCCAGAAAGCCTCAAGCCAGGTGGCGAAAAAAAAGAGCTTACCGTGATGTTTACGGATCTGGCAGGATTTACCACAATCTCTGAAAAACTTGCCCCCGAACAACTCACAGAACTGATGAATGAATACCTCGGCGCGATGACCGAACTGCTTTTCCAGCATAATGGGACACTGGACAAATACATCGGCGACGCAATAATGGCGTTCTGGAATCATCCAAAAACTCAGCCGAATCACCCCGAACTGGCAGCCCGTTGTGCAATCGCCATGCAGCAAAAACTCGGAGAACTCAGGGAGAAATGGCTAAGCCAAGGCCTCCCCGAAGTGCAGGTGCGCGCCGGTATCAACACGTCAACCTGCATGGTAGGATTCATCGGCAGCGATGTACAGATGAATTTTACCTGCCTCGGTGACGGGGTTAACCTTGCATCGCGACTTGAAGGAGCCAACAAAAACTATGGTACTCTCAACATGGTTGCCGAATCAGTAAAACAGCGACTGGACCCGGAAGTTTTTTCAACCAGATTTCTCGATTACCTCGCCGTTAAGGGCAAAGACCAACCAATTAAGGTTTATGAACTTCGCGGCCTGCAGAAAAACGAGACCAAAAACTGGCAAGAAGCTTCTCCTTTATACCATTCAGGAGTGGAGCTTTATCTGCAAAGAAACTTCAATGCAGCAATCCAGGAATTTGCAAAGGTTTTACAGCTTGTGCCTGCAGACGAACCTACCACAATCTTCATCGAGCGATGCCAACACTTTCTAATTGAGCCCCCTCCCGAGAACTGGGACGGCCGTTTCATTCTCAAAACCAAATAGCAGTTCAGAATAGAAACAACTTTGCCTTGCAAAATTTCAGCGATTTGCTTCCCTTCTTAACAGGATTTTTTCCATTTCGATGTGTTCGATACCCGCCTCGAAAAATTCATTTCCGAAACGTGAAAAACCGAGCTTGCCGTAAAAGCTTTCCACCTTGGTTTGAGCATGAATTAGTATTTTTTCAAATCCCTGCTCTTCGGCCAGTTTAATCAGAATTTTGCAAATGGTTCGCCCCCAGCCATTTCCTCTAAATTCTTTCAAAACAGCGACCCGACCAAGCCGACAAATATTGGCATTTTCATTATCGGCAAAAATTCTTCCGGTTGCGAAACCGAAGCCATTTTCCAGCAACAATACGTGTGTAGCCTGCGCATCGATGTCATCTTTTTCCAGTTCTTCAGGAACCTGCTGCTCTAAGACGAAAACCTTGAATCTTATTTTCAGGGCTTCTTCAATCAACCTGTCGCTACCGTGAAAAGATTTTATCTTCATACACGTTTTCCTGTTCTTTATTTAGTTGCAGGAAATTACCTTCCTGACCCTATTTATAAAGCTTGCACCAAGCTTTTTCAAGGCATTTTATGCGCCTATGGGTATTTTTGAAAGAAGCATATTGACAATTTTATGGTTTGCCATTAAACTGACTGACCAGTCAGTCCGTTTAAATTTACATTTAATTTATCATGAGCAAGAAGACAACAAAATCACAATTATTGCTGGATGCAGGCCTGGAAATCTTTGTCGAGAAAGGCTTTGAAAAGGCAACCATCGACGATATCGTTCTTAAGGCCGGCTGCGGCAAAGGAACTTTTTACCGATATTTCAACAACAAGGAAGATTTGTTCGAAACCCTCGATCAAAACTTTCTGAAACTTATGGGCGATGCACTGAAAAAAAACTGCTTCGATTACATGGCGCCCAGGGAATATCTTCTGACAAGCATCAAGACATTCATTGATGTTTTCAGCAAAAACGACAAAATCGGCCTGGTCAGGTTCGAAAGAGAATTTCAGCTGACAGTTGAAGAACGCAAGCGCTCTTCTGAAAAAATACTGAAAAATCTTTCTTTTATTGGTGCCTATTTTGAAAAAGCCAGGGCCAGTGGAAAAATACGCAACCATAACCCGAAATCGATTCTGATTACCCTTATCGGCACCGCACACTTTTTCCTGTTTCAAGAATTCAAACTTGGCATTCCATGTTCGCAATCTGAAATTGAAAATGCCACCGACGTCATTTACTACGGAGTTGAACCAGAATGAAAAAACTTATCAATTCACTATTTATTGTCACCGCCCTGTTCTTTTCCAACAGCGTTCTGGCAGAAAATCTCAAAGAACTTTCCCAGCTTGCAATCGAAAGAAATCTAAAGCTTAAAATTGCTGAGCTGGAGACCAAAAAGAGTCTTATCGATCAAAAAACAGCGATAAACGCTCTTGTTCCAGACCTCTCATTTCAGGCGGCAAAAACGCACACAACCTTCAAGGATGCCTTTCAAAAATCAAGTCCGTCTAGCATTGACAGCACGCTAGTCTACTCTCTTAAGTTGACCCAATCCTACCCTGGTCTTGGCCGAATACCCACATTGCAAAGAGATATCACTCGCTTAAAAACCCAGGTCAGAGAAAACATTTTTGCCAACCAGAAAATTCAAATTCTGCGTCAGCTTTGCAAAGTGTTCTTTCAGCTGGTTCGCGAACAGGAACTGATCAAGGTTCACAAGACCGATCTCATCTTGATCGCGGCTTTGATGAAAGTCGCCAAACTGAATGAAGAGGTTGGGCTCGTCCTGAAAAATGACATATTACGTATTGAAGTTGAACAACTGAACTCTCAATCCAATCTTATCAAAAACGAGAATGGCTTTCGCGACCTGGAATTCGACCTGGCAGCTATTCTGGATTTTGACAGCATTGCCAGCATCAGCCACGAGTTACCTGCCGGGCTAAAATTCCAGCCGGGCAGCTTTACCAGTGAAGCATTGCTGCCAATTCTTTTTGAAAAAGACAAAGACATCCAGCTCGCCAAACTCGATGCTGAGATTCTTAAAAAAGCAGAAAAAGTTGCTAGAAGTGCATATCTACCGACGCTCTCCCTTGAAGGTTCATATAACCACGGTAAAGAAGTTGGGCCAATCCACGGAACCAAAGATATTAAGGCAACATTCGTTTTGACCACCCCTGTTTATAATGGCAACGACATTGAAAACGCCGTCAGGCTGGCACAAAAATCAAGAGAAATAGCCGAATTGCGTATTCAAGACCTGCAGAACACCAAGAAAGCCAGTCTTGAAAAGGCTGTGGCCGACTATCACGAAGCTCTCGCCAGAATTAGTTTTTCTGAAAAAATGATTGAGCAAAGCTATGAAAATATGCGAATTGTTTTCACCAGATATCAGGAGGGAGCATCATCGATCGTCGAACTTGTCGATGCTCAGCGCATTCTCACCAATTCTGCCCAGACTGCCATAAAAACATATTATGACGAGCGCGAACGACTCGTTGAAATTATGCTTTTGATCCATGATTTTGAAGGGCTCGCCCAGACCGACCAAAACCCATCTCCACTTAATTTTGATTTCCTGCTTAAGCAACTCAATTTCAGCATTGGAGACAACTAATGTATTTACGAAAAATCCAAACTTTTTTTCTGCTCATTTCCTGTTTAGTCATTGCAAACATTGGTTATGCCCAGGTTAATGTTGAAACCACAAAAATCCAGACCGGCACTATCAGCAAACTTCTCCGCTTCACCGGTGAAACAAGGCCCTATTTGGAAACATATGCTGCAGCTGATGTAATGGGACCTGTGGCCAAAATTCTCGTCGAAGACGGACAAAAGGTCGAAAAAGGACAAACACTTGCAACCATCGACGAAATTCGTTTCGAAATTACTCTGCGCATGGCTCAGGCTTCACTTGAAAGAGCAAAACAACAGCTTATTGAAGATCAACGCGACTTCGATCGGAACAAAACACTGTTCGACAAAAGCGCAATTACCCAAAAGACTTTTGATATGGCTGAAACCGCATTGATTAAGTCCAGAACCAATGTTAAGCAGGCTCAGGCCGATTACGACAAAGCAAAACTTGATTTGGAAAGATGCGCGATAAAAGCCCCTATTTCCGGATACTTTGTTGACCGTTCGATTGACCTCGGCCAGGCAATGAATCGTGGCCAAAACATGGGCAAAGTTATCTTTCTTGACGCAATATTCGTTGAGGCTAAAATTCCCGAAAACAATATTCGCGATATTGCTATTGGCCAGAAGTGCTTAATAGAAGATAAGTTTCCTGGAGAAATCGAATTTATAAACCTTTATGCCGATAACTCGCGAGCTTTCAAGGTAAAAATTAAAGTGCCCAATCAGGGCCTTTTCTTCAAGGCAAATATGTTTGTCAGAGGATCGATAATTCTTGAAAGTTTCGAAAAGGTCCCGGTATTTCCTTCTCAGGCAATTCGCAACAATCGTGGCGAACAATTTGTTTTTATCGTTAAAGACGGCATTGCCAAAAGAGTTACGATTAAAATCATTGCCCAGGAAGGCGAACTCAGCTACGCCGAAGAAATTGGCGAAAACATGGAAATCGTCACCGTCGGTCAAGATAACCTTGAAGATGGCAGTAAAATCGCCCAAAGAAACGGTAGAAATGGCAAAAACTAATTATGAGCATCCCAAGAACATCTATTGATCGACCTGTCACCGTAACAATGATAACCCTTGCCATGGCTCTTGTTGGCATCGGCGCAGTCATGATCCTAAATGTCGCCCTTTTCCCCGATCTAGATATCCCCGTGGCTTTCATTCAAGCACCTTATCCTGGTGTAGATCCGGCCCAGATTGAAACCATCGTTACCCAGAAAATTGAAGACGAAGTAAATACAGTCGAAAATATCGACAAACTCGAATCATACTCAGTCGAAGGCTTTTCTCAGGTCGTCATCAACTTTAGATATGGTACCGACATCGACCTTGCGGCCGTAGATGTGCGTGCAAAGGTCGACCTGGCCAAAAGGGAGCTTCCCCGTGACATCGAGCAGGTAACGGTATCAAAAGTTGACATCAACGCTTTCCCGGTAATGAACATAGCACTCGGCGGCAATTACGATCTGGTCGAACTGAGACGAATTGCCGAGCGAGAAATAAAACCGGCCTTCCAAAGAATAGAAGGCGTCGCCAACGTCGAAATCAAAGGCGGATTTGAAAGAGAAATCAGGGTTAAAGTTATCCCGGAAAAATTATTGGCACTCAATCTGACGATAGACGATGTCATATCGGCAATTTCCCGCGACAATCAGAATACCCCGCTCGGCAACATTACCGAAGGAAATTTCAAATATCTGATTCGTTCAGAAGGAGAAGTTGACCACCCCCAGCAACTTGCCGGAATAATCGTCAAGGAAATCAATGGCCGACCGGTTTATGTTGAAGAACTGGCGACAATTGAAGACTCCTACAAGGAAGTCGAATCATTGTCACGACTCAACGGCAAACCCTCGGTCAATCTGGAAATAAAAAAAGAAGCCGGAGCTAACCCGGTCGTAATCTCTGACCAGGCCCAAAAACTCATACCCAAGCTCGAAGAAAAATATAAAGGCAAGCTGTCGATCGCTGTCGGAAAAGACGAAACCTTTTTTATCCGTGATACGATCCAAATGGTAAAAGACAATGCCTTGCTCGGTGGCTTTTTTGCAATCTGCGTACTTTTTATCTTTCTGCGCAATTACCGCTCGACCATTATTATTGGCACCTCCATTCCAATTGCAATTCTTGCAACTTTCGGCCTTCTGTCTCTAAAAGAAGACATTACCCTCAACCTGATGACGCTGGGTGGACTCGCCCTCGGCATAGGCATGATGGTCGATAATGCCATAGTCGTCATGGAAAATATTTATCGCTTTCTCCATGAAAATCCTCACGGCGACAGAAAGGAATTAACCGCGAAGGCAGCTGAAGAAGTTTTGATGCCGATCATTGCATCCACCGCCACTACCGTCGCAGTGTTCCTTCCGATTGGCTTCGTTCCACAAATGGTTGGCGAAGTCTTTTTCAACATGTCTCTGGCGATAATCTTTTCATTGCTGGCATCGCTACTGGTAGCAGTTACGCTTATTCCCATGCTTTGTTCAAGATTTCTGGAAGTTAACAGCCAATTTCTTGAACAAATAATTATTAGAATGTACAAGGCCCTCCTCAGATGGGGAAAAAACCACCCGGCCAAAGCTGTTGCCGGACTGATTGGCCTCATTGCCGCGCCTGCCATTGCCTTTAATTTCGGTCTGAAAAGCCAGATCATTCAAAGAATCACTGAAAAAGTCGGCATTGCCAATCTTGTCGCCAATAGCTCACCATTATCTCTAAGTCTTGGGCTATCGTTGACGATAATTGCTGCAGCTTTTCTTTTGCCGCTTGTTTTTTCGGCAATTCTGTTTGTCTTTAACCTTCTGGTATACCGAATCATTGGCCCCGTTTTCGAGTTCGTCATCATGAAAATTCTTCGAAATATTTATTTGCACGTATTGCGAATAATTCTCGGTCATTGGTACATTCGCGCCGCTTACATAATTCTGGTTTTTCTTTGTTTTGCCATGAGCTTGAAATTTCAGCCGCCAATGGCATTTTTTCCTGACATGGACCGCGGCGAAATGTCTATAGAGTTTGAAACTCCAGAAGGAACAAGCGTTGAAAAAACCGACGAGATTACCGCTCAAATAGAAGAAATACTCAAGGATTTTCCTGAGATAGAAAAGGTCATTACCAACTCCGCCGTCGGCAAGGGTACTCTTGCTGTTATTCTCAAGCCGAAAGACACACGCAGTAAAACCACTCACGACATCATCCGCGACGTGCGTGAGAAAGTGAATTTGATTGCCGGAATCAACACGATTAGCTATAAAGAACCCAAAATGGGCAAGCCATCCAGGGGAAAGTCGATTCAAATCGAAGTTATGGGTGATGATTTTTCGGTCATCGAAGATCTCTGTCGTGAAGTTTACTCCAGAGTTAAAGATATCGAAGGACTAAAAGACCTTGAAGACGGTATAAAAAAAGGCCGCCCCGAATTCCGCCTGGTATTTGACCGGGAAAAGATCAGAGATCTCGATCTAAGCCTTGGAAAAATTGCCGACATGGCCAGAAGCTATGTGTACGGCTCCCTCGCTGGCAAATATCGCGAAACCAACGATGAATATGATATTCGCGTCGAAGCCTCTGACGAAGCAAAAAGTAAAATCGCCCGATTCCAGGAACTTGAAATCGCCCTCGAAAAGAATAAGTTCCTCAAATTATCTCAGGTAGCTGATTTTACCCCTGCGAACGGATACAGCACCATCGAAAGAAAAAATCTGGCTCGCCGCCTGACTGTACAGGCCGACCCCGACCAGAGGCCAATTGGCGCAATTATGGCCGACATTTCCAATCGCCTGGCAGACATCAAAATGCCTCCCGGATACAGCATAAATTATGGCGGCGAAAATGAAGACATGGTCGAGGCATTTACCTACCTGGCAATCGCTCTCGTCGCTTCTATTCTTCTGGTTTACATGATCATGGCATCTCAATTTGAATCTATTGTCTACCCATTCATCATCATGTTCACCATTCCGTTGTCATATATGGGGGTCGTTGCTGGCCTGAAGCTTTCAGGATTCGCCTTTTCTGTAACCGCGATGATTGGTATAATCATGCTCGCCGGTATAGCCGTTAACAACGGTATCATCCTGATTGAATACATTTTGCAGCGACGCGAAAATTTGAATGAAAGCAACTATGAAGCGGCCATCCAGGCTGGTAATCTTCGCTTTCGTCCAATCCTCATGACTGTATGCACAACGTTTCTCGGCATGCTTCCCCTTGCCCTTGGAATTGGCGCTGGCGCCGACTTTTATCAACCACTTGCCATTTCCGTTTCCGGCGGGCTTCTGGTTTCAACCCTGCTAACCCTGACCTTCGTTCCTACCGTCTTTATATCGGTTGAAAAAATACTCGAGTTCTTCAAAAGCTTTTTCTCCAGCTTTTCCCATGACTGATTCACACCAACCGGCCGGTTGCATTGGCCGGCCGGTTGGTGTAGACTCCTCGCAAAACGATTTACAGGAAATAGAAAATGAATACCGCCCAACAAAAATTCAATCTTTGCGTAAATTCTGAAATTGGCGAACTAAAGGGAGTCATTCTTCACACACCCGGTCTGGAAATCGAGAACATGACTCCGATGAATGTTGAAAGAGCGCTGTATAGCGATATTCTCAACCTCTCGGTTGCAACCTGTGAATATCGACAATTGCAGGGCGTGCTCGAACGGGTCAGCCAGGTTTTCCAGATTCGCAGTCTTCTGGAAAGAACTCTGCAAAACAGCAAAGTAAAACAACGCCTGATCGAACAAATATGTGTAAACGAAAATGCACAGGAAATATCATCTCAACTTCTGGAAATGTCCGACAAAAATCTGGCCAGATGCTTAATAGAAGGTGTTCTTTTACAGAAAAACAACCTCAGCAGATTTCTCAGCCGTGAAAGATACTCCCTAAGACCGTTGCATAACTTCTTTTTTACAAGAGATTCGGCGATTACCATAGGTGACCAGGTTTTGATCGCCAACATGGCAAACAAAGTAAGAAGTCGCGAATCGATGATTATGGAAGCAATTTTCGATTTCCATCCAATGTTTGCAACCAGAACTATTAGCGTACCAGCTTCAGGCGAATTCGCCGGGGCGAGGGTAGAAGGCGGGGACATTCTGGTGGCCGCTGAAGACATATTATTGATCGGGATTGGCGCGAGAACAACTCCGCAAGCGGTGGATTTTCTGATCGATCACTTCTGCCGCGCCGGAAAAACGCAACATATCATTGTTCAGGAATTACCCCAGCAGCCTGAATCATTCATCCATCTCGACATGGTTTTCACTCTTCTCGATCACTCCACCTGTATGATCTACGAACCGGTCATCCTGCAGCCCAACATGTTCCGAACCGTGCTCATTTCAATTCGCGATGGAGAAGTGACTGAAATCAGCGAACAACAAAATCTGCTCACCGCGCTTAACGGGCTGGGACAGGAGCTTCAGCCGATAAGTTGCGGCGGATCAGCCGACACCTGGACTCAGGAGCGGGAACAATGGCACAGTGGCGCCAATTTCTTCGCCATTGCGCCTGGAAAAATCATTGGCTACCGCAGAAACATCAACACGATTGAGGAACTGGACCGTAAAGGATTTACCATCCTTGACGCAACCGATGTGGCTGAAAAAAAAGTTGATCTCAACGCTTATCAAAAATGCGTAATTACCATAGATGGCTCTGAACTCGCGCGTGGTGGTGGCGGATGCCGTTGTATGACCATGCCGATCAGCCGTACAGAATTATCAGCATAAAAGCTTTTAAATTATCCCGGTCTGGGCTAGAATTGAATTAAATGCTTCTATTCTGGCGAAATTAATGCGTTTTTGGCTTTATGAAAAATTGACCCTGCTTTTTATGCTGACAGCGATTTTTCTATCGCTGTTTTCAGGCATTGATAACTGGTTTGCCAACAAAATCAAGCAGCATAAACATCAATCTGAAGAAAACCGCCTCGAACAACTGGGGCAAATTGCTACACGCACTGATAAACAGCTCTTCATAACCAGGAACATATTGCCTCTTTTGCCATCTGTAGTCGAATTTGGAGCCGACATCAACCTGCTTCACAGCTTTTTTAAAAAGCACTTCCAGATTGATTTGAATTTCTACAAGTTTTCACCCCGGGGCAAGCTTGAGAAAACGGCTCCGAAAAGGCCCCCCAACCTATGGTTGATGAAAAATCTTTTTGCCGCCGTCTCTGAAAAAAGACCTGGAAAATTGCCCCAATTGGCAAAAAGCCTTGATAAAAAAATCCAGTTTGCCTTTGGCTATGGCAAAGACCTCGTCTCTATCCGAGAAAATCCAGAAAGGATTATTCAAACGGTTTTTGAAAATCAGGAAGGCCTGATTTGCTGGACCTCGCGTCCCAAAGGCGGATTGATCATTTTTGTCTCCAGTCTCCCAGAGCAATATTCTATTTTTCGCAATGAAGCCACCAGAATAAAAAAGCCACAAACAATGCATCAGGTCGGTCTTCTTAAAGAAACCGCGAGTAAAAATCAGCGGTTTTTGCCATTACAGGCTTATCGCCATCTACTTGATAGCGGAAAGGAAAAAGGTGAATTTGCCGGCAAAAACTGGGTTTTTCTAAAATCTAATTCTGGGCAGATTTTCTTTGCCAGCTTTTTTAAGGAAAAATGCCTGCTGACGAAAATCATGTTTCTTATTCGCCTGATTCTCGCGATAGCTTTTCTTACAACCGTGTATCTTGTGGTATTCACTTCCACCTCCCTTAGCTTAAAAGCCATATTGATAAGTATGTTCTTCGCTTCATCGATGATTCCGCTTTCCGGATTGGCAGTAACTTCTGTCGAAAACCTGGAAGTTTTTCAGCAGATTGAAGCGAGAAAAATCCGTGCACAACAGGAAGAAACCTTGGGCAATATCGCGCAAAACTTTTCCGCATATCTTGCCTCTTGTTCTGCAACCCTGATGAAGCTCACCCAGAACCCTGGAACGGGCCCTGAAGACCCGACGACTCTCGAAATGGCCGGAAAAATCCTGAACATTTTTCCCGATGCCCGCATAACCACGAGAAACTCCGGTGCCCAAATACTATTCTATCATGGCCCAATAGTTTCCCAGGGTCGCGAGACGGTTTTCAAATCTTTGTCGCGCAAGCTCATCGAACGCTATGCCCCAGAAAGACTCGATGAACATAAATACAACGGAAATCCATTCTCTGATTCTTTGGTGAACAAGGATGACATGGGCTTTGGCACTCTACTCAACTTTCCTGACATACTGCAAGTCGTAAGCACCGGAAATTCTGAGTTGCTGCTTTTTTATCGGGTTCTTCCCGTCAGTGCTGGCGAATGTGCAATTGTAATTATCGAGTTGTCAACTTATCACACCATTAAAAACTACCTGCAAAGTTTGAACCAGAAACAATTCAGCATTGAAAACACCCTGATGCAGGTTTGCGCTTTTTTTCCTGATGGTTACCGCTGGTCCCTCGCCCCGCTCAAACAAAATGAGCAACCCCTGCTCAGGGTTGCTGAAAGGGTCTGGCTGACGGGCACCACTGAGTTCAGAAAAATAGCAGGTCAAAATTCAGGTTATGCACTCGGAATTAGATTTTCTTCCTTGTCCGGAAACTGCTTAATGGCGTTTTGCAGCGATGAACAAATCGATCGGGCCTTGCAAAAAATGCAGAAACGCCTCTATTTTGGGTCTATTATAGCCATTATTCTGCTTTTATCGGTATCGATGTGGCTGCATCATCAACTGCTTTCACCGTTACAGCACCTTGAAAAAGGAGTAGTTGCGCTTTCTCAGAGGAAATTTGAAGCCCGGCTGCCAGAAATTCCCGGCAAAGATGAAATCGCCGGGCTATTCTCCGCTTTTAACGATATGATGGCTGAAAGCTATGACATGCAAATCGCAAAAAACGTTCAGGAAGGTCTGGTTCCACAAAGTTTTCCCAAATTGAAAAACTTCTCGGTTCACGGAATGCTTCGGGAGGCTTCAGAATTAGGTGGCGACTGCCTGGATTGCTTCATGATCTCAGATGATAAAATGCTTTTTTTAATCGGCGATATTACTGGCCACGGAGTTGGCTCAGCTTTGATGATGGCTTTTTCACGAGCGGTAACTTTCCACTGGAGCCAATCGCAGGAAAATACTTCACCGGCCGCACTGGCCGACCATATCGATTCAATGATGCGAAAAAACAAAACCAGCAGAATGTTCATGGGAATTATTTGCGGAATTCTTGATACCCAAAGCAATCGAGTGGAGCTTGTCGTAAAAGGGCATATTTACCCACTGTTGATCAAAGCCGATAAATCTCTTACCTGGGTCGGAACCCCTGCCTACCCATTAGGAATCGGCAAGGCCTCGCCAGCCCGTTCCATTTCCCTTGAATTCAAACCTGGCGATAAACTCCTTTGTCTAACTGACGGAATTCTTGAAGCAAGATCGGCAAACCGTCCTCTCGGATTTGAAGGTATTGAACAATGGGCTTTAGAAACGATGAACGATGATACGGTTGAATGGATTAGAATTCTTGAGGAAAAATTCAAAGCCTGGAGTAGTGACCAACAAAACGATGACATCTCAATTCTTGCAATCTCCCACTTCGAGGAGCAGGAACCATGATGCAAAACAACCAGAGAAAAACATCTTCATTCGCCAGGCTGCTAATGCTGTTTTCATCAATTTTGCTTTTTTTCCTCGCATTAACCGCCAACAATACGCATTATAAACTGGAAAAGGAAGAAGAAAAGCAGGCCAAACTTCTTCAAATCAATTCTCTTGACGAGATTATTGCTGCCACATCCAGAGAAGGCTTCGTTAAGAACAGATTCGATTCAATTGCTCAAGTGGTTGAAGCTGAAGATTTCACTACAGAATTGCTCTTAAAACAGCTTGAAAAAATCAAATCTGAATTTAAAACAGAAATTAAATGCTTTTACTACGAGAATCACATTCTTAAAAAAAGCTTTCAAGCCTCTAAATCAGAACTTGAGCTGTTCACAGACCTGATGCGGTATCTTAACGCAGATGAAGAACAGTTTAAAATTGCCCAGCGAAGGGCTCATAAAGCATTACTCGACCGCTTTGGCCCGGGGAATCGTCTGGAATTGGTCAAGTCGCACAGGTCGCAGATCATAAATTTCCAATACCAGAAAAAAAAGCAGCATTATTTTTGGAATACCTACTCGCAAAACCGGGCAATTTTCGTCATAGTTACGGATATTCCTGAATTTATCGCGAGATTTGCAATTATCCGGGAAAAACTTGGTCGACCAGACTCTGGGGCAGGAAAAAACAGCGGCAAAGATTTTCTGGCTCCCAGGAATCTTCCCCAGGACCAGATGCTGGCCGCAAAAATTAAAGCTAACCTCACCGGCAATAGCACAATTGTTGAATTTGGACAAAGATGGAGCTTTATTGAAGACCAGAATGGGCAATACTATTGTACCGCAGAACCATTAAGGAAAAAGCCCACCCATTTCCGAACTTTCACGTTTTATGTTTTTATTCTTTCTTCAGCCTTGTGCATTATTCTCCTGGCAACCTACATTCTATCTTTTTTTGGCATTTTCCCCGGTAAAAACATCTGCGAATGGCTTGATTCTTTTTCAATCCGCTTTAGAATCATTGGCCTGTTTACCATGGCATCGGTGTTTCCAGTCATTTTTACTGCGCTGATTGGCGCAACTTCTTTATCTGAAAGAGCAGAAATTATCGAAAACCAGGTTGCGGCAGAAAGTATTGCCAATTTGAACCGACTCGAATCGATGATCTCCGTCAAGCTCGAACAAAGTGAGAAAATGGCAAAATCGATTCGTCATCAGCTGATTCACACCACGGTCAATGAAGAATTCTTCCAGAAATATCTCAAACAATATGGAATCCCGCGCTCACTCTCCCGTCTGGAAGTCAGAAACTCGGATGGCGGGATAATCTTCTCAACCGACGACCCGGAAGTCCACGGCGTCTCACAGGCAATGGATGTCTTCAGCAGAGTCGCCTTGAAGCTTCATGCTCCGCATCGTCTTGGAAAAAATGCCAACATGATTACCCCAGCAGAAATTGTTAGTGAATCGGTTCTTTCCACCGACGAAATCGGCATGGCGACCATTCTTCGCCAAAGAGGCCGACAATGGATTTTTCGCATGGGAACCTTTCCAACGGTCTGGTTTTATGATGTGTACCCCGAACTAGCTACTGGGCCGGTTTTTATGCACTACACAGCCCAGATGATTCGTGTTTATAACTCGCAGGTCAGAGAAAAGCTCGCTTTGCCAAGTCAGAACCTTGAAAACCTGCAGCTTACCACACAAATCAATTATTCCTATAACAACGGTAAAATTTACCCCCTGGTCCAGGGTATTGACCGGGAAAGCTTGCTGAAAGCGGCATTGGCAAGCTTCAAAACCGGAAAAGTCCTTTTTCGAAATACCCTGATAAACGGGACACCCTACTGGGTAACCATTAAACCCGAGAAAATGATCAACGCCCACATTTTTTTCAATCTGATTTCAAAGCCGAAGCGGCTCGCCAGCTTGGAACCATTGAGAAATCAGCTCATCATCGCTGGCATTCTCGCATTAATGGTTTCTTTTGCAGGTGCCATGCTTCTGATAAAACTTTTCATCAAACCCATCGGTAATATCTCACTCGGGATAAGTGCTATCAGAGAGCGAGAGCACGATTTTCGCATTGAAGTTACCCGCAATGATGAATTTGGAGTTTTGTCCAACGCCTTTAACAAAGTAATCGAAGAGTTGAAGGAACTTGAATATGGCCGAGTGGTCCAGGAAAGCCTGCTCCCCGAAAGATTTTCCGTTCCGAATGGTTATGATCTGGCTTGTTTCAGGACTTCTGCAACCGACCTCGCTGGAGATTATCATGATATCTTGCCACTTAATGATGGCAGATT
>CAZTHA010000074.1:0-14526 GCA_964613435.1 uncultured bacterium
GTTTGATTATTGCTGACTCATTTTGCCCTAAAAAACACAGCTGCCTGAAAACCATTTCAGACAGCTGTGTTTTATTGCTGTTGCGTAAATTTAGAAATCGGCGATACGTTCGACGAATTCGGGATGGTCGATGAACGGGTTGCGATTGTGCTGAATGTTTTCAATCTGATTATTTCTTGCTTTTTCAGCTTCATCGACCGGATCTTCCTTGTGCCATTTTTTCAGGGTTTCTTCCTGGCGGGGGTCGATTCTTTTGCCATAGCGGATGGCAAAGTAGAACATGCCGCGGGCGGTGTTGCCGCGTTGTTCCGGTCTTACTTCAAAAGCCTGACCGTTGGATTTGCTGCCGCCTTGTTCCCAGTCGGGGTTGCTGATGTTAGAAAACGGGTGGTTGCCCCGTATTCCGTTGGCTCTTGAATCTGACGGAAAGAGATGATGCAGATCACTTTTAGCGATACCGGTTGCACCAAGAGACTGGGGCCAGGTATGCTCAACATTCATGTTACTTGCATCTGGTTCGCAGTTGGTTTTCAGTTTGCGGCCGGTATAAACGCATTCAACCCAGCCATCATGATTGTCGATGTTGGTGAAAATTTCATCCTGAGCCTGTTGATAACCAATCGGCGTATGATTACGGATAATTCTGAGAAGTGCATCTTTCAAAGACTCGTCGTCGAGGCCCTGGCAGGGGTCATAAAGATCGACACCACGATGAAGATCGATGACGATATGGTTGCCCTTTTCATCTACGGGGTCAGTTAACAGGCCGCCGGAGCTGAAGCTGTAAAGCTCGTCGAGCGATGCGCGCAGTTTGAAAATTTCTGCCTGAGACTGGGGTGATTTGGCTTCCAAATCATCGACCAGCTGTAAAATCTGTTGATAAAGCTGCTCCGGTGTTTTGCCGGTTCTTTCTTCGGCGATGGCACAATTGCCAAGCAAGGCAACTATTAAAACTACCAGCCAAAGACTTTTAGTGATATGCCTGAGCATACTTAGCCCCCCTTATTCATACTCATTACTAATAGGGTACGAAAAAATTAGAATACTTGATACGACTCATTTTTGATTATACAGAAAATTTTGACTTGAGCAATAGTCAGGCGAAAAAAAATAGCAAAAAATTTTAATAAAAAAATCCTCAAAAAAATCCATTGTCGGAAACAGATTGAAAGATTGAGCAGAATAGGGCAAAATAGGGGAATGTAAATCTGCAGTTTTGGAAGTCTTTAAGTGAATGAATTTGACAGTATTATTCAGGAACTCGACGTTCCTCTGAAGACTTTTCGCATTTTTGCCATTGAAAAGGCGATAAGAGGAGGGAAGTCACCTGAGCTTCTCGCTGCCCTGAAGAAGTGTCTGACAACTGAATCGGATGCCGAATGCAAGCTCTTGCTCGAGCATGCCATTGCCTCGGTTGAAGAGCGTTTGGGGACTGGTGCAGCCTCTTCGCAGGCGGGGCATGACAATGAAAAGATTTTGCAGAATTTCTCATCCCTGAAGCCTACGCAACAATTGGAATTTATCAAGAACGCCAGCCGAAAATACCTCTGCGCCGAAGGTTCGGAAAATCGCATTGCCAGAATACTGGAGTCGGCAGCTCACCCTGTTGTTGCCGCCGAACTTATCCGCAAGTGTCTGCAAAGTTGGCCTGCCGGGCAAATTGACTATCTCGAGAAAAACCTTTTTTCTACTTCTTCCGTTTTGCAGCTTGCTTGTGTTGAGGCTGTAATTCATCACACTCCGGAAATACTACAAAAGAACTTTGAAAAACTGGTGCTTGCCGCCGATCCATTGCTGCGAGCCCTGGCAATCCGTGGACTGGCCAGGAATTTTCCCGAGAGCGCGGCACAGTTCCTTGCCGATTGTCTTCGCAAAAGTGAATACTATGGGCGTTTGGCGGCGCTAAGGGTTTGCTCGGTCATGCGCTTCGATCTGATAAAAAATAGTCTGCTGGAATTGCTGTACACTGAAAAAGACGCCAGACTACTGAAAATTGCTGCCGCGATAGTTGTTTCGAATCCTGATAAAGAGATTCCCTATCGTCTCTGCGAAATCATCGCCAGAGGAAGATCGGAAAACGGCAAGTTTCTTCAGGACCTGATTCGAAAATGTTGCGAGATGATTAAATTGGCAGAATTGTCTGAAGATTTCTCCGAGTATCTCGATTCGGTTCAGAAATACAATCGCAGCGTTCAGGCTAAATATCTGGTATTGAACATTGCCGATGCCATTTCTCAGGCGAATGATGTTCGCAAGGAAGAGCTGCGCAAATTATTCAATGAAAAGGCCAAGAGTGCCGAAGTTCAGCAGGCATTGACCGAATTGAGAAAAACCCAGCCGGCCATTGTTAAGACCCTGTCCGGGGAAGTCGAACCCGCTCCTCAAATAGAACAAAATGCAACCCCGCAAGATACTGTAAAGGAACAAACAGTGCCGCTGTCTGAAGACGAGTCTCTTCTCAGGCAGTTGACCATTTGTCAGTCAGGGGAGATACCTCAGGCGCATGATAAAATTGCCCAGGCTTTCGCCAAGGCAACTCCTGATCTCGTTAGCGCAGCTTTTCGTGCCGCCGTTACCATTAAGGACAATCGTTGGCTAAGCCGGGTAAAAAGCTTTCTCAAAAGCGATAATGAAGAGGTGGTTGCCGCAGCATTTGAATATCTGGGAACCTTCGATGCTGAAAATTTTCTTTTGCTGCTGCGAGGGTATGTAAATTCTCCTTCATTGCTGGTTAGAACAACTTTGCTGCGTAATGTCTGCCGAATTTCCAGTGAAGTTGCCCGGGAACTTTTGACTTCGATGCTAAATGATGCCCAGCCTGCTACGCGTGAAAAGGCCCTGGGTTCGATCATCCACTTTGAATTTGCATCGATAAGAGAGATTTTGACCGATTATCTGAGTCGCGAAGGAAATGAGGACCTTGTCGAGTCCTGCCTGTCTTTTTACCTTGCTAACCCGGTTCTCGAAAGCGTGTATGATTTAAAACTGCTTGAGAAAAGACGGGAATTCGCGCAAAACTTTTCGCGGGCCAGAGAAGTTCTGACCGGAATTCTCGACGAGCTAAAAATTGCCAACCCTGAAGAGATTCACCGCTTCATTCAGGAAAAAGAGCACAAAACTGAGGTCTTACAGGCCGATAAGGCAGAGTCGAACGAGAAGAAAAAACTTGAATCGATCAAGAGTCGGGTAAAATGGAGTAAGCCGCTCGCTGCTGAACCGGAGAAAGTCTCCTTAGTTCCATATTTGAAGCTGCTCGTGCCAGCTGGGTTATTCATTGTCGCAATTTTCTGGTATCTTGGCTCTGACAGCGGCACAGTCGAAACCAGAAGGGCGATGAAGACGGTGCCATTAGCCGGAACAGTTCAGGATTACAGCCTGATCGTTCAGAATATTGACAAGCTTGACGGAGCCTTGATTGGTCTCACTTCCGATAAAAAATTCGTCAGGGCGATTCCCCGCCCGGGAAAATTGTTTCTTCTTGATCCTGGAGATCGTATCAAACTGAAGGGGCTTCCTTTCAAGATAGCGCCGGATGGAACTACGATCGTAAAAACAATTTCGATCAGGAAGGAAATTTGAAATATCTGTTATCTTTTTGATTTTGAAGCGTATTAATTGATAGAAGGAAATTCCTTGTGAGCAATGAAAAAGAATTTTCGCAGCTGATCGAAGAAACTTACAGGTCTTTGAGCTTCTTTCTAAGGTATCTCGGTCTGCCCGAGCCCGAGGTCGATGATATGGCCCAGGAGGTCTATATCAAGGCATATCGAGCCCTGGACAGATATGATGAAGGCAGGTCATTCAAATCCTGGCTGTTTTCGATCGCGAAAAACACTTTCATTGACTGGACCAGACGCCAAAAAACGCAAAGGAAATTTCTCGAACAGAATTTTATCAGAGAATTCAGCGAAACGTTTGAAGATGATGCAAACAATCGCTCGGATATAAGAGAATTGATAAGCAAACTCTCGGCAGAAGAGCAGATTCTGGTTGAATTGAGATTCTTTCAGGATTTGCAGTTCAAGGAAATCGCCGAATTGACCGGCTTAACAGTTGGTGCGGTTAAAATGCGGGTCATGCGAATTCTCGAACGTATGAAAGCAGGCATCAAGAGGGAACATTATGGCGAACATCTGTGAAAAACTTATTGAACAAGTTTCTTCGGATTCGGCAAAACTTTCGCCGGAACTGCAAAGCCATGTTCTTACCTGTCCCGAATGCCAGCAGTATCTTGAATCTATCAAAGGTCTCAAGGCTGCCAGAAAAGGGATGTCGGCTAAAGAAGCCGCTGCAATTGCCGGAATTGTTGGCTTGATCAGCAAAGAAGCCGCTGCTTCGGCAGCAGCAGCCAATGCCAGTTCGGGTGGGGCGGCCGGTCTCTTCGGTAAGGCGGTTCTGGTCGTTGTTGTCGTTGCCGCCTTAACGATGGTCGCTTTCGATAAGTCTTCCGAAAAAGCTCCGTTGCCAGCCAACAAGGGTATTAATATTCAGACTGAAGACAGCACTTCTCAAATTGGAAGCGCTGATAGTGAAAAACAATCTGAAAATTCTTTCACTTCAACCGATGAATTGGCTGGCACGAATGAGGCTGATAATGCCTCTTCGACCGCCGATTCTTCCCGGTGGCAAAATTCCGCCGAACAGGATAAAATAGATGCTACCAACAGTATTATCGTATCTCCAGACCAGGAAGACATTAAAAGCAGATAATTATTTGAACGGATGAGTTTTCTGAAAAAGACGTTGCAAAACTGGCGAATTAGCAGCCGCCGAGGCATGGTTTTTTATCTTGTGCTCTCGGTTGTTGTAATCATGGGGATTTTTATCGGTTTTTACCATAGTTTTTCCCGGCAGCTGGCTTTCTCGTCGTTTCACCACGCCAATCGTGAGCGCTTGAGAAATCTCTCCGATGTAATTCTTGATTCTGCTTTTGCCAACATTCAATATGAAACCAGGGATCCTGACAGCGATATTTCCAGAAAAATCATCGCCCAGATGCGTAGTTCGTCAATAGATGGCAATTATTTTGACGTTCCGGCACCGCTTTTCGAGGAGTATAAGTCCGATCTGCTTCTGGGCGCGACTTTTGAATACAGTCTTGGCGCAAGAGTCTTCGACAAGCGTATCGAGAACCCGCGTGGTCACAAATATCATGACGGCGAAGGCCTTGGAACTCTTGAACTTCAACTAAACGCTTCTTTGAAATCTGGCAGCAAAGTTTTGGTTAGCTGTCTGCGGCGGCGGCAGTATGATTTTAAATCCGCCTGCCTGGTTTCGAGTTCTGAACAACGCGAAAATTCCTATGCAATGTCTTTTCCACTTGATTTTGCCCTGCTGGTTCGCGATGGTTTGCGCGAATTCAGCGAAGGCTATCGGGGCCAGGCATTGAATTCAGGGCAAAAACTTATTCTCAAGGACCAGAGTTCCTATGCCGACGATCGGCGTGGCTTGCTGTATTTCGGCAACGCCGATACCAACTCCGATGCCAAAAGAATATATCTCAATACGACCGACGCCGAAGCTGATATGTTACCCAGCATAACCGGTAACCGCTTCGAAATAGATCAGGATGAATGCATTAAACTTATTCCAGCCGCGGACACAGGTGGAACCTACAAAGGGCTCAAGGGCGTTTTTACCACCCGAGTCATGCCGGCTGTGGCTGCCGCTTCAGGTAACGAAAAAGAAGATCTTACCCGATTTCATCTTGAGATTTTGCAGAACAATTTTCGCCTTCCAGCCGCTCCAGCGGGCTTGGTCATCGAAGGCGACAAGTCCAAAGCATATCTGGAAAGCTTTGTCAGAGGCGCAGTGACGCAAAGATTCCTTTATTATTCCGAGTTTTCCTTCGATACTTCAAACATGGAAACTGCAGCGGGAGACCCGATTCCAGAAGAGGGCAAACAGAAAATTCGCGATTCAATCAAAGGTTTTGTTTCGCTTGACCCCTCCTGCCCCTATCTCTCTTCAAGCAGTGTTCCGGACTCCCAGGCAAAACAGACGAGAAAGATTCATGCCGCCAAAATTAAAGCGATCATGAATAATTTAAATCCGCCCATGTCCCTTCATTCCAGGCTGGTTGAAGAGCCTTTGTTTTTCAAGGGGCAGACATTGAGTAAAACCATTACTCCTGAAGAGTTTTCTGCACCGCCAAAATTCTTTGCCCGTGATGGCAGTCTGCTAAGCTCGATCAATCAGACTGGCGGCGAAGGTTTCAGGCCTTTCCGTCATTGCACCCTGTGGACCACGAGATTTCTGCGCGCTGAAGACCTTGAAAAGAGCGGCATTCTCGACCGAAAAGAAGGTGTGTTGAATCTGCGTGGAATAATCAGCGTCGAGCTGGACCCGGTAGTTCTTTCGGCTCCTTCCGGAAAAAGTCTTGTCGTCAAAGGCCAGGGCGCGCTTCTTGCCCCCTATGGTTTTACCATTCAATCGGGAATAAAGAGAGATAACCCGGACAAAGATCTTTGCATTCTTTTTACCCGTAAAGCAAACATAAATATCGTGACCAATGAACCGATAGAAGCGAGTCTGCTGGCTTTCAACGACTCTAATAATGCTTCTATCGTTCCAAGCAAACCTTTCAAGGTTGTTGGTTCGGTTGGGGTTGACCGTCTGTCGTTGAACCGTTATCCAGCGGCAGTTTCACAAATTGAATACGATCCGCGTCTCAGAGTGAAGGCCAAAGATGAAGAAATCTTTTCCCTGACGATATCACCCTGGGTGCGCTTTGAAAATATCAGTTTCAGTAAGGATTGACAGCATTGAAACGTAAAGGGTTTTCTCTGGTAGAAGTTTTGATTGGCCTGGTAATCATGCAGATTGCTCTGCTTTCATTTTTCATGGTTAATGAATCTTCCAACAGCAAAAGTATGGATGCGTATTATGAATTTCTGGCTCACTCACTAGGAAAAGAACTGGTAGAGTTCACTCAGGGCATGGGTTATGAATGGTCCCTGAAATTCATGGACAAGCCCGATCTTTTTCCTCTAGATACCTGGCATGGAATCCTGGAAAAGCCCATTTTTTCAGACACCAGTTATTTTCGCGAGGCCGATTCTTTCGAACGCCGGGTAAATATGAAAAAGGTAAGTAAATCAGGTAATGGAATTCTTGTTACCGTTGATATTCGGGTAAAGGAAAAAGGCCGCGCCAGTACCTGGTTGAGTCGTAATTTCATAAGTTATACCACGATAGTCATGGAGAAACCACAGCGATGAAAAGATGCAAATCCGGTTTTACCATGGTCGAGCTGATGGTAGTTTGCGGCCTGCTCATGCTAATTATTCTGCCTACCTACAAGATTCTTTCTCATGGCTCGAAGTCGGCAATCAAGGGTGTTCAGCGCAACAGCATCATCATGGAAGGACAGAACATTCTCAGTCAGATTAAATCGGATCTGGTCGAGTCGGCTTTCCCCTTCAGCGATGCCGATACTCAGGATATCAATGTCAACAACATCTTCAGCGAGACAAGTGACGCTGATGGAAACATCAAAATAACCTTCTATTCATTCAGTGGTGGAGATTACGAGCAGCAGGTGCGGCCAACATCAACCGGGGCAGAAAGTTATCGTCGCCTCAACCGCATCGAGTATCGTCTCTCTTCGAAACCAGGTTCCATTTTCAAAGTTCTTGAAAGAATCGAGTATCTGCATCCTCACCATGCCGGCTATCGCCCTGAGGGGAAAAAAAGAGTTCTCAGTGATAAGGTCAACTTTTTTGAAATTCGCCCGGAAACCATAGACAGTGCCGGATTTTCCCGCTCTTTTTTCAGAGCTTCTCTACAGCTTTTCGATCAGGATGCCAATGCCGACAAGTCTGTGCCACCTAATCCTGACACCATGTTCATTGCCGAATTCTGCGAAACGATCAATCCTTTGATTTTAAATGCCTTGGTCAATAATCCGGGCTTGAATCGCAACTGGTATACTGATCCATCCGCTACTGATTAAATTCATGGCCCATGAATTCAATGCAACATCGCATCTTTAAGACAGTGGCATTTTGTTAAAAGGGTTTGGCTGATGATGCTTATTTAAAAATGAGTTTCAATCTTCATCATCCCTTTTGGATCTGAACAATTCCTTTAAAGAAGAGGTTACCAAACCAATGCCAAAATGTGCTGAATCGATTGCGGCATGGGTTTCTTTGCTGTTTAACTCTCTGGCGACCCTTTCCATTTTTCTGTTTCGCATAATGATTACTATTTTCTCCTGAAACTTTTTCTTAGCAACTTTATTGTAAAAGCTTAACAGAAAAACAATAGTAAAACATTAAAAAACCGAGGCAATCCCGATTAAGAGATGGCCTCGGTTGTTATATCAATTAGGGGAAAATGGCTTTTCCTTTATTTTACCGACCCTACTTTTGCAATGCTGATACTTCTGGCGGGGGCATTCAGGTAATCAGCTTTCACTAGATAGCAGTCTTTGTCACTTACCATCAGGTATCTACCAATATAATAGGGGTTGGTAAAGCTAATTTTATTGGTGATTACACCCTTTTCGGTAATTGTGACAAGTACATTCTTCGTCGGGTCGCCGGATTGGGGAATGAAAGAAACGAAGATCTCGCCGAGTTCGTTTATCTGCCACAATCTTGGGTTCTGCATTTCGGCAAAACCGATTTCGATGCGGGAAAGCTCTTTGCCCTCAGCGTTGTAAACAACATGCTGGTGGCCGGTACCTTCGTTGAAGTTGATCGTGTGCAGGCAATCAGATTTATCGATTGCCAGGCCCGACATTTGCCAGGGGATCTGTCGGAGTTTTTTTCCTTCGCTTGAAAATACTGCCAGAACTGATTTGCCGAAATCACCGACGTAGAGCTGTCCTGAGCTGTCTACACCAAGATCATCGAGCTGGGCAAGCCCGGTATTTTTTATTCTTGCCATTTCCTTGCCGTCGGGTGAGATTCTGATCAGATGGCCGCTGAAGCGCTCGGCAACCCAAATTGAAACTGGGGTGTCCTTAAGCATCTGTACGGCGAAGTCATCGATGAAAAAGGGCTCGGTAAGCCCAGGCACCTTGATTTCATTGGCAATCGATTGGTCATCGGCAAAACTGATTATGCGGCCGCGAACTGAGTCGGCTAACCAGAGTTTTCCGCTGATGATCCGGAAAGAATGGGGGCCAAGGGGGAAGTCTTCTGGTCCGGCGGGCGGATTGACGTAACCGACTTCATTCTGAGCTTTGCCGAACTTGATTTCCCAGTTGGCAAGAGCAGGTAAAGAGAAGGTTATTGCCAGAAGAACCAGCAAAGCAGTGTTTTTCATTATTTCGCTCCTAAGATCAGACCTTGCGCAAAACCTGAGTGATGGGCATATAGTTAATGGAATGTTTGCGGGGAGTTCTTTGCGAGGAACTGTTTGAAATCGCGACATAAGAACTGCCTTCTTTTACGATGATGCCAATGTGGCGGCCAGGTCCACGGCTGGTGGTCCAGGTAACGACATCACCTTCCTGATATGGCGGAACATTAACTCTCTGCCAGCCTTGAGCGCGCAGGTCGGCGACAACTGAATCGCAGTTGAGCTGAACTCTTGGCAGGGCTCCGGCTTGGACCAAGGCGGTAGAAACTACCTGAGCGCAGGCAAGATTGCCGCCATCGACTTCAGGACCTCTAAATCTGGTACTGCCGACCAGGCCCCTGATTGCGCGCCCAATAGCAGCCTGCTGCGCGGTTAAAGAGCCATTGTTGTTGGCTGCGGTTCCGGTGCCGATGTCTTCCTGATCATTGGCTGTGGCAACTGTGGTTCCGGCAGCATTGTTGTTATTCTGTTCGCCGGTATTGTTATTGGCGGTATTGGTAACGCCCTGAACGGTGTTCACGACGTTTGAGACTGTGTCGACTACCTCTTTGATTTTGGGAATGGCCTGTTGGATGCCGTCAGCGACCTTGGTGATCGTTTCCATTATTTTGGAAGCGTCGCAACCAACCATGAAAATCGATGAAACCAGAAGCATCAGAACTGATAACTTTTTGCAGGTTTTCATGAGTGTTCCCCCTGATAATTCAGAATAATTACGAATCTGAAACTAATACGTCCCGCAACTTCACAGGGTAACAACTTTTGTTGGCAACTACTTTTGCAGGTTGCTTAAAAGCTGGATTCCTTCTTCGGATGTTCTGGTAACCTGGGCGATTGGTATGATCCCGGAGATTGTGAACAGGGTTTCTTTGAGCTTATCCAGGCCAGAAACAACTATGTGGCCCTCGAAATCCCGGTCGACCACCAGTATTGCATCGAGCAGTTCGCCCATGGCTGGACTGTTGAGTAGTCGGCATGCAGAAAAGTCAAAAACGAATTTGCTGTGACCGTTGTTATTTAAAGCGGTAAGTTCATCCTGAAGCTTTTCAAGTCCTTCGACGCTACAATAGCCTATGAATTTGAATACCGGGACTGCACCGGAAGAATCGATTTCAAGCTGCGTGTTACTCAATGCTATTCCCTCCTGTACGATTCTTAGGGGTATCTTAACTGAAAACTTCTATTCTGACAATAACAAAAAAAGGCTGCCAGAAGGCAGCCTTTTTCAGGTCAAATCAGAAAAGACTGAGTTGGTGACGATCAGGCAGTAACTTGTCGAGCATTTCACTCATAAGCTTGTTGCGGGCTTCGGTGTCGCCCACAGCTTCGAATCTGAAGCCAAGGTAAATTGCCGAATAGTTCTTGTTGAGCCTTGATTCATCGGAAACCAGAATGCCCGCGCCTCTGCCATCAGGCATGGTGATGAACAGCTTGGCAGGGTGCCCGGCCTTCATAATGGTGACGTCTGAAGCAGTTTTTGCCGATTCGTCGCCGTTTAGAGTCAGGTTGAAATCGCCTTTGCTGCTTTTGCAGACAAGTTCGTCGAAGTCTTTTTCATCGTCGACGTAGGTGAATTTGAAGTAGCTCTTGAGCAGGTCACGATGAACGTTTGATTGTTCAAAAGACTGGGCGGCAATCAGCAGGTTTCCGCCATTGTTCAAATAATCGATTAAATCATCTGAACTCGGAGAGAGCTGGCCGAGACTGTTACTGCTGACGCTATCGGTAATAACCACGCCTTTGTTGGCGAATTGTCTGAGGATGTCTTTGAATTTGAAGCCGAAGACTGATGGATCCCAGAGAATCTGGAATTTAACATTGTTTTCCTTGAGTGCCTGGGCAATCAGCGGCAGAGTCATTGGATCTTCGACCATCTGGCCGCAGAGAAGGACTTCAGCTTCTTTTACGAACTTGGGAGTGGTTTCGAGGAATTCGTCCCATTGGGTGTCCTTGGCGAATTTCAGGGCCTTGTATCTGGTCATGAAATTGAACGAAGGAGCGTAATAGACCGAAAGTCCCCGACTATCGCCCATGCCCTGGGTGTGCCCTTCAATTACAACTGGAGACTGGGGCGGGAATTTGGAAACGATCAGATATTCCTTGGGCTGTTTAACTTTGCGTTTTTCCAGGGCTTTGCCGTCTTTGGTAATAACCTGATAGTTAATTTCATCGACGAAAACTCTTTTTTCGAGAGCTTCATCAACAACAGGCTGGAAAGGTCCTATTTTGCAATAATAGCCGCCGCCCTGCAATTCGCGCAGCGGGGTCATTGCCATTCTTGATCTGAAGATCCGGGTTCCTGCCGGCCAGAGTTCCTGGGGAGGCATTCTCCAGCCATTGTAGCCCCAAATAACTACGCCGGGTTTTTCACTGGTGATAAGCACCGGTGCCGAGAGCTTGTCATTTTCAACTGGGTAGCCAATGATTTTGATGATATCGATGCACAAACCACGGATTTCAGATGGTGCATCTGGCATTTGTGCCAGTTGCAAGGCAAAATCGGTGAGATCGACCAGAGTTTCATCGGAATATCTTCTGATTGAACCAAATCTGCCGGCTTCGCTGAGAAGCAGCTGAGCGTAAGTATTGTGATTGGCGAGCAGAGCTCGGCCGAGTTGATCGAATTTTTTAACCAACGCAGGAACTTTGCTCAAGTCGATGGCCGATTTGGTAACCGGAGAGCCCTGCATGAACTGATTGGTGGCTGAACCGCCTTTTGCATAAGAATAAACATATGTGCCGACCATGCGTTTGGTCAATTCTTTCGGTGAAAGGGCCGGGTTTTTAACCAGGGGGGCAAGGTAGTCGCCGTAGGGCATGCCCTGGCCAGGCTCTGTTTCTTCAGAGGCAACCAGGAAATCTACGGTATCGGAGATTTCGTAAGCCACTTCGATGGTGCCCATCAGGCAGGCGTCAAAGTCAACAATGGCGAATTTGGAAGCCTTTTTGTTTACCTTGGAAAGCTCCTTCTGGCCTTCTCGGAGAGCCCAGGCAACGTCTTCGATGCGCATGTATTCGTCTGATTCTTCATCGTGGGCAATACCAGCCCAGCCCATGCCGTGATTCCAGACAACGGCAACGACGTTATCGGCGGGATAAGTGGTGACGCCCCACTTCAAAAAGTCAGCAAGAGTCTTTTTGTTGCCCATGTTAGTTTCGCCAAGATTCATGACCATTGGGCTGGTGACTTTGTTGATGTTTTCGTCTTTCTGAACGAAATATCTGCGGGTGCCGACCCAGTTGCCGTCAGCGATTGTATCGCCCTTGCCACCGGCAAGTCTGTCTATTTGCGCGACGATATTGACGTCTTTACTGCTGCCAACCTGTTCCATTTCGTTGATGTCGGTAAGGCCGAATCTTTCAAGGTCGTTGTCGGCACAAATGTAAACGAGAACGGTCCATTTCTTTCTTGGTTGCTTGCCAGGTGCGGCTGGGGTTGCACCTTCGGTTTCAAACATGACGGCATGTTGAGCATCGTCATACCAGTGAATCGGGAAGCTTTTTGGGTCAGTGTCTTTATAAATGGCAGCGACGGCTTGGTATTTATCTTTATTGGCGTTTTCACGCATTTTTGCGTAAACGGTCTGCCAATATTTCTGCAGTGTTTCAAGCTCTTTTTCACCATTGGCGACCTGGAACTTGCGGCGTTCATGGATCTTTTTTACCAGATCGTAATAGGCCAGATCCATTGGGTATTCGGTCTGCTTGAGAACCGCACCGAGAATTCCGTCGAGTGCCGGATTATCCTTGAACATTGAAAAGGCTTTGTCGGTTACGTCTTCAGCTTTTGCTGCATAGTTGGCAAAAAATTCGGCGCGGTAGTCGCCTCTGATATTGCTGATGAAATTTTGCTGCAATTTTTTGGAAAAATCAGCAATTACTTCAGCGAAATAAGCCTCGGTTTTTTTGTCGCCGATGTATTCGAGGGTAATTTTTCTCAGCCAGACTTCCTGGAGCATTGAGAGTTCCTGGATAAGCGCCTGTTGTTGCGCTTTCGAAGCGGCAGACTGGGTGCTTTTGCTGGTTTTTTTAGCCGTTGTTTTTGTTTTTGGCTTGGTGGTCTTTTTCTTGGTCGCTGGCTTCTTAGTAGTCGTTTTTGTGACTTTTTTCTGGGTTGTCGCCTTCTTTTTTCTTGCCGTTGCCTGCGAAGAAGATTCTGCACTCCAGACCGGACTGAGGGCCAAAAGTTGCAGAATTACCAGCAGAATTGGCAGAAACCGCTTCTTCATAATAAATTCTCCTTACTCGATTTCAACACAGAGTGTACAATTTTAGATTATTATAATGATATTTAACCAATCCTGTAACCGTTTTTTGAAAAAAATTTTGTCTTCCTGATCGGACAAAAATCGTGTATAAGATTAGAATAAAATTCAGACGGAGAAACTGTACAGATGAATTTAGTCTACCTTTCGCCCCATTATCCCGCGCACTTTTCGCAGTTTGTTGAAGATCTGGCCAAGTATGGAATCCGGGTTTTCGGTATTTCCGATTTACCCGACGAAGCTCTGGATTCCCGGGTAAAAAACAGTTTAGCCGGCCATTATAAGGTTAGCCGACTGGAAAACTATGATGAAGTTCTGCACGCCTGCGATTTCTTTTCCCAGCATCTGGGCAAAATCGACCGGGTTGAATCGCATCTCGAACCCTGGATCGAACTTGAAGCTGAAATTCGCCAGCGGTTCGACGTAACCGGATTTAAGCCGGCAGACCTGCAGTTTATGAAGCGGAAATCAAAAATGAAAGACGTCTTCGTTCGGGCGGGAGTTCCGGTTGCCAAGGGCGTTATCGTTAAAGACCTCGAACAATGTCTTGAATTCATCGATAAAAAATACCCGGTTTTTATAAAGCCTGATATCGGTGTTGGCGCAGATGATACCTATACCATCAACAATATCGATGATCTCAAGCATTTCTTCTCGGTAAAAAAATCTTATGATTATTTCATGGAAGAGTATGTTAAGGGAGATATAGAATCATTCGACGGCCTCACCGATAAAGATGGAAACATCGTTTTCTTTACCTCGCACATCTTCAGCAATGACATTCATAATGTCGTCAAGCAAAACGAGAATGTCTGGTATTATTCAGTGCGCAAGCTGCCGAAAGATCTCGAGGATTACGGCCGCAAGGTGGTTAAATCTGCAGGAATCAAAGAAAAGTTCTTCCATATCGAATTTTTCAGACTGGCCGATGGTTCGATCAAGGCTCTGGAAA
>CAZTHA010000075.1:0-14437 GCA_964613435.1 uncultured bacterium
TAATGTGCCTTCACCACCGGGCGGGGTGAGTGACTCGACGGTGAAGGTCGGTCGGCCTTTGCTGCCATCTTTGCTGAAGGGTTGTTGATACCAACGCCCCTTTCGCAGGCGACCTTCGGCATAATCTATGCCGGAAAGCGCGATAATTTCAGCGCTTTGATGGCCGATCTGTTGTTTGGCGTGACGCATTTCTCCGCTTGAAAGGCGCAAAAGTCCCATGACCATGGTGAAAAAAACGCCAAGTAGAGCCAGAACCATGAAGATACTCGAGCCTTTCTTCTCTTTAATCATTGTCACTACCTCGCTCATATCAGATTGGCAAGATTGATCATGCCGGTAAATTCAAGGTCTTTGCTGCCCTGGGCGCTCAATTTGACTCTATATTCGATCAGATTCGATTCCTTACGACGCACCTGAAAGTTTTCAACATTGCCGGCTATGGTTTTGCCCCTGACTACCTTGCCGTTTCGGATACGGTCGTAATTGATGACCACCAGGTCTTTCCGGTCGTTGAGATAAAAGATCAGAACCTGATTCATCGGGTTTCTGAAAATGATACAGCCGCGCCAGGAATGTTTACTTGAAGTGTCGGGAAAAATAACTTCGGTAGCCAATTTCAGCGTGCCGTTGATTTCGTGACTGATTTTTCGGGTGTCGTGATAGACGTCGAGTCGATTCATCGTGTCGACAGTTTTGCGCGAGTAAGTAAAAACCGGCATAAGCATCAGTATAATCGTTGTCAGAATAACCAGCGCTACCAGAATTTCGATAATCGTAAAAGCATTTCGCGAGTGCCGGCAATTAATCATAGTAAGGTCTCACTTTCCAGCGTGCCAGCTTGAACTGGTGTGGCCGATCGTCGCCCTTTCGATTACCCCAGTTGACCTCAATTTCTATTTTGAAGAGGTTTTCGAGAGTTGGATCTTCTACTTCTCCGGGGGTGACCTTGCAAAGAACTTTAAGATTCTTGAGCAACTCAATTGCTGCATTATCGTTTTGCATTTCTGATGTGATATCGACCTTTTTGTTCATTTCGAGGGTTTCGGGTTGGCCAAACCTTTCGATTTCCGCTTCCATTTTCGAGATCTGACGGTTGGCCAAATTCATGGCAAATGAATAACCGCGCAGCAGGTTATGTGAATCGGTGGCGGTCGGCGCAAAAGCCTTGAAAATAGAGGCAAAAAGAATGCCAAAGATAAAAAGGCTGACCAGAACTTCAACCAGTGAAAACCCATGCTTTTTCCTGGAGTAAACCAACTTGTTTTCCTGCCATTTTTGAATTTTCGTTGCAATGAACGTACAGAATATATCTTCTCTATTATACCAGTCTTATTTTTTATTACGAAATATCCCGGTGATTAGTTTCAGGCAATTTTTGCCAACCAAAACCATTTTCTATGGCAAAAACTAAATTTCAATGAGCTTGACCAGCTCATAGATCTTGACCGGAGTCTTTTTGCCGCGAATTTCGGTGAACGGCATTTCGACGACATCGACGTGTTTTTTGATCAGGTCGTAAGTGGTTCCGGAAATGATGATGCGGGAATGCTGCCCCTGCTTTGACGCCGTTTCAAGGCGGGCTGCCAGGTTTACTTCGTCGCCGATGACGGTCAGATCTTTGCGGCGGCTGCTGCCGACATCGCCAAGTAGAACCGTGCCGGTGCTGATGCCGATACCGATGTTTATCGTGAAAAGGCCCTCTTTTTTGCGCTTGAGATTGAGATTCTTCACGAATTTTTTCATGGCAACGGCAGCTTTTACCGCGCTCAACGAGTGATGCTCTTTACCGCTGTGATGAAACACCGCCATTACCGCGTCACCGATGAATTTGTCGACACGACCATAGTTGTCGCGAATCAACGGCTCAACTCCGCCGAGAAACTCGTTGAGAAGCTCGAAAATCTTTTCTGGTCGGTATTGCTCGGTCAGGCCGGTAAAGTTTCTGATGTCGGAAAAAAGAATCGTGGCCTGGATAGTTTTGCCGGCGCCCAGATTCGGGTCGGCGTGGTCCTGAACCGCTTCCAATACCGAATCGGAAACGTAAGCCTGCATACGTTCACGCTCGCGCAGGCCCTTAACCATATCATTGAACGTGCTGCTCAGACGGCCGAGTTCATCGCTACCCATATTAGGCAAAATCACGCTTAGATCGCCTTTTCCGATTTTCTGGGCTGCGGCATCGATACTTTGAATCGGTCCAAGCAGACTGCCGGCAAGAATCAGGCTGAGAACCAGCGCCCCCAGCGACGCAAAAGAAGCCAGAGAAAATATCGCCAGACGATAATGCTTGAGAAGTTGCTCGATCTGCGTGGTCGTCGTGAGCATGCAGGGGATGTAATTCTGCCGGTACATCGTGCGCAGCGGCATTATCGTATAAAGAAAGTTCTCGTCTTCAATTTTAATTTGCCCGACCTCTTTCACTTTCAGGTTGAAAGACCTTTCAAACACCTTTTCAAGCCTGGTGAACAACACCGATTTTTCCGGTAGCGATGGTGTCGAACGATAGCGTGAATAGAAGGAAAGCTCTGAACATAGCTCATTGTTGAACGAGGTGGCCTGAATGTTCCTGGCAAATTCAGTCTGGGCAAAAGTTCTTTCGACGTAGTAATCAGGAACGTGAATGAGCAGGCCATGCGGCTTGCCGTCAATTCTCAATGCCGCCGACATGAAATACATGTGCCAGTCCTGAAAACAATAATAACGCAGATGACTTGGGCGGGCCAGGTTCATCGAGGCATTTATCGAGCCGAGCAGGCCTTCTATTTCTTCATCCATGTATTCAGAAACAAGCGAACCTTGCGCATTTTCCAGATCGAATTCCATTTCTACCAGTTTTTTGAGCGAGAGCTTCAGGGCGTTCTTAATAGCCGGGTGGATGTCGTGCCAGTTGCTTAGCAGAAAGGTTCCTTTGGCGTCGCCGACAATGTAATTTCTGAACAGGTCCTCTTCAACCGCTTTTTTAAGAGAAATTTCTACCTCGTTCAAAGAGGTCGGTGCCGAACCGATCAAACTCATTACATTATTGAAAAGGTTCTTTTCTATCAGCTGAGGGGCGTCCTTGTAACGCAGCTCAAGAGCTTCAAGCCCATTTTCCATGCGTGCGTAGGCCGATTCGTAAAGACGGTTCTTCTCGTGGGTCAGAAAAACCTGACCAATGCTGATCAAGCTCAAAACCGGCATCAAAACCGCGATCAAAAACAGAACGGCAATTCTTTTGCGCAGTGAAAGCGAGATGTTGCCGCGATTGACAAAGAAAATGGCCAGAGCAATGGCCAGAATGAACAAAAAACCGATCGCAAGGCGCAAGCCGTTAAGCTGATCGCTGCGGGTTCTTCTGACCCGACTCAAATCGGCGAGTGAAAAAATGCGCAACGAAGTGTCTTTTTCGTAGGGCGAGGCTTTAATCAAATAGTTGGCGAATTCGAAGGTGTCGCGGTCGCGATTGAAATAGGCTCTTATCAAACCCTCGCTGATGCCGGGAAATTTTACCGAATCTTCGATATAAAAAGGCTGTCGGTCAGAAATGTTCAGGGCAACAATCGGAAAAGGCAGCTGACTTTTTGTTCTTGGTCGGCGCACCAGCATGCGTCGCAGCCAGAAATTTTCGCCGAGCGCGTCCTCGAAGGCCATGACCATGCAGCCGCCGCGAATTTCTTTGGGAATGTTTTCCATCTGATAGGAGACTACATCGATATCCCAATGTAGCAGACAGTCGCGGTCGAACCACTTGCTGGCGATAACCTTGTCGCGGGCTCCATGCACATGTTCTACCTTTTTTTCGCCGCCCATGGCTTTTTGCAGCATGCCAAGCGAATAACCAATGCGGCGTTTGAAATGATCGGGGTTTGAAAAAACCTGGGCGTTGCCGAGTACATTGAATTTTTTCATCAGGTTGGCCAGCAAAACTTCCCAGGAGCGCTTGCCTTCCATTATCGTTGAGCTGTCAATCTTGATCACTTTGCCGTTTTTGTCCCAGAACAGCCATTTGAAGCCATTCGGATACCGTCGGTCGATCTGGTCGATCAGGCGGGCGATGTCGTCTGGGCTACTTTTGAGCAGATTGCGATTGGTGAAAAAAGCGTCGAAAAAATCCTTGAACTGGTAATTGTCGTCGGATAAAATCGGAATCTTGGCGGCCTGCAGATCAAGACGTCGTTCAAGGGCGTCTTTCTCGGCCTTGTATTGCTCCTGAATCATCGTGCTGATACCAAAATAGGTTACCAACAGCGGCAAAATGATCAGCGACAGAAAAAGAAAACTGTTTCTGACTGAAAAATAATCCTGCCATTTTTGTTGATTCATAGTTAAAATATTGTAACTTAAAATTTGAATTAAGCAACTTTTTGCAATGAGAGAGAATCTTTCATGAACAACATGCCGAACTTTGCCAAAGAAGACTATCAGAAGATAGTGGAAACCCTGGCGCTTATCGCCTGGAAAATCGAACTGCAGGAAAACCTGCACCGGGGTAAGGCTTTCAAGCTGGCGATTAATACCACTGTTGCCGTGGCTGAAAACTTTGCCGTCAAACCATTTGAAAAAAAACTCGCACAGGATTTGCAGACTTTTCTGCAAAATTTGCCTGAAGACCGGCAGACCATCTTTGAGTTCGAACAGACGCGCTCGGTACGTGAAAAAGTGCGCGATGTCATTCGGCTTTTCATGACCCAGGCTGAAAATAGCCAGGTCAGGGTTTTTGCCAATTTTCTTTTTCGCTTTGCTTCGCGGCTAACTGAGGTTTCCGGGCAGAGTTTCGCCGGAATGGGTCGAAAACTTGATGCCGGCGAAGCCGAAATTCTCATCGATATCCGCGACGAACTCCCGAGATAGCAATTAGGGGGACAGTATACTTAATTCTTTAAATTAAGTATACTGTCCCCCCTAATTGCCAAAAGTAAAAAAGGCCACCCGGAACGGGCGGCCTTTTTTGCAGACAACTAATGCTTTTACTTTTTGCCTTTTTCCGGTTTATGCATGGTCTGGGTCGGAATCTCTTCGTTAACTTCTTCTGAATCTGGCTTCATGCGGCCAAGGTAAGCCGGCAGTTCGACTCCGGCCATGCTGGCGACATCCTGAAGCGGCGGCAGGGTTTTAACGAAATTGGAAACGAAGTTGGCGGTTGAAGAGCTTGAGCCTTCGTTGCCGTTGCCTGAATCCCAGACGGTGATCTTGTCGATCTTGAGATTCTTGATCGCTTCGACCTGTTTTTCGACGATGCTTTCGATTTTTTCGACCATGAGCAGAGTGGCCAATGCTTTCGGATCGCCATTGACGCTTTTGAGCAGCTCCTGGTAACCTTGCGCCTTGGCTTCGAGCACCTTCTTGACGCCTTCGGCTTCAGCCTGATAGTTGAGCAACAGCGCATCAGCCTGACCTTTGGCTTCGATACTGATTTTGCCGGCTTCGGCTTCAGCTTCGAGTTCGATTTTGCGCTTTTCGACTTCTTTTTGTACGATTTCTTCGGCAGTCAGACGCTCAAGCTCGGCTTTATACTGAGCTTTTTGAATTTCGGTCTGGGCTTCGCGCAGGGCGATTTCGGCCGATTTGCGGGCTTCGGCTTCTTTTACGGCGAGAGCGGCGTTGGCAGCAACGATGGCCGCTTTGGACTTGTTTTCGCCCTCGATTGCTTCGGCTTCTTTCTGTTGCACGTAAACGCGGCGGTTCGCTTCGGCTTCTTTTTCACCCATTTCAGCTTCAGAAAGGTTTTTGGCTACGGCAATGGTCTTTTCGCGGTTAGCTTCCGCTTCCCCGATAACTGCCTGCGATTCCTGCTTCTGCACGAAAATACGCCGGTCGGCTTCGGATTCCTTTTCACCTTTGGCAGCCTCGGCCAAGTTTTTCGCCACTTCGATGGTTTTTTCGCGGTTGGCGTCTGATTCCCCGATGGCACCGAGTTTCTGCTGTTCGGCAACGTCGACTTTCGCTTTGTTGATAGCTTCTGATGCCGCTTTTTTACCGATACTTTCGATATAGTTCGAACTGTCGGTGATGTCGGTGATGTTAACGTTGATCAGATAAAGACCAATCTTGTTCAGTTCTGGCTCAACGTTCTTTCTGACCGATTCAAGAAAGCTTTCGCGGTCCTGGTTGATCTGCTCGATGGTCAGTGAAGCAACGGTAAGACGCAGCTGACCGAAAATGATTTCCTTGGCCATGTCTTCCATGGCTGAATTGGAAAGACCAAGCAGCCTTTCTGCCGCATTGTTCATGATTTTCGGATCGGTGCTGATACCGACGGTAAAGGTCGAAGGCACGTTGATACGAATGTTCTGCAGCGAAAGCGCATTCTGCAAGGGAATGCTGATCGTCATCGGCGTCAGGCTCAGGTAGGCATAATCCTGAATTAGCGGCAGAACCAGCGTGCCGCCGCCGTGCAAACATTTGGCCGAGCGGTTGTCGGCAACCTTCCCATAAATGACGAGAATTTTGTCCGACGGACATCTTTTATACCGACTGGCAAGCCAGGTCAGGGTAACGAAACATACTGCAACAATCGCGGTAATAGCTATCGGCCACATAATTTTCCTCCTCTGTCTCTTTCGTCCTTTTCAACTACCAGTACACCGTTGTCCTGGACCCAGACAACAGTGACCTGTTCACCTGTTTTAATTTCTTCTTTATTGCTGGAAACGGCATCGAAAATTTTCAGCCTGCCGTCTACCTCGACCTGAACCTGGCCGCTACCTTCCGACGGAATGCGCAAATAAACCTCACCACCCGCGCCCAGCGCGTTCTTAACCCGCATTGTGCCATCGGACTGCAGACTGATGAAAAAGCGGAACATGAAAGCGATGATGTATACCGTGACCACTCCGGCAAAGCATCCGCCAAACAAAGCTGCCCAGCCGGGCAACCCGCTGTCGCGAATCATCGCCAGGCCGACCCACCCAAACATCATGAAAAAGGCGGTTAAGCCCTGTAAAGAAGCAAACTTGAAACTGAAATCGGAATTGTCGAGATTGTGGTTGTCATGGCCGGTCTCAACCAAATCATGGGAACCAGCGCCGACATCGGCATCGACGTCTAAATCGCCGTCAATATCGACATCACCATCGATATCTATGTCATGGGAATCGCCGATCAGCTCATGGCTGCCGTCATGCTCTATTTCACCGTCGCCATGATCGCCACCTAATCCGGCAAACAGCATGGCCATGCGAATGACGAAAATGATCGAGCCAGAAAGGGCGCAGGTCAGGAAAAACTGTTCGAGTGCAGACATGCTCAAAATCAGTTCCAGCAAAACTTTTTTCCTCCTGCAATTTCCTGCTCTGGAAAATTTTACAACAATACCCCAATATTGTATAACAGAATTCAAAATTTTGCAGAAAGACAATTTAATGACCAAGATTATCTGGACCAGACGCGACTTTTTTTTGATTTTGATTTTCATCGCCGCCCTGGCCGGGTTACTGGCTTTGCTGTCGGGTGGACTGCAGAAACTGACTTGGGCAACCGACCGTCCGTGCCTGATTTATGAAGATTTTCGGCATTATTATCTGCCGGCGGCCAAAACGATTTTTAGCAAATCCCAGCCCCTCGGCGGCTATTTTTATACGCCGACTTTCGCCCTGTTTTTAAACCTGTTGCTGCAGCAATCTGTCGTTACGCCCATGCTCTTATGGCAGCTTTTTCAGCATTTCTGGCTGGCCATGCTCGTCTTGCTGCCGGGCTTTTTTTTCGCCCGCCTGAGCGGCCGCAAAAGCTTTTTCTTTCTCTATCTGCTCAGCTGCGCCGGAAGTTTTTCCCTTTTTCATAACCTTAAGTGGGGCCAGGTAAGCATTATGATAACTTTTCTGAGCCTGGCCGCGCTGATTCTTTACCGCCGCCACTCATTCTGGTCAGCTTTGTTGCTGGCAATTGCGACTCTGGTCAAGTATTATCCCGGATTTCTCATCATCGGGTTTCTTTTTAAAAAAGACTGGAAATTTATCGCCATCTTTTCGGGATTCCTGCTCGCTCTAGGCTTTGTTTTACCTGGATTGCTGCTTGGTTTTGCCGAAACCGGTCTTTTTTACCGACAGCTGCTGGGCGAGGTTGATTACGCCCGGGATTGGGTTTCTCAGGATCCTAACTCACAGTATTTCGCCCATGTGCTGATCCGTTTGTTTTCTCTTGATCCGAATTTTCGCGGCTTGATCAGCCTTTTTGGTCTGCTGGTCTGCGGCGGGGTATTGCTGCGCATCATGGGGCGAATTAAAAGTAATCAGCAACTGTTTTGGGAAATTTTCCCGGTTTTCTTTCTACTTTTGCCGTTTCTGGTCAATACATCCTGGCCGCATTATTTTACCTGGCTGCCGTTTTGCGGAATAATGGCCCTGATTCTTTCGCGGGAAAGCCGCTTGGGCTGGCTTTCAGCTGTTGCGTTGCTGTTGCAGTCTGTATTTTTCTTCATGATTCTTGGCGATTATCGACCATATAGCTTTTTCGGAACGCTGCTGCTTGCCGATCTGCTCATATTGGCCAACTTCATGTTGTTGCCAGATTCCAGCGAATCTTTGGCCGGTCCCATCAAAGAGACCCAAACAAGTTAATGATTGGTATAAATCGGAATTCCATGGGACACGTCACTGAACTCTTCGAGTTCAGCACATGTCCCGAAATTCCTACTCCAGGTCATGTCCTGGAATTCCAAAAACCAAACACCCCCGGGATCTGACCTTTCGATCAGAAACCCGAGGGTGTTTAGTTATTCGAAGTAAATCCGATTAATCTTTGTTCAATTCAACCTGAAATCCGGTTGATTACTTTTTGCAGCAACCTTTGCCAACTTTTCTGAAGTGACCTTTGGTGTGTTTGCCATTCTTGTCATAGTGACCTTTTACGAAGGTTTTGCATTTTTTGCCGGTAACTGCTTTTTTGATTGCTACGCCTGAATCCATTACTTTGTTCTGAATGCAGTCGCCAGTTTTTACAGCAGCTTTTTTGCCGGCTTTGTAGCCTTTTTTAACGGCTTTAACGGTTTTCTTAACAACCTTTTTGGTGGTTTTCTTAACTTTTTTCCAGAAACCGGTTTTGTGATGATTGCCGCACTGTCCTGCATGCTGTCCAGCCTGAGTAGACTGACCGGCCTGATCTGCCTGACCGGGATTACCGGCAAATACTGGAGTTACGAGAAGTGAAAGAGCCAATACTGAGCTAACGATAGTCTTACGCATAATAAACACCCTCCTGATTATCTTGCTAACTTATTGAGTTTTTAACTTTTAAACTTGATGCGCTTAATAAAGCAATAGTCGTGCCAACTTGAAAAAAGACTGTAAAAGCTCGATCAGATGCTGGTTTTGCTGTCAGGGTACCTCGATGACGAAAAATCAGCACTGAAAAATTTTCAGCAGTACACTGCCAAAAATTCAGCAGATTCGTGAAAAATCTCGCTCAGATGCGAACAAGATTACGAGCACGAGCACGAACTGAAAGACTTCTCACAATACCACCAAGAGACAAACAGCAACCAGATGCAATCTAAAATACGCATTCGAAATTGCCGTCTTAACATGTGCCCAGAATCGCCAGAATCAGGACCAGCGGGCGTCGCTCCAGGTTTCGCGACGTAAAAATACCGCCAGTGCCATTATTTCCAACCGGCCGATCCACATTAAAAAAGTGTAGATGAGCTTGGTCAGGCTCGATAGGCCGGCAAAGCTGCCCATTGGCCCGATCGCGCCAAAGCCGGGGCCGATATTACCAAGAGTGGCAATGGCACCGCTGAAGCCGACGACCATGTTACTCTCAAGCAGAGAGGCCGCAAAACCACCCACTGCGAAGAAAAAGAAATAAAGCATGACGAAAGAAATTGCCGGCTGCACGTCGGTTTCTTTGAAAGTGCGGTTTTGCAGTTTGATACGCAATACCACTTCCGGGTAAATGGTGCGCAGTAATACCCGGCGCAGATATTTGATCAGCAGAAGCATGCGGATAACCTTGATGCCGCCGCCGGCCGATCCCGAACAACCGCCGATAAACATCAACAGCAGCAGCACCGTTTTGGCCGACTCGCTCCAAAGCTCGAAATCAACCGAAGCAAAACCAGTAGTCGTGAGAATGCTCAGATTCTGAAAAATGGCGATACGAAAGTTATCGATCAGATCATTACTCTGATAGGTAGATGTTAAGAGAACCGTTAAAACAACCGACGACGCGGCAATGATCAGTAAATAAATGCGTAGCTCGGAATTGGCGAAAAAAGCTTTGAGATCGCCTTTAACCGCCTTTACCTGCAGGGTGAAGTTGGCGCCGGCAAGAAACATGAACAGAATGATGACCCATTCAACGGCAGCCGACTGATAGCCCATAATACTTTGCGGGTGCGGTGAAAAGCCTCCGGCAGCCATGGTTGTGAACGTGTTGGCAAAGGCATCGATGGCCGGCATTCCCAGCCAGATCAACGTAAATGCCTGAACCAGAGTCAGAAAAAAGTAATAACCCCAAAGACTGCGGGCGGTATGTACTATGCGCGGCGTGAGTTTTTCGGTCGAGGCCGACGAGGTCTCGGCGAAGAAAAGCTGGCGGCCGCTGATGGCCAGATGGGGCAAAATGGCGATGAAAAGCACGAGAATGCCCATGCCACCCAGCCACTGGGTAAAGCCGCGGTAGAAAAACATCGAGCTGTTGAAGACGTTGAAATCAGAAAGAATTGTGGCTCCGGTGGTGGTGAAGCCGCTCATTGCTTCGAAGAGTGAATCGATGAAGCCAAAGCCATTGCCAAGATAGGGAATTGAACCGAAAATCGCTACGGCAAGCCAGCCGAAAGCAACTGCCCCCATGCCTTCGAGCCTGGTCAGATCGTTGAAATCCCGCTTGGGATTCAGGCGCATGGTCAGCCGCCCGAAAGCCAGCCCACTAAGGGTACACAACAGAAAAAGCAAGGTCGAATCGTATTGGCCAACCATTAGTGAAACCAGCAATGGAATGATCATTACCAGCGAAAAACTCTGGACAATCAGGCCGACGACCGCAATTATCAGACTGAATCTAAGCATCTTGTTCCGCTTCGGCCAGATGTTCTCTGGTCAGGTTCTCAAGATATTCACTGAAGCTTTCGCCCTGGTCGATCGAACAGAAAACGCGCAAACGATCCTTGCCCTTAACTTTATCCTGTCCGTGCGGGACAATCGTGCGCCCACCGCGCCGAATGGCGGCAATAATCACACCTTCGGGAAGCTTCAGGTTCATCAGCTGTGTTGGCGGAAAGTCAGCCGGCGCGACGAACTCGCGAATTTCTGCTTTCCCTTTTTCGAAGAAGGCAAAGATGTCGATAGATTTGTCGGATATGCTGCGGTGAACGGTTTGAATAGCGTTCAGTTGCGAGCTTAGAGCAACGTCTATTCCCAGGCTTTCGAAGAAATCAATGTTGTCAATCGAATGGGCTCTGGTGATTACCCGCTTAACGCCGAGATGCCTGGCTCTAAGAGCGACCATCAGATTCTTCTCATCTGAGCCGGTCATGGCAACGAGGCAGTCGCAGCTTTCGACCTGCTGCGATTTGAGCATGGCGACATCGGTACCGTCGGCATTCATCAGCAAAACCGACTCGGGAAGATTGTCGGCGAGAAAATGGGTGCGTTCATGCGATTTTTCAATCAGCCGGATTTTTATATTTGCATGCTGGCTGAGGGTTGCGGCAATGATGTAGCCGACATTGCCGCCGCCGATGATGATTACGTTTGCCTGACTTTTGGAACTGCGGTTGAAGCGCCCTTCAACCCGTCTTATCGAGTCAGCCAGGCCCATGAAAATTATCTTGTCGTTGGCACAAAAAGCGGTCGAGCCACCTGGAATGATGACCTTCTCGTCTCGAAATATGGCGACGGCCAGGGTGCCTTTTGGCAACTGCAAATCTTTCAGTGTTTTGCCGACATGGGCATCATCACTTTTAAAGCGATATTCAAGCAATTTCAACCCCTCATGGGCGAACATTTTTACATCGATGGCATCAGGAACTGAAATGATCTGGGCGATGTATTCGCCAAGCAGCAGTTCGGGCCAGATAAGGCTGTCGATGACCAGTTTTTCGCCAAGGTCGCCGGCGAAGGTTTCAAAATAATGAATTTTGTTGACGAAGCAGAAGGTTTTCGCCTTTCCCAGCTGTTTTACCGCCAGGCAGGAAATGACATTCACTTCATCAGAATGGGCGCAGGCGATAAAGATGTCGGCATCGGCAACCTCGGCGGCCTGCAAAGTCGAAAGACTGGTCGGGTTGCCCCTGACAACCTGCAGATCAAGCTTTTCCAGTTCGGTTATTCTGGTCGGGTCGGTTTCGATTACATGTACATCGTGTTCGTTGGAATATTGCCGGGCGAACAGATAACCTAACTCTTCGCCACCTGAGATAACGATTCGCATTTGTATTTTCCCATTATTTAATTCGCGGTCATTCTAACATAAATTGCGAATTATTTCCGTTTCAAGTCGCGTATCAGTTCTTCGAGCTCTTTTTCGAACCTGGAAAAAGCCCCGAGAAAAGATTTGGTCAATCGGCCGACTTTGTTGAGATGGCCGTCTCTGGTTGCCATTTCAAGCTTCTCGGCGGCATCATGGGCGACGTTTCCGCCAAGATTGCCGACTGAACCCTTGATGGTGTGAAAGGCCCTGATCATGGTCGCACTGTCTTTTTGGCGGCGGGCGTTTCTGGCGATTTCCAGCTGGTGCTCGACATTTTTACGGCAGGCTGCGAAGATTTTTTCAAGATGTTCGACTTTGTTGGCAAATATTCTTCTGATGCGCGCCTGATCGAGAATTTCGGTGCCTGCTTCGTCAGCATTTTCCTTCGTTTCGGTCGGGGACGTGGTTCCGGCCAGCTTTTCAAGAATACGCGCCAGATAATCCGGGTTGATCGGCTTGGCCAGGTAATTGTTCATTCCTGAAGCAAGGCATTTTTCCCGGTCACCGGGCATCGAATGCGCGGTCATTGCCACTACCGGGAGTTTGCCGACCGGCTCTGGCATCTGGCGAATTCTTCGTACTACTTCGAAACCGTCCATGACCGGCATCTGGCAGTCGAGAAAAACGGCGTCGTAACGGTTCTTTTCCAGCATTTCCAGGGCGGTGGGGCCCGAATCGGCGATATCGGTGCTGCAGCCGAAGAGTTCGAATATCCCACGGGCCACTTCCTGGTTGATTTCATTGTCTTCGACGACAAGAATCTTCAGATTGAATTTCAGCTCAGCCGCAGGGGTTAAGGCCGGTCGTTCATGAGATCTGCGAACGAAATAGCTGTTTATGCGACTTTCGGTGGCTTTGAGCAGCTCTCTTACCGCCTCATAAAGCTTGGAATCAGTGACCGGCTTTCCGATCAGGGCGATTTTCTGCGCCTGGCTTTCAATTTTGCCGGCAAGAGTAAGTTGGCGCGGGGTCATCAGAAAAATGCAGCCGGCATGGTTTTCAAGGTTTTCGGCATGGGGCGGCACAAAGTTTTTTGAGCCGGGCGGCAAATCGATCAGGGCAATGGTCTGCCGATTCTTGTCACTGAATTCCTGCAATTGTGCAGCTAAATCCTTGGGAGCGACAATCTGATATTTTACCGAAGGCCAGGCCTGAAGAATTTCGCAGATAGTTTCACGGACCGGTTCGTTCTCTCCACTTACCAGAATGTTAAGGGGCAGGTCGAAATCATGCTCGTTTTCGCTTTCCTTGCCGACAATTTCAAGGGGCAGCTTGAACCAGATGCGGGTGCCGACGCCGGGTGCACTTTCAATCTCGATATTACTTCCCATCAAGGACAGGAGTTCCTTGCAGATTGTCAGGCCAAGGCCGGTGCCGCCAAAACGGCGGGTTATCGAGGTATCAGCCTGATTGAATTTTTCGAATACCTGGGATTGCTGTTGCTCAGTCATGCCAATGCCGGTGTCCTTGACGCAGAAAGTGAAAACTCCGGCATCCCGGTCTTCTTCTTCGATGTTTTTGCAGCTGATTTCAATGCTGATAAAGCCCTCTTCCGTGAATTTTATCGAATTGTTGACCAGATTGGTCAGAACCTGTCTGATTCTGCCGCCGTCAGCGACCACGTGCTCAGGAACTTCAGGCGGATAACGCAGAACCATTTCAATTCTTTTCTTTTCGGCCAGGGGCTCCATCAGGCTGACCACTTCTTCGGCCAGCTTTTTCAGATTGACGTTGACCAGTTCGAGAGTAAGTTTGCCGGCTTCAATCTTCGACAGGTCGAGTATCGCGTTGAGAATGCCCAAAAGCGAATGGGATGAGCGGTAGATCAGGTTGGCAAATTCTTTCTGACGATTGTTCAGTTCGGTGGCCAGCAGCAACTCGAGCATGCCGAGAATGCCGTTCATCGGTGTGCGGATTTCATGGGACATATTGGCGAGAAACTCGGTTTTGGCCATGCTTGCCATCTGGGCGCGGCGGGCCATCTCTTCGGCCTTGAATCTGGCTTCAAGAAGGTTTTCCTGCAGGGCTCTGGTTTCGGATATGTCGAGAATGA
>CAZTHA010000076.1:0-14349 GCA_964613435.1 uncultured bacterium
TCCTCGATCTTGCGCAAGTCAATCATCGCCGCATCGGCGCCCTGTTCGCCAAAAGCCTGAAATCGGTTGCCATCTATGGTTCCAGCAACTTTTACCACGACAATTGCCCGAGCCTGCGAAGCATTGGCGGGCAGTTTTTCATTTTCATGCTTGATCAGCTCGATCTTGGCTGAGAGGTCACGGACCTGAAAAAAGAAGCCTTTCATGTGCGTCACCATTGTTTCTTTGTCTGAACCTGGCTCTGCAATAGAGTCTTCGGTAAGAAATGCTGCAACCCCTCTAAAATCTTTGGCGGCAAAACGTTCGGCCAACTGATGCAGCATTTTTTCGATTTTTTCATTTTCGCTGGGTTTGAAAAAAACAACCTTGACGATTACCGCCAGCAAAACCACGGCAATAAGACCAGTTAAAACCCACACAATTTTTTTTGAAAAATTTACCTGCATAGCTATATGTTCTACCAGTTTTGGCCAATAGTCAAGGCGCTGAATTCGTGCAAAACAATATTGATAGGGATTTATTTTCTGACGCTATTGCAAATTGCCGTGCAAAATACTACAATGGCCAAAACAGTTGGGAGGCCGACTTTTGCACAATAAAATGCTGAGAAACAATCACTTGACTACTCTTTTATTGACCATAGTCGTACTTGCCCTGGTTTTTGTCGACGGATGCGATTCGGGAAAGCAGCTGGTTGTCTACACCTCGGTAGATCAGCCTTTCGCAGAGCCAGTGCTGGAATACTATGAAAAACTAACTGGAGTGAAGGTTCTGGCCGTTTATGACACCGAGGCGGCGAAGACGGTTGGTTTGGCCAATCGCCTACGCGCAGAAGCTGCAGCGCCCAAAGCCGACGTTTTCTGGAGCTCAGAGTTTGCCCACACAATTCGACTGGCCCGGGAAGGCATTTTTTCATCGTATGCACCGGCCTCGGCGACCGATATACCCTCCCAGTTCAAAGATCCGCAAAACCGCTGGACCGGAGCCTGTCTCCGCGCCAGAGTGTTTATCGTGAACAATCAGCTGGCATCAGAGTCCTTGCCCACGAGTGTCGATGACCTGTTAAAACCAGATTGGCAAGAGGGCCAGGCGACCGTGGCGTTTCCAATGTTCGGCACTACCAATACCCATGCCGCGGCAATTTATGCAATGCACGGGAAAGATAGCATGCTCAGCTTCTTCAAAACTTTGAAAGAACAAAAAGCATTCGTCGCTGACAGCAACGGCAAGGTTCGCGACCGGGTCGTAAATGGTCAGAGTCTGATTGGGCTAACTGATACCGACGACGCAATGGTCGCGATCAAAAGAGGCAATCCGGTAAAAATGATTTTTCCCGATCAGGGCGAAAATCAGCCGGGAACTCTTGTGATACCCAATACGGCGGCAATGATCAAAAACTGCCGAAATCCTGAAAATGCAAGGGCTTTTATCGATTTTATCACCAGCGAACTGGGTGAAAAGGCATTGATCAAGAACAGTGAAGGTTTCTTCTCGATCCGATCTGGCGGTGAATCCCAACCAGACTGGATTCCCGCATCGGGAATCAAACCTTTGGCATTGACTCCGGATCAGATTGCCGACAGCATCGCCTCAGCAACCTTGGCATTAAAAGAGGTTTTTTGATTGCCCTGGTTTCAGAGATTTTTTACCGGCTGGTCGCCAGGGTTTAAATGCGCCCGCAGCAATTATTATCTGGCCTGGGCTGGCTTTTTTCTTTTTACCCTTACGCCGGTTTTAATGCTTTTTCTGGCCGACATTCCCGCGGAAAATACTGGACTGGCGTTCTCGCCACGAACAATTAAACTGCTTAAATCAACGCTTGAATTTTCATTTTTTTCAGCCCTGATTGCGACAGGCCTGGCAATAATACCGGGCCTGTTTCTTTGTGATGAAAAATACGGAGGTTTGCGACTACCGCTCGCCTTTCTGGTCTTTCTTCCACCATATATTCATGCCCAGGGCTTTGCGACTCTGGTCGCCACCCCCCCCCACGGCCTTGAATTTTTGCGCAATGCCGACGGATTATATTGGTCGGCAGTTGTTTGCGGACTGGCCATGGCCCCAATCGGTTCACTAATAATCGGCATCGCAGCGCATTTAGTGCCGGCAGCCCAGATTGAAAGTGCCCGAATAAATCTTGATGGCTGGAAGTTCCTGAGATTTGCTGTGTTGCCGGCAGTTTTGCCGCTGATTCTAGCCGGCGCGTGCATAACGTTCATTTTTTCGCTGATGGAGGGCGGGTTGCCACTAAGCATGCAAACCACAGTTTTTGCGACCGAAATTATTTCTCAATTTCTGGCCGGCAGCAGCTTTTCAGGAATTTTCCTGGCAATATGGCCCATGTTCGCCATTATCATGCTGGCCTTTTTGCTCATCCTGCCGACTCTTAAAAAAATCAGCAGTAACATGGGCGCAAATCGTCATGGCAACCTTTTACAAATTGCTGATTTTTCCCCGGCCTTGTCTTTCTTTGGCCATATTCTTCTTATCTTCGCCCTGGGTGTAATGCTTTTACCCTGCCTCGCCCTGATTCGCCAGGCATTCACCGATAGCCAGGGCTTCTTTTCAAAAGCAGACATTGACTCGATTTTGCCCTCGGTCCTGCTCTCTTTTTTCTGTGCTTTTTTCTGCTCACTTATCTGCAGAGTTCTCGGCAAAACAACTGAACATAACTTGCTTTTAACCGCGGCCTTACTTGTTTCAGCAGTCATTCCCGCGAGCTTGACCGGCGTGGCATGGGCCTGGACCGGAGCCTTTTTCCCAAAAATACCCCAAGGGCTGATCCTTGGCTTCAGCCACATTGCCAGAGCTTTACCACCAACCATGGTCGTTTCCATTTTAGCCTGGAAATCCTTCAGCGGATGGCGGCAGCTTGAGTCGGCCAGCTTGTTGCCCCACTCAAACTTGTTAAGACTTAGAATTGAAGCGCCGTTACTTTTCATTGGTTTTTGTGTCGCCATGGTCGTATCTTTGCGTGAGCTCGAAACAACATTGTTAACCGTGCCAGCGGGCTATCAAACCCTGCCCTTACGGGTCTTCAATCTGATGCATTATGGAGCCGGCGCCGACGTTGCCAGACTGAGTCTTGCTCTTGCGTTAATCATGGCCCTGGCTGCGACCGGCATCGTCAGGAGGTGGCCGAAATGATCGACATTCGCGACCTGAGCTACAAAATTAGTTTGAAAGAGATTTTCGCTAAACTGAATCTGAACCTGGGCAAACGTGAAATCAGGGTTATCTCAGGGCCATCAGGCTGCGGAAAAACTTCGTTGTTAAGACTTATCGCCGGGCTGGCAACTCCATGCGAAGGTCAAATCCTTTTGAATGGAAAACTGGTTAGTACAGCAACTTTTGTCGAGCACCCAAGACTTCGGGAAATAGACATGCTTTTTCAGGAAGATGCTCTTTGGCCAGGGCAAACCATTCTCGATCAGATACAGCTGGTTGCGCATCACAGGCAGAATTCGCCCAACCATGTTTTTTTTGAAAAGAATGATTATTTGAACCTGATAGTGAATTCGCTCGGAATCAGAGATCTGCTGAACCGCAAACCAGAGGGGCTTAGCGGCGGCGAAGCAAGACGGTGCCAATTAGCCCGGGTTCTGGTAAACGCCCCGCGTATACTTTTGCTTGATGAACCGACGGCCTTTCTTGACGAGGAAAATGTCGACCGGGTTCGACGACTGCTCGAAAAAATTCTGCCCGGGCTGGAAGTTGCCTGCATTATCGTATCCCATGAAGCGAGCACCTTCAGTGATAATTTTGCCAAGAAGGTAAGATTCGAGGCTCTTTTCTGAAAATTATGATCAGGATCGATGCCTGAATCGGCATAATTCAGGGAATAAAAGTCATCTCAAAGGCAAGAGTGTTGGTCTTGAGACGATTCATTTCCATGTAAAAAATCATTTGATAAACGCCAAGTGGCGCAATTGACGTATCTTCCGGGGCAAAAGGAATTTCGACTTCCCAGCGGCCACTCAATTCATCGGTGCCGATTTTGGTCGGAATTTTGATTGGTTCGGCATATTTGGCGAAAAAGGCTGTGGTATCGGAAGCATTGCAATCGGTAGCGACCTGGCCACGCATTCCCGCCAAAACTTCGGTGGTTTGCGAGCCGATAACTCCGATAGGCTCAGTGGTTGGATTCTTGATGGTTTTTACAAAGCCAAGATAAGCAGTAGCCGTCGCAACCTTGTATGGTGATGACCAGGTGCATGAAAGCGTCATTATTCCGCCGCCGCATTTGGAAATACTGTTGTTTTGCACTTGAAGATCGTAAATTGTCGGAGTAACAAAGTTAGGTTCAGGCTCAGGCTCTGGCAAAACACCGGTTTTTTCGCTGCAACCGGCAAAAAGAACGGTCAAAGCGATTATCAGCAGCAGAAAGTGCAGTTTAAATTTCATAAGGCCTTCCCATTGAATATATTCACTTTATCTATCGGAAAAACCTCGGTCTTTTTTCAATTTTTGTTTGTCAATTATCGGCAAAACTTCTAGAATGTCAGGAAAATATTATTGGAGACTATATATGAACAACAAGGATTTATTGCAAGACAACCCCATGATGAAAAGAGAAGGCCTGCCACCTTTCGATCAGATCAAGGTCGAGCATGTCGTGCCAGCAATGATGGCCACCCTCGAACAGCTTGAAACGGAACTTTCACAAATTGAAAAAAACATTGTTCCGACCTGGGAAGGTCTTTGCCAGCCCCTGGAAGACCTCGACATCCATTTCGAATACACCTGGGGCGTGATAAACCACCTCATCAGCGTCAAGAATTCAGATGAATTACGCAAAGCTTATCAGGAAATACTGCCGAAAGTTATCGATTTCAGCCTGCGCATGTCTCAAAGCAAACCCCTTTATGAAGGCTTCAAGGCCCTGCAGCAATCATCGGAATTTACCGGCTTCAACAGTGCAAAAAAACGCATCATCGAAAAGAAAATTAGAGCCGCCGAGCAATCCGGCGTAGGCCTTGAGGGCAAAGTGAAAGAGCGCTTCAACGAAATCGCCAACCTCAGGTCAAAACTCAGCACCGACTTTTCAAATAATGTTCTCGATGCCAGCAAGGCCTACGAAATGATCATTACCGATAAAAACGACACCGAAGGCTGGCCGTCAAATCTTCGCAACCTTACCGCCCAGTCATGGGCCAAAGAAAAAGGTGGCGAAGGGGCCAAGGCAGATCCTGAAAACGGTCCGTGGCGCGTCACCCTCGATTACCCAATATGGGGGCCATTCATGCAGCACAGCCGCAATCGTGAACAGCGCCGCCTGGCCTACCACGCGATGATGACCAAGGCCGCCGAAGGTAAATTCGATAATACCAAGCTTATCGATGAAATTCTCAAACTCAGAAAGGAAGAAGCCGGCATTCTCGGTTTCAAAACCTTTGCCGAACTGAGCCTGAGCAATAAAATGGCTCCCAGTGTTGAAGCGGTTAGAAAGATGGCCGATGAACTGGCAACAGCTGCGATGCCATTTTCGAAACAGGATCATCTCGATTTGCAGCAAATCGCCCGGGAAATGAATCACCCTGGCGAGCTGCAACACTGGGATCTTGCTTTCTACTCTGAAAGGCTGCGTGAGAAGAAATTCGACTATACCGATGAGCAATTGCGCCCCTATTTCCCGTTACCAAGAGTTTTGGACGGTCTGTTCGGATTGGCCCAGCGATTGTTCTCGATTCAAATAAAGCAGTCCGACAAAGCGTTTCCAAAATGGAACGATGACATCATGTTTTTTGATGTTCTTGATGAAAACGGCGAACTGATCGCAAACTTCTTTCTCGACCCCTATTCACGGCCGGCAGAAAAGCGCGGCGGTGCATGGATGAACGAATGCTTCGGTCGAAGGTTGATTAAAGGCATGGTCCGTTTGCCGGTTATTTATCTGGTCTGCAACGGTACGCCACCGGTGGGCGACAAGCCCTCACTGATGAGCTTCGGTGAAGTTGCGACCCTGTTCCATGAATTTGGACACGGTCTGCAGGGCATGCTGACCCGGGTTAATGAAGCTGAAGCGGCTGGCATCAACGGGGTGGCATGGGATGCAGTCGAACTTGCCAGCCAGTTCATGGAAAACTGGTGCTACCACAAACCGACTCTGCAAGGTATGGCCAAGCATTATGAAACCGGCGAAACTCTTCCCGATGACCTTTTTGAAAAAATAAAGGCTTCGAAAAACTTCCGTTCCGGCTCAGGTATGATGCGCCAGATCGAATTTGGCCGCATAGACATGTATCTTCACCATGAATTCGATCCAAATAACGGTCAGGAAACGCCGAAACAGGTTGCCAGAAGAATTGCCCGCGAATGCCGGGTAATGAAACCCTATGAGCATGAAAACTTTCTCAACAGTTTTTCACATATCTTTGCCGGTGGTTACTGCGCCGGTTATTACAGTTACAAATGGGCTGAGGTGCTTAGTGCCGATGCTTTTGCCGCCTTTGAAGAAGCGGGAATCGAAAACGAAGACAAGGTGCGTGAACTGGGCTTGAAGTATCGCGAAACGGTTTTGGCGCTGGGTGGCAGCAAGCATCCCGCCGAAGTTTACCGCATGTTCAGAGGGCGCGATGCGTCAACTGAGGCTTTGTTGAGGCACTCTGGCCTGAAATAGTAAAGGGAAACGCAGTGTTTTTTCCCCTGCACGATCAGAACAACGAAACGGTTAAAAGGGTTCCGATAATCAGTTACCTTATTATCGGAATCTGTCTGGTCGTGCACCTTTATTCAGCCGTTCTCGAAGTTGACGATCAAACCGGAAAAAGTTCGTTGCACTTTCTCTACCAGCATGGTCTGGTGCCCTCCCCCTTTCTTGCCCGGCAAACCAAGTATATTGTCGGCTATTATGAGCTGCTCTACGGCAAGGAGAAACTGGCACAAATTCGCGCAAATCCGATGAACGAAGAGGAAAAGAAAGTCGCTGAAATCGTCGACGTCGAAAACACGCCTTTCTGGCTGACCCTCATGCCATTAACCTGCATTTTCATGCACGGAGGTCTGCTGCATCTCTTATCGAACATCTGGTTCTTCTGGATTTTTTCTGACAACGTTGAAGAAAAGATGGGAACATTGTTCTTCGGTTTCTTGTATCTGTTTTCGGGAATAGTCTCGAGCCTTGGTCACGCCATAATCAAACCAGATTCGTTGATACCTCTGGTCGGCGCAAGCGGCGCCATCAGCGCGGTAATGGGAGCATATCTGATGATTTACCCGAAAAACCGCATAACGACTTATTTCTGCCCGATATGGTTTTTTATCAGGCGGATCGATGTTCCGGCAGTAGTGGTTTTGGGAATGTACCTGCTATTGAACTTTCTGTCGATGTCCACATCCACCCACGGCGGAACCGCGTTCGACGCCCACATTTCCGGTTTTGTCATCGGCGCGGCCTTTGGCTTCATGTTCAGGAGAAAAAAGAGTTAAGAGCGTTGCAGTCGCCGGTAGTACATCAGTGTGTAGATGACCACACTCGAATAAATGATGGGAAAAAGACAAACTTCTGAAACGATCGCCAGAATCGAAACCATATTTCCGATGGTTTGCCCCGGCAAGACCGGCATCAAAAGAGCCATGACCTGCATCGAGTTTATGGTGATAAAATTCATGATGAAGTTGGAAAAAATAATCAGAGTGGCAAAGCGAACCTTGTCGGCAGAGTAAATCCGATCAGCAATCTGGTAAGGGTCACCATTGTTGTCAAGAACGCATACCGGTTCGATCAGCATCAGCTTGAAATAAACCGATGCGACGATAAAAAACATCATCAACAGTCCAACAAGCTTGCCAAAAGAAGACAAAAAAGCGATGTCTTTGAAAGAATCGCTGGCACCGATTACTGACATGCCAATAACCATGGCCACAACCGTCCAAAGCAACAGATAGAAATATTTGCGCAAGGCATTTGAAAACACATGGGGAAAAAGGGCATTCACCCTTCCGGACCAGTCGTTACCTTCGCGGCCATGAACGAAATCATCGACCATACAGGTAACCAGAGTTTTCCATTCGATGAAAATTTTCAGGCTCTTGTAGGCGAAAAATGGAAGGGTAACAATCGCATAAAAGCCCACGAGCAAAGCAGACATTCCCTTGAAAACGAACAAAAAGGTTATAAAAATCACCAGAAAGGCAAACCATTTGAGAAACTTTTTCCCGGTTTCGAGTGAAAACGCCCAGACATGTTTTTGATACAATCGCATGGTGAGATCGAAAATCTCGCTGACTGAAGAATCGTCAGGGGGCAACATCGAGAAAATACCAGAGGGAACATGGGTGCAAAGACTGCCTTCAACCCGTGCAAGCTCGACCCGGAGCAAAGCCTGGGTTTTGGCATCGAGCTTTTCGCGAGCGGCAAAAATGTCGATTGCATAGGCAACCAGCATCGCGTCCCGGCGAATTTTCAGACTTTTTCGCTCGATCTTGAGTAATTCGATTTCTGACATTTTACTGGCAGCTTCTTCAACTCCCATATCTTTTTTTGCCGGTTGGGCTGAATTTATCAGGGTTTCAATATTGCTCAAGTCGGAATCGATCTGCTTAAGAATTTTCGCAGTTCTCTCATCAGCAGGTGAGTGCTCGATCGACTTGCGCGCCAGCTGGATCAACGACTGTTTTTCCGACTCCGGTGTCCTTTCAAAAACGAACTTGTCATCTCTGTCGTCTTCGGAGGATTTAATCAACTGCACCAGACTGCTGAACAATTGATCGAGACTGTTTTCAAAAAAATGTTCGCGATTCTTTTCGAGATTGATGCGCAATTCAACTTCCTGAAGAAGCTTCAAGGCACCAGGAACTCTTTCGTTAACGAAAACCCGCAAAATATCATAAGCTTTGTCGCGCACCTTGGGGCTTACATCCTGAAGCAAATTCTCGATCAGGCCCACATAACGTTGTTCACGCTGCAAAGAAATCACATAAAGAGCGCTCTGGCGGAATGCCTCGCGCCCCTTTGCCAGAAGCTTTTGAACCTCGTTGAAAATGTCGATTCTGCCGATCGAACCCAGGGCAATGACGGCATTAGCCGCGACCCGACTGTTTTTGTCAGCAAGCAAAGGGTAAATGTAATCGGCGCTGCTGACGACTTCGACCGCAGCGGCAGCCTCAACGGCATTTGCCCGCACCCGATCTTCTTCATGTTTCAAAAGCTGAATACAGCGATTGATCGATTGGTGCGGCTTTTTTTCCTTGATTGTCGTCAGCATCATCGACAACAGAAATGAGTCGGTTTCCTGTTGAAAAGCCTCGACAAAATCTTTCTGAAAATGCTCAAAATCTTCGGTTATCTCTGACAGAGCCAGGTATCTTTTGCAGGGATCGGCATGCAGCAGTAACGATAAGACTTCATCCTGTTTAACCGGTGCCAGTTCTTCCTCTATTTCCTGTTTGGCCTGATCCTTTTGATCGGGGGAAGCTTTGGCGAGTTTATCGAGAATAACCGCCGCAGCAGGGTTGCCGTCTTCCTTTTCGGCGTTGATGATTGCCAGGGCTTTTTGCCTAATCTGTTCTTCGGGATCAGAAGAAGCTATCTGCGCCAGAATTACCAGGCTTTGCGGCGACTTGATCCGGGAAAAGGCGAAAACAGCCGAAGCTCGCATCCAAACCCGCTCATCGGTTGCCATGCGTCGCAGCAACTCTAGAAGTCCCGGTCCTCCCAGTCCTTTGAGTGCTTTGACCACATTGGTTTTAACCCGATTGTCATCGTCACCCATCATCGAAATAATGTAGTGATTGGCCGCCTCTCCGCCAATCGAGGCCAAAGCCTCGATGGCATTCGCCCGAACCCGCGAGTCGGGATCACGCAGGAATTCACTGATCAGTTCAACATCCTCCGCTTTGCTAAAGCGACCGGCAGCCATGATCATACTGGCCTTAAGTTGGGCTACGGTTTCTTTTTCAAGAGCCGACAAAATGCAAAGGCGGGCAATGTCACCGCTCTGTTGCAAGGCTCTTTTCAGACCGGCAAAGCGTGCGTAGGGGTCTTCAGACTGCAAAAGCTGTTCGAAATGCAAATTGGCATACTTTTCTTCGATAGCTCCGGTCTGGAGTTCAATCGCTTTTTTCAGGTGCTCAAGAGCTTTTCGGGCGAGCACACGGATATCCTGATTCGGGTCGGCCCCGGCAATCTCGGTCAGTTTATCGATGAAAGAATCGTTATTCAACCGAGCTGCAAGAAGAATGCCCTGTTTTCTCGATTCAGGGTTCTCAGAGGCCAGCAGAGCACTTACTTTTTCGATCGTTACTTCCATTTCACCAGCTGCAATTCAGTTCAGGACCAATTTCCAATCACCAATCACCAGTAGAGCAAACAACATTCTCCCGGTTTAAGCGAATAGGGTATTCTTCGCTTAACGACGGCCATTTCTGCTTTCTGGCCGGGTTCAGCCAACAGGTTGCTGACCCGGTCAAGATTATCGGGAAGAGCCCATTCGAGCTCCAGTTCGCCAGAGAGGGTATTTTCAAGATCGCGGTTGAAAACCACGGCCAGATGATTTTTACCATCTTTGCGAATGAAGCAGATAACGTCTGTCTGCCCGGTTAAAGCGGTGGCAAAGCTTTCACGGCCCGTCAGACCGATAATGTGCGCATATTTGTTTCTCAGGCTCAGAACCCGGCGAACGAATTTGAACATCGGGTGCGTGCCGTCCCATTGATAGCCGCACAGGTCGAACAGAGCCAGTTTTTTACCCTTCAATTTTTCAAGATCTTCATTACTGAAATCAAGCCCGGTATTAACCGGCATGGTTTCACCAAGCTCCTGGCCAGAGTGAATAAAGGGGATCGCCTTGGGCAACATGGTGTTGACCAGAAAGGCATAGCGGGCATATTTTTCACCACCGTGTCGACCGGCGGCCCGGGGGGTGTTATGGTTTTCGACCGCGCCAAAAAACGCCAGCGGAACTCCCTCGTTACCAACATGATTGAGCAGGTCATACATGCCATCCCGTCGGTATTCTACCCACCAGGCATAACCAACTACAGCGTTGTAGCCGGCCTCAACCGAGTCTTCTTTAATCTCAAAGTTTTCAGATAGAAAAGCGAAGTTTTCATCATGGCGGCGAGCAGTAGAAATGATTTTCTGCATCAGGGCAACCGGTACTGCATGGCCCATGTCAACCATCACGCCATCGATTCCGTATTCACGTTGATAAGTTGGGATCAGTTCTTCGATCGTCTTCCAAAGACTTTCGTTGGCCAGCTCCGGACGGGCCAAACGGCGGTCATACATGCGAATGGTGTTGTAGGCAATATAGTTGAATTCCGGCTGTTGCGTATTTTCATCACAATACATGCGCAGATAGGTCACATCGCCCCAGGGTGGCTGGTTGTCATCGGGTGGCCAGTCGGCGAAAGCGCCGGGTATGCGGACATTGCAACTTTTGCCCGTTTCCTGATTTTTTGGGCTTATTCCGCGATACTGCCCCTGACGATTGAGTGCCACCGTGCTCTTTTCCGGGATAGACTTGAAAAAGTCACGATAATATGCCGGTGGAGCAGGCAACTCGTTGAAATCATGGTTTGCGACTTTCTGGTTGATAATCGCGAGCTCTTCGCTGTTGAAAACCGGGTTTCCGTAGCCGGCTGCGATCTTTTCAGGGTCAGTTTCGCCGGGATCGCGATCGCTGACATCTTCATCGATCCAGTAAAACCATTCGGGATTGGTCGCTATCCAATCAGAATCTTTGCTGGCAGTTCTAAACACGAATTCGGTGATAACTCTTATGCCAATCATGTGCGCGGCCTGAACGAAAGCGCGAAACTGGTCCTCGACCCCCATGTCGACCAGTGGATCGGCGAGGGTTTCTTCAAGTTTATAAGGATTTTTGATGGCATAGGGGGAACCGAGATCACCTTTGTTGCCATCGTGACCAATCGAGGTAACCGGCAACAAATGAATGGTGTTGCAACCCAGGGCTTTGATGTAACCAAGCATGGCGATACATTTCAAAAATGTGCCGGATTCGCGCATTCCATCGGCATTAAGTGTCAGATCGGCTTTACTGCCACCAAGTTGCCCGTCGCCATCGTGGTCGTAGGCTGCGGTGAGACGAACAAAAACATTGTAGATACTCTGGCCGGCAATCCAGGAACCGCCCTGCCCTTCAACAATCTGTGAGTTCAGCGATTTGAGCGGATCAATTCCGGTCATGGCATTCTTTTCGATAGCCTCGATATGGGAAAGAAAAAACTCTGCAGGTTGAACCGAAACGGGCGGATTGCCATCAGCAGGCTCTTTGCCCAAAGGCACCCACAAAGAAGGTACACGATAGCGAATTTTCGCAGTTTTTTCCTGAATGTTTTTCAATTGGGTTTTCAGCGATTCAAGAGGGTTGCTCATGCAAATTTCTCCAGGCGATTTTTTTCTGTATCCGAATTTAGAATTTTAACATAAGAATTCGCTGTTGATCGAAAGGTTTTTATCAAAAAGCAAAACTTTACATTCATGGTGATTTTGTTTATATTCAAGGGGTCAATTCATCAGCAATTTTTTTGCAGATTTTAAGGAGAACATCATGGCAATTAAGATTGATACCGAAAAATGCGTTGGTTGTGGCGCCTGCACAGGCACTTGCCCAGTTGAAGTACTCGAAATGAAAGACGGCAAAGTTGTCTACAAAGGTGAAGGCTGCATCGATTGTGGCGCATGTGTTTCTTCATGCCCCGTTGAAGCTCTCAGTCTCTAATTTTTTTCAACCAGAAAAAAACCGCCGTATCGTTCGGCGGTTTTTTTTTGCCTTTTTTTCAGCAAACCCCAGGTTTTAAAGGTTATTTATGAGCTCCTGAAGGCGCTTTTCCCGTTCTTCTGGTGTTTCATTGGGCGGTGTTGTGTCTTCAACCGGAAAATCAGGGTTGTCAACGGCCGGCAAAGGCTGCTGGTCTCCCTGGTCGTCTCCACCCGCTTCACCTGTTTCACTCGTTCCGTCTGAGTCAGGGCTTCCGTAGTCGTTATTCGGAGGCTCGGCGGAAGTTGCTGATGTCCCGGCCCCAGAATCGCCCTGATTCTGATAATTGTCGTATGTTTTTATGGGACTGGCCTGCTGCTGCTGAGTCTTGAGCTGAACTTCCCGTTCGAGTTGCGAGGTTTCACTCTCAACTTCTTCAAGTTCTTCCCTGGCCTCTTCAAGTTCTTTTTTCTTTTCTTCGATATCGTCTTCAAGTCTTCTGCGCCGACGATTGTAAAGATCATCCTTAAGGCTGTACCACAAGCGATTTGCCTTGTCATACTCTTCCTGGAGGTCTTTGAGCTGTTGTTCAAGCTGCGGCACCTTGTTTTTCAGGCTGTCTTTTTCTTTATACTTTTCGGCCAGTTCCTGGGCCTTGGCTTGTGATTCAGCGGCCTCGGCTCCGAACTTTTCGATACGTTCCATTTCACTCCAGCTTTTCAGTCGTTCTTCACGGATCTCCTGAGCGAGCTGGGTCTGGTATTGCTGTTGAGCGTCCGCGGTAGCCTTGAGTCGTTCAATCAGGTTCTGGGTCTTCTCTTTGACCGATTCATCTTCAACCAGTTCAACCACCCGCTGGTAATTCTTTATGGCTTCTTCGTAGTCTGAATAGCAGACAGCATTAACAAAAGCAAGAGTCTCAATGGTTTTTACATCATTGGGGTTTTCAGCAAGCTTGGTTTCACAATCTTTTTTTAGTGCTTCGATCAGACCGGCATCGTCAAAAGCCAGAACTGCCCGATCCTTACGCATGGCCTGATGATAAGCCTCTACTGCCTTCGCCAAATTGCCCTGTTTTTTCAGTTCAATTGCTTCCTGATATAGAATATTCGCTTCTTCCTGAATGTCGATTTCTGCCTTCTGAGCCATACAGACAGAAATATCCGGTGAATTCAACATCACCAGACCGCCCAGGGACAGCGCTAACAGCAAACCAGTTTTTCGCATTGGCTACCTCTCGACATATAAGTAATTTAATCCTAACACATTCTTGTGCTACTCAACAATATTTAGCCAAAGCATGGCCAAGCCACTCAGACCACTTTTCCCGGATTCAATATGTTTCTCGGATCGAACGCCTGCTTGATCTGGCGCATCAGCGACAATTCCAACTCGCCGGTAACTTCTGGCATATAGGGCCGCTTTGCATGCCCAATTCCATGCTCGCCGGAAACCTGCCCGCCCAACTCTTTCGCCTGGCGATAAAGCCTTGCAAAAGCCCGCTCGAGCCTGGCGCGAAATTCTTCACGGGAAAGCTCGTCACGCAGGAGATAGACATGCAGATTTCCGTCGCCGGCATGACCAAAACTGCGAATGCGCAACTTCTCTTCCGTTTCGATGACTCGGGTAAACTTGACGAATTCGGCAACCCGGTTTCGAGGAACGACAACGTCACATTCATCCA
>CAZTHA010000077.1:0-14126 GCA_964613435.1 uncultured bacterium
ACGATTACTCCATTGCCGCTTACGTCGCCGTGGATGCGGTAGTAGCAATCGGTCTCAGCGGGGGTTATTGGGCTTTTAAGGTATTTTTCCCTTACCAGAACAGAAGTGGGCTTGGTAGGATCATCCATGCGGGTGGTAATCATTTCATTGTGATCCATATTGTACATTTCGATGGCCCCGAGAATTACCCGCATGTTGGCGTAGCATGCTTTTTCTCTGGCTTGGGTCCGAGAGCCATAGCGCCGAGTCGGCATCATGATGAGAACAACCATGCCAATGAGTCCAAGAACGATAAAAATTTCAATCAGGGTTAACGAATGGGTTTTTTTGGGCTTGTCACTCGAGGGGTCGGCCAGGGCGATAACTTTGTCCGATGCCTGGTATTCCTCATACGCGCCACAACGACGACAAAATGTTTCGCCTTCTTTCATTGCCCCATTACATGCTTTGCAGAATTTGTCGGCCATATTTCAAACTCCAATTTCATTTTATTTACATTTTATCTTTTAGTAGACCCAAATTCAAATTTATGGTTGAAGGCTTGAAAGGGTAATTTTTTGATCGGCCCGGTAAAAAGTTAGGGTATAATGTCATTGCAAAAAGTTTGCATTTACCCATATTTTTAACAGCAGATTAAAATTGTCCATGGAAAAAGACGGGAATGCATGGTTAAGACTAAGGAAAATGCAGTGAAAGACATTAGAGGGGGCGACATTATTAAATGAAAAAAATTTCGGCGGATATGACAATAGCGCAGGTGATGAAAGCATGTCCCGATGCCAGAAAAATTCTTATGCGCCATGGAATGTATTGCATCGGTTGTGCGGTTGGTGAATTCGAAAGCCTCAAGGATGCGGCGGAAATGCATCAGGTTGATCTCGATTCACTTCTTGACGATCTGAATAAGGAATAGGCGAATAAAATGAATTTCAATCAAACGATGAACTGGATTCTCGGTAGAAATGTCGAGCCGGTCGCAAAAAAAGTTGTTGATGAAAAAAAGGAGCGCCGGGTTTCCTTGCGACTTGATTTTGCAGAAGGAGTTGCTCAAATTGAGGGTTACGGCGATTTTCAGATTATCGATTTGAGTCAGGGCGGTCTTTCTTTCGCGGCTGCCGGCGCGTCATCTGATTTCAGCGTTGGTGATACGTTGCCCGCCCGAATAAGGTTGGCAAGCGTCTTTTTTGAAAACGAACTTCAGGTTTGTTCGGTTCGCAACGAAGAAATAGGCTGTTCTTTTGCGCCATTGCCTTTGGGGCACGCACGAATTTTAAATGACTTTTTAAAACCGCGCCGGCTCGGCGGAAGTATTCGTGAAATCAGGGCAACCGAAAAAAATCTGCGCTATTTCCAGGGTGACGAAGAGACCCAGATAATGTACTGGACCGATTCAGAAGGTCATTTTTCCAGTGCTGATTTTTACTTCATGAATTATCTGGTCACGATAAACGGCAAAGAAAATTCTTTAAGAACGGCCTTTGTTCAGACGCCATTTTTAGGCGGAACACGCTATGGGGTCCAGGGTCAGGGCACCTTGATCTACCATGACACCCCTTCTTATCGCGCATTGAAAATTGGTCACCTTATTTTGAACCACAGCTCTTTACCGGAAGAAATATTTCTGGATCTTGGCAGCATCATGTTCCGGGAGGAAAAATGTACTTTCAGCCGGGTAATTCTTGGCGAGCATGAAAAGAATATCGAATTCGCCTTTACCGATGAGCAGGGCGATGCCCGGTTAAAATTGATCAGCCTTTGTTCTACCGCATTTTCGGCACTTTTGCCCGATATGCCCCCTAAAAGAACTTTGTCACCGGGTACAATCCTGGAGGGTAAATTGAAGTTGCCTGACCGGGAAATACTGGCAACTTTGAAGGTTATATTCCAGCAGGACTTCGTAATTGGCGGCAGCCTGAAAATTGCCGAAGAGACTGAAAAAGAATTTTTTGCATCATTTCTGGTGCCACGTTTGCTTGGCAAGTCTCTTGAAGCTTCAAAGCCGCCCGCCGAGGCCAAGCCATTCGCTCCCGATCGTGGGCAGGCGACTCTTTACGTCGGCATTCACAATACCCATCTTCTATCACTTCTGGTGGATGAAAAACTCTTCTATGGCAGGCTGGTATTCGGAAACAGTATCATTCTTTTCGAGAAGAACAAGCTTGCTGCTTTTTCCTGCGATCAGGGCATCGTTTGCCCCTCCGACTGGGAGATCATCGCCAATCCCCGCGAAAGAATTGTTCAAGACAGTCCTGAGCTGATCAATGCGGTCAGGGAAATACTGACCCACTCAGCCATCAAGGCCGAAGTGCTCAAGGCATGGGAAAACATTCTTCCGCGGCCCTCACAGGTCTGAGGACTCGACAACCACTCTGTTGTTTTTCCGAAATGCTGTCTGATTGACAGCTGCCTAGGTATTGGGTATAGTTATTCGCTGATAAACAATGGAGGGAAACATGAGCAAAAAGCTTGGTCTGGCTTTGGCAATGACTTTAATGGCCGGTTCGATGCTTGCGGCGGCAACCGGTGTGGTGCGCGGCAGTTATATAAATGTTCGCAAGGAAGCAAAATTCGATTCGCCGATCGTCGGGAAAAAAATGCGCGGTGACCGCTACGAGGTCGAATTTTCTGACAATTATTGGGTGAAGGTCAAGTTTCCCGATGGTACCCGGGGCTGGATCTATAAAACCCTGATCGAACGTACCGGCGATGCCGAGTTGCTACTTGAGACGCCAGAAGAGCAAAAACCGGAAAAACCGGCTGAAAAGAAAGAAGAAAAGAAGGCCGACAAGAAGACGGACAAGGCTGAGAAAGCTGATAAGGCAAAAGGCAGCGATAAAGACAAAAAGACTGATAAGAAAGCTGCCGGCGAAAGCGAAAAGAAAGAAACCAAAAAGCCGGCAGTAAAGAAAAAGGTCGAAAAGGCCAGGTCGGCTGCGGTTGTTGAAGTTTCTGGCAGTGCCGAGGAGCTCTACAACGAAGCCATCGCCCTGTATGAAGAACGAAAATACGCTCAGGCCCTGGACAAAAATCAGCAGGCCTTGAAAAAGGCTCCGCAGAATGCCGAGATTCTCAACAATATCGGTAATTGCCAGTTTAAAATGGGGCGGATTCAGGAAGCCCTCGACTCATGGAAAGAAGCTCTGAGAGTTTCGCCGAAATCGGGCAAGATCAGCAACAACCTCGGTATTGCCTACTATCAGCTCGATAAAAACAAAGAGGCTGTAGAATACTACAAAAAAGCGATTTTGTTCGAGCCGCAGTTTCCCGATCCATATTACAATCTCGCCTCAGTCTATGGCTTTAGCGGCAAATTCGAAGATGCCATCGTCAACTACAAGAAGTTTCTCGAATTTTCCCCTGACGCGACCATGAAGAAACTGGCTGAAGAGCGCATAAATTATTGCGAGCGGCAACTCGAAAAAACCAGCAGGAAGAAAGAAGCCAACTGATCAGAAATGCCGGTCTACTGATATCAGCGAGCCGGACCTGGTCTTTACCAGAAGGCGATTGCCGAGAATAACCAGAGAGTTTTCCTCGAGCTCGCCATTCACATGGATTCTGAATTTTTCATGCTGGCTGCCGCTATGAATGCAGAATATCCAGCCATCCTGGGTTCCGATATACATCATTTTTTCGTCGAACACCGGGCGGGTAACAAAAACTTTGCTGCCCAGCTCGATCAGCTTGGTTACCTTTTGCCCTTCAACCTTGATGACCTCGCCGCGGTGGGCGAAAATGCCCCTTGATACATCGCCGACGAAAGGCAGAAATTCAAGACGTTTGGGCAGAAGATTATATTGAAAGCCGATTCGCCCGCCATCAACTTCGACATCGTAGTAAAAGCCCTCGTCGGTAATAAACCTGGCGTTAAGGCCATCGAATGCCGGTGCCATTTTGAATGAAAAGGCGTCGTTTTTGCCCCGATAAATGACTCTGCCATTTTCAAGGGCCAGGGTAATCATCTCACCGGTTTTGAAGCTGACGAGCAACTTGTCTTTTGCTGCGCTCAAAAAGCCCCTTTGCGGCTTGCCGTTGAATTTAGGGTTTTCGTGGCTGTAATTCCAGATTTCCTTGCCGCTCTTTTTATCAAGGGCTTTAACCAGGCCGTTTTGACAGCTGAAGATCAGGCGATCGGGAGTTTCATGGAAATACACCATTTCTGGGAAGTTATCAGCAAAGATTTTGCGAGCCGGCACCTGCCGGTCAACTGATTCGAGCCAGAGATTGGCGCCGGTGGCAACTTCGTAGAGGCCGATGAATCCGTAGTTGTAATATACCAGAAGATTTTCACCCCGATTAATGTAAAAGGCGGTTAGGGGTTTATTATCGATTTCCGGATTCGCGCCTTCCTTGAGAAGCAAACCGGTAAAAGAGGCCGGATAAGGAGTGCGCCAGTTTTCCAGGTTCATTTCGTTGTTGAAGCAGACGATTTCCTTTTCGTTGAAAAATACCGGACTTTCTGTGTATTGAACCTCATTTCTGATAACTGTTGACAGGAGGTTTTTTTCAACGACGATGCTGCCGTTGTCGACCGAAACCGCTCTGGCTTTAAGGTTGTGTGAGCTGAAAATTCGGTTTTTGCCGAGCATAAGAGCGCCTGGAGTGGTGGTCAGAAATTTTTCTACGGGTTTGTATTTCTGCAACAGCTCCCATTGCTTGCGGTTTTCCGGATTCCCTGCCGAACTTGCATAGAAATAGAAACCTATCTGTAGCCCGGCAAGCAGAGCAATTGCTCCGGCAAATGCCATCCAGCGACCATCGCCCCATTCTTTGCCGAAAAAGGTTTCGAAAAACGATTTAACGAAAAGACTGACGAAGAATTGTATGAAGGCGATGCCGGCAATGCTGAATGTCATTATTCCAGCCATCAACAGGGGGAAAGGGATATCCTTGCGGGTCCAGGCCGATTTGACTATGGTTCCGACATTCTGCAGATTGGCGAAAATCAGGTTGTGAAAATCACCGAACCATGCATAAAAAATCCCAGAAACTAAAAGAATGCCACCAAGGGTTGAATAGACGATCGAACGCTTGAGTAATTGCAGAAAGAAAAGAAAAACGGCCAGAGAAGCCAGAAAAACAAAGCTGGAAAAACTCGCATAGGGCAAAGTTGAAAAAGTTCCGAAACTTTTTCCGAGAAAAAACATTTGTAGAAGAACTACAAACGCCAGCGGGAACATGTAAACAAGATTTTTAAGTGAAACGGCAATCGGACTGGTTTTTTTCGTGCCGTTGGCTTTTTCATTCTTTTTTACAATGGTGTTTACAGGGTTGGCATTGGCAACCGGGACTTCGTCCATTATAAAGATTCCTCCTGTAAAGCTTCGATGATTGTGGTTACTATCGACTACCTTCGATGTTTTTATTACCGGCAAAATATAAAAAGTCATTCTTGACACCGGCCGATTCTGTTTATAAAATGTTAGTTGCAATGTCAGCAATTTCCTCAGAGTTGAGAGGTTTTTAAGGAGGCTTCCTTTGCCGTCAATGGTTTCTCATCTGTTCTTTAAGCTTACTAATGAAAAGGATTCAGAGCTCGAAGCCTGTGAATACCTGGACATATTCGCACGAAAGTGTGGATTTTTACCCGAATCCGTCGATGAAATGCGTCTGGCTTTTATCGAAGGACTCATCAATGCCAAGGAGCATGCGCCAAAAGAAATACCTGACGGCGATAAGCGCGATATTCATGTGGCATTGACTTATGCAGAGGAAATGCTCAAAATTCAGATCAGAGATTTTGGCAAAGGCTTTGATCCGACAGTAGTTGAAAAACCTAACATTCGCAAAAAACTTAAATCCTCTCACAAGCGCGGTTGGGGCCTTATGCTGATGGAAAGATTGATGGACGGCGCAGAAATCAGTTCGTTCCCACCATCAGGCACCCTGATTCAGCTGGTTAAAAAGAGAGTTACTTCGGATATCCCGGCTGAAACCGATGCCATTCGCGAACATAAACGCATTGAACGTCTAAAATACATTCTTAGCAGCTTTATCGATCTGAGCTCATTCTTGTGTCAGAGCAAAAATCTGCAGGCAGGTTTGCGCTCGATGCTGCGAATTTTGCTCGGCACTCTCGGTGTTTCGCGTGGTGCCATCTATACTTTTGAACATGATAATGAAAGTCTCGATTGTCTGGTCGACATCAAGTTGCGGGCCAACAGTCGTCTGCCCCAGGCAAGGATTTCACCAAAGATTTTCGACAAGATCGCCATGAAAGAAGATGGCGATGTTACCGACATCATTAAAAATGAAATCGGAGCTTTCAAAGAAACCTTCAAGGAAGGTGAAATTGAATCGGTTTATTCTTTGCGAACGGACAATCAGAACCAGGGCGTGCTCATTCTTGGCAGCAAGTTTCGCAAGGAAGATGAAGAAATGCTCGATAAAGAGCTGCTGCAAACCCTTTCCCGCAATATTTCGTCGGCGATCAATACCTATCGTCTGATGCAGGATCTGAAAGATGCCAACGAACTTCTCGACAATCGAATCAAAGAACTCGACGCCGTTCGCGAAGCAAGTCAGACGATCTCTTCAGAGCTTGAAATCGAGAATCTGCCCTTTACCGTCGAAGGTATCTTTCGCAGTATCATGGATATTCACAAATTTTCCATGTCGATCTTTGACCCGACCGAAAATCGCTACAATATCTGTCAGAACAACCGGGGCTTGCCGACGACCCTCGATTTGTGGTCATCACCCGTATCTCAGCATGTAATTCAAAAAATGGAAGCTCTTTACGTGGCCGATATCAAGTGTGAAGAGCGTTTCAATTTTACCCGTGCGCGAAACTACAGCTCGGAATCTTTTATCGTTATTCCCATCGTCGTGCAGGATGAAGTTCTTGGCCTGGTCAATCTGACCGACAAGGCTGGAAACGGCGGCCTGACCGAACGTGATTTCGAACTGGCTCAGCTTATCTGCAGTCAGCTTGGTATCGCCCTTAAAAATGCCAATCTTTACAAGCGCGGCATTACCGATGGTTTGACCAGACTTTATACCAACCATTATTTCAAGATGCGCCTGTCACAGGAAGTATCACGCCTGCGCCGTGTTAAATCGCCGCTGTCGATAATCATGGTCGGTATAGATCACATGGAAAAGCTCATGGATAGCTATGGATCTAACTTCAAGGACAATATTCTGGTTAAAGTCGGTTCGACGATCAAGCGGGTCATTCGTTTCAATGATTTGCCCTGCCGCTATGAAGGCGACAAGTTTACCATTATTCTTCCCGATACGACGATCGAGGGCGCACGCACTGCCGCTGAAAAAATACTTGAAAGCGTTCGGCATCTGGTAGTGAAGAACCGCGACGAAGAGCAAAAGGTTACCGTCAGCATGGCGATTACCCAGTTTAAAATCAATATGAACCTTGGTCAGTTTATTGAAGAAGCGGAAATCCTTCTGGTAGATGCCCAGAAACAAGGTGGCGATCGCATCGCTGCCGGCGCTCCTGTAAAATAATAAAATAATCATTTGAATCTGTCTGGCCAGAGACTGCCTCATAAACTCGCAGTCTCTGGTTTTTATTTAGTATCATAGCTTTCTGGTTTTGTATGACTTTTTCTCTATGTCCTGCAAAAGAAAACGGTAGTCTGCTCAAGGTTTGGCTAAAATTGAAGCTGGGAACCGGCTGTTCGGTCATCTCCAAAAGAAAATGATCGCCTGCTGTGTGCAGGCGATCGGTTTTTTGTGGGCTGGGGAGTTAAATTCGGTTTATTGCTCTTCATCCTCTGGGGGATAGAGAATATGGGTTACCGCAGCAACCGGATCTGGCAGACCATACCCGGTTTCATTGTCCGGACCGGGTTCGCCGATGTCGGTGGTTTTGCTCAAAAGAGCGGCCACGATCAGTTCAGGGTCGGTTTCCGGCGGAACGGTCTGTTTCACCTGCATGAAAACTCCGGCAAAATGTGCCGCAGCCTGCAGGGTGCCACTGCCAAACTTGTATTCGATATGATCGGTTGGGCCGAGAACGGCTGAACCTGGTTCGACACAGTCAGGCTTCATGATCTGCTGACCATGAAAAACAACCGGACCGGTACCGGAAAAAAGAGCCCGCTGTTTCCATTGATCGATGGCAGCAACGGTTACGCAGCAGGGCAAAGCGGCAACGCCGGTGATCAAATTGGGGTTGTTGCCGGCAGGAGCTATTGGAACAATTCCGGCGCTGCGGCAGGCGAAGAGCGCGCGCTGAACCGGCAGTGGCGCTGGTGTGTTGAAGTCGGTGCAGAATAAAATGGCATCCGGAGGCGTTTCAAGAGTCAGCAGCCATTCGATTGCCTCAAGAAGGGTGATTGCTTTGACTGCTTTCTGCGAAATCTGTGCCAGCACAACTTCGCATTCGGGGGCAATGCCTTCAAACATGGTTTCTTCCGAACCAGCGATCAGACCAAGGGGATGGACCAGGTGGAGGTCCTTGATGCCGCGATCCTTGGGCATGCCGAAAAGTTTGTATTCCTTGATTTTTCCCTGCAGAGCCTGGTGCCCATAGGGAAAGTCGAGGGAGATGACTGCCAGTTTGCGGTTTTGTCCCTGGGCTGCGTAGAACTTTTTCATGTCGCTTGCGCCGCACATATTGAAATTCCATTGTTTGGGAATTTCGTTGCCGGCATTTTCGGCCCGACTGACGGGTGTTGACAATTCGCCATCGACTGCGACAGATTCGAGGGCCGGTTCGATTTCCTGCAAACTTGTAAATTGCTGATCGTCGATATCGGCAAAAATCCCACCGGCAGCTACGGCCGGTTGGCTGTCGGGCACAAGCTGCTGCAAATAGGCAACTCTTGCCCGGCCCTCAGATAAAATCGCTTTTACGCCTCTTCTGCTGCCGGTTGTATCGGCAATATCCTCTGCAAACTCGCTATAGTCAAGCTTTTCATTGACAAAGATAAACCGGGGGAAACAAGCCCCCGGTTTGGCTATAGCTACAAGAGTAATGACCAGAAGGATTGTAAACAGACCTGGATTTCCCAGGACACAACGTTTACACATTTAATACCTCCAGATAATCAGGCCCCTTCTATTCCAGTTACGACTGCTTCGCCAGTCGGTTCCTGCATGATTTCGTAGGTTTTGCCCACAGTTTCCCACGCACCTTCGGACCAGATAGAAGATTTTGCCCTTAAAAGTTCAAACCATACTTTATTTATTTCGAACTTTCTGTTGGTTTTCGTTACAATTGATTTTATTCTCTGGAAAGTTACATTGCAAACGATCATTGGTTGGCCACCAACATTCATCTGATACTGAGGACCAACTTCAAGATTTTTGATGGCGCCGCCGGTAACAAGTCCTGAGAGAATATTGAGCAGGTCGATCGAAATGGTCAGATTGACGTTCCAGGTGGTTGAAATCGAATGTTCTTCGCTCTGCCAGGTAACGCCTTTGTATTCGCGATCAAGTTCTCTGCCTTTGCGATATTTGTAGCCGGGTTCGGTATAACCATAGCCGGGGAAATATTCGCGAAATTTTTCTTCTGAAAGATATTTGCTGAAATCATGAGAGATTTCAACTTTCATATAACCAAGAGCACGATAAAGAGCAGCTCTTGCGCCGACGGGCATGGATTTGTAGATATCGCTCATGAGCTCGATCTGACCATACTGGTTCTTTTTGATTGATGAAAGAACTTCTTTGCCGACGTTGATGCTTATTTTGCCGTGTTCTTCAATGGCAAGGTTCCATTGCTCTTCATTTTCAGGGCTCGGATTCAAACCATACTGATTGAAAGTTTCCTGGACCTGCCAATAATGAGCGATTACGTTGAAAATCTTTTCCTGGGTCGGATAAAGCTTGTCGCCGGGCAGTAAAACATCTGCGGCCATGGCCTGCATTCCGACAAAAACGAGAAAAAGAACAGTTAAGATTGATTTTTTGTTGAGAGTCATTACTCGATACTCCTCCAATAGCTTATGTACTTAACCCACTTATGGAAAAAGTATAGCAGTCATATCGGAGTCGGGCAATAGATGCGCGAGGGATAAAAAGCGGGCGGCGCAAGCTCTGTTTCTGAGCGGCCTAATGCTGAAATTGTCTAGAAATGTAACAAAAAATATGCGGGAGCGGTTTTGCATTTCTAACGAAAGACCAGCAACCAGGGTACCGTCACCGACAATCGCACGGCTTTCAGCCCTTTACTGCTTTTTTGTCGCTTAAGAATCGCGGTGTTGGCAACTCTTTTCAGGATGTGCTTTAACCTTTGCAGACTGCTTTTAAATGTACCGAAGTCGTATTCGGGGTCAAATTCAAGCCCCCAGGCTGATCGATAAAGTGATTCAATCTCTACCGGGTGGGGCACCGCCAGAAAAAGCTGCAAGAGAATGCTATGGGGAATAGAGCCCGGTTTCAGCTTTTCACAACTTTCGTTGTAAACCAGTTTGCCGGCAGGTGCATCGAAAACCAGGGTGTCGGCCGGATAATTCTGCTGCCAAACCCGGTATTCATCATTGTGTACCGTTTTGGTCTGATTGCTGGAAAGCAGGGTGAAAAACTCGCCCGCCCGATTAGAAGTCGGGGTTTTAATAATCTTGTCGAAATCCTTGAATAATTGTTTTATTAGTTTTATTGCTGCGGGTGGCGTGTGCTCCAGATGAGTCTGAAGATATTTTTCTGCTTCGGGAATATGCGTATCTGCCAGAGCCTGTGCATAATGGGGCCAAAGCGGATCATAAACCTGGCTGTTGAGCAGAATCTTCAGGGGTTGGGCCAGGTTTATCTCAGGAAAATTCTCTGGCAGGAAAAGGGCTGCGTAAAATTCGATTTGCGCCAATTGAAAACGAGCTTTTTCTTTGCTTATTCTTTTGCGGGCCAGGGAAAAAAGTTCGACTGCTTCCATTTTTTTGCCAAGAAAAAATTTGGCGGTAGCCAGGCCAAAATTGCAGTCGCTGACCTGAATTGCCGAAGCATTCCTGGTTTCTGCCGTTTCCAGCATTTGCGCAAAGAGTGATTCTGCTTTTTGATAATGCTTATGATAGAACAGATTCAGTGCTCTAAGCATCTGACCGACGAATCTTGATCTGGGCTCGAGCTGGTCGGGGTCGAAACGGTCGGCCTGATTCCAGAAGGTTTTGGCCGCAGCGGTTCTACCGGTGATTTCACATATCCAGGCAAGAATGCTGCTGATTTCGAAAAGCCCACTGGAGTGGTTACGCTCTTGTCTGATTGGATAAACTTCCCGAAAAATGCGCATCGCCTTCGAAAAATGCCCAAGCTTGAGATAAAGCTTGCCCAGAGCCATGCCGACAACCGAATTGGTCCAGAAATTTTTGACCATCTTGTTGATCGCATAAGCCTGGTTAAAATAATGGGCGGCCCGGATGAAATTGCCCAGGTCATACTCAACCATGCCAATGTTTGCAAGAAAAGAAGCCTGCAAAGCCTTGTCGCTCAAAGTGCGGGCCCGATTAAGTCCATTGATGTAATAGGCGCGCGCCGAACCCGGGTGCCCGCGGGAAAAGTAAAGGTTGCCAAGCGAAAGTTCGCAACGGGCCAGGTGCGGCAGGTTCTGATCGACGATAAAACTTTCTCTGGCGAGAAAAAGTTCGGAAAGGGCATCGTCAGCTCTTTCCATGCGTTGATAAACGATTCCGGTGGCGTAATGAAGTTGTCCCATTACCGACAGATCGTTTTCATCCGCTGCATCTATGGCATTTTCCAACAGTTGAAGAGCTTGCTCGAATTTTTCCTGCATCGAGTATGTTTTGCTGATGTTTAACAGCATTTTGGGAGAAAGTTGGAAGCTGCTGTCGATAAAATGATCAGCAAAAAGGTTTATTGCCTTGAATCTACCCGAATAAAACAGATCGGTGCAGCATTCTTCGAACTTTGCAAATACTTTATCTTCAAGTCCGAGCTTGATGCCGTAAAAAATGAGTGCTTCTGCGACTTCTGGCTGTTTTGAACTGATATTGGCAGAAAACCATGCCAAAAGATCTTCGCGGCGTTTTAAGAGAATTTCGCTGTGGTTGTTGAGAAATGTGCGCAAAAGCTCAGGAACTGCCGGCGGAAAGGACTGAGGCTGACGGTTGAAGCCATTGAGAAATTCAATCAATCTTTCTTTTGAAAAACTGAGAAAAATATCGCTGAAATATTGCTCGATAATGCGATTGATTTTCGGTTCCGGGGTTTCGCGAATAAAAATCATTTCCGCTTCATACTGTTTTTCACAAAATTCCGGCAACGCTTTAAGCTCCATCCAAAGGCGAACCTCAGGTTCGGTGTCTTCGGATGGTTGGCTCACCGGAAGCTTTAGCAGCCGCCGGGGCAATTTGCTGAAAAAAAGATTGTTCCAGATAAGATCTTCTTCTTCGCGATTGTCGAGCTTGATCGGAGTCCTTTTGAAATATTTGAGCGGCAATTCGTAATAAGCGGCTCGGCCGCTCCAGGCAGTCATGAGTGCAACCCGCTTCAAAACTGTGTCCGAGGTGATTCGGGCGATATTCAGAAGCTCTTTGAGATTGTACGGCACCGCGCAGAAAAGCCTGGCCATGGTTTCAAGTGTGGGGGCGTAACTTTGATCCTTGCAAAGATCGATAAGGGTTTTTTCAAGATTCGAAATTTTCAGCTGTTCGCCCGAGACATTTATCTTTTGGGTATATTTTTCGTCGAAATTGCTGTGAAACACAAAAACGATGGGAAACCCTTCAATGTTACGGTTGCGGCGCCTTCTGGATGAAACGATCGTGATCGGTTCACCGGGCTGGTTGGCGAAGCCAAGTAAAAAAAGCGCGGTCCGGTGCGATAAATATTCTTCAGAACCTGCCAGCATTTTGGCCAGGTGGGGTAACAGCAGCTTGAAACTTTTCGTCGGCGCCAAAAACCACTCCTGCTTTGCAATGTTATTTCATTCTAGTCTATTATTTAACCAACTGCCAGTTATACGGAAGAAGTTCGCCCAAGGTAACAGTTCTCTGCAGGCCTACCAGTATAATTCCTGGGTGATTTTCATGCATCAACTGTTTTCTGCCTGTCAGTGACGTTGGCCGCAGCGGGAAGGGTCAGATAGAAGGTCGATCCCTGACCGACTTTGCTGCTAACGCCAACTTTGCCGCCATGTCCGGTGACGATTTTTTTGACGATGGCCAGACCAAGACCAGTAGATTTCTCGCCATCGGTCGGCCTGACGCTGGTCTTGCCAAATTCCCTGAATAGTTTTGGCAGCTCTGTTTCAGGAATGCCTTGCCCCTGGTCGATTACGCTTATTTTGATATGTTCATCGATTATCTCGGCTTTGAGCCTGACGGTGGTGTTTTTTGGTGAAAATTTCACCGCATTGGTGATCAGATTGTCGACCACCTGCGTAAGTCTCCGAATGTCGATCATTGCCAAAGGAAGCTTGTCGGGAATTTCGCCGACAATTACGATGCTCTTGGCTTTGGCTGTCAGTTCATGATTCTCGGCGATGCTGCGTAAAAAAGGCACTAGATCTGTTTCAGCCAGTTCCAGCTGAAGATTTCCCGATTCAATGGCACTGATGTCGAGCAGATCGTTGATAAGATTAAGCATGCGGCCAGTCGTTGCCTTGACCTTGTTGAAGAAATAATTGCGTTGCTCTTCATCGGCACAGACTTCTGAGTTGTTGATGATGTCGATATATGATTGAATTAGAGCCAGAGGACTACGCAAATCGTGGGCCGCGATTCCGAGAAATTTGTTTTTCATTTCGTTAAGCTGCCTGAGGCGCTCGATATCGAGAGTGCGGGCTACAATCAGGGACAGATGTTCGGCGATGGCCATGAATTTTTCAATATGGGCATCTTCGTAAGCCCTTTTTTCATTCTTTGAGAAGAACAGGAAGCCGATTGCCCGGTTGTCGGCAATGATTGGGCAGGTAAGACTGCTTCTTACGCCCTCCTTGATAACCAGGCGCGTTGAATGACTGTCCGGGTGTTTTGTCAGATAGTCTTCGAGATCGTTGAGAATTCTTGGTTTGCCGGTGTCGATTATATTTTGCAGTGTACTGCCAGAAAGAGGCGACTGATAGCCTAGGCCGAGAAAAAGATGCTCGTATTCCGATCTGGCCCAGATCGATCGCACCATTTTTTCTTCGTCGGCAATGACCGAAACACCAATACGATCGTAGGGAACATGCTTTTTAAAGCCATCATAAAAATTGTTCATAA
>CAZTHA010000078.1:0-14064 GCA_964613435.1 uncultured bacterium
CTATCTCTACATATCTGTAAAGGCTTCTTAATTTTTTCAGCAAAACTATTCGAACTAGCCTGATATGAATAGTAATTTTCTGGGTAATATTTTGATATTTCAGCAGGGATCTCCTCAATTTGCAAACATTTGCAGATTGGACACTGAAAATAATCAAAAACGGCGCCTGTTCCAAACATTTTTTCTTTGAATTGGTACCTGACCAATCCTGTTTTGTTGTCACAAATTTTACACTTCATCGATGTATCTCCAAAGCTTCAGATGGAGGTTTGTGGCTGTTGCTGGAGTTGGAATTCAAACGGGACAACAGTTCCCGCACGAGAAGCTCGAGTTCCTGGTTGCGCTTTTCCAACTCCTGACAGCGCTGTTCCAGCTCGGCTACTCGTTTCTCCAGTCGTTTGCAGTTTTCGCAATTTGTGCTCACAACTCCATTATAATTTTCTGGCAAAAAAGTACAAGACCCAGTTAAACTTTAACCACGTGAACAGTTACTTTTATAAAAATTGGAGAAAAAATGAATAAATGCAGCAAATTAATCGCACTTTTTTGTGTCTTCGCCCTCTCAATATGGATTTCGGGGTGTGAAAACAAGAAGAAGTCGTCAAAATCAGCAACTGGTTCGGTGGCGCCATTTGTTGTTCCTGCCGATGCCGGCGAGTATCAGACGCTTCCGGGCGGCTTAAAATACCGAATTATCAAAGAAGGCAGCGGTAATATGCCAAAAATTACCGATAAAGTGACTGTGCATTACCGTGGCACTTTCCCTGACGGCAGGGAATTTGACAGCTCGTATTCTCGTGGTGTTCCTGCGACTTTTCCGGTCAATGGGGTAATCACGGGCTGGACTCAGGCGTTGCAAAAAATGAAGGTTGGCGGCCAGTGGCAGCTTATAATTCCACCTGAGCTTGGCTATGGCTCTGCCGGCGCCGGAGGAGCGATTCCCCCAAATGCAACTCTGCATTTCGATGTCGAGCTGATTAAAATTAATTAGCTTAACCGGAAGAATAAAAGCTGTCATTGCAGAAGCAATCCGAGTGGCGACGAATCTATCAGTTTATTGTAAAACTATTTGAATGTGACATTCTCTCGAATGAATTGAAGGTCTTTTGCAATTCTGCAGGCAATTGAATGAGGTAATTGCTGTTCGCGCAATTTGATCAATCCTTCCTTTATTTGCAAGTCAGTTGCCGGGGCAATCTCGCTGGTTAAGTCTAAAAAACCTGGCATGGTTCCAAAGTTATAGGAAAATACTTTTGCAAGATACATAAATAGATTTATGGCTTTTTTCGCAGCCCTTCGGTTCTGTCTCTTGTCTCCCGGGTTTTTTGATGCCTGCCAAAGACCCCGCATTTTCAGAAAGATTGCAAATGAAAGGCGGGAATAATACCTCATTGCCTCTCTGGCAGACAGACTTTTATTCATTGTGATTGAAATCATCCTTAAGCCAGGGCAAATATTTGTTGATGAACTCTGCATAATGATCATGAAATTTGACCAGCTCGGGGAAATTGGCGAGCTTTGCGATTACTTCTTCCCATGTTTGCAGGCTCAAATGTGTTTTAAAATTTTCACTTAAAATTTTATCTCTGGCATTTTCGGCTTCTTTGGCAATAAGTGCGTTTGCTTTTGGGTAGATAAAAATGACGTATGAATCGTCTTTGATGTGAACGAGATTTCGCAAAATTTGATAATTCCTGCGAAAATGTCCTTCATCAAGCCAATCAGAATTAATAACCCGATTGGACTGAGCCAGAGGCAAATACAGATGCCTGATCTTCTCTTGGCGTCGCCAGCCGTCTTGGGTTTTCCCAAAACCTTGTTCTGTGTATTTGACTTCAATAAACAAGTTGATAATTCTGCCTTTTTGGTTTTTTCCCTGGACAAAGAAATCGAATGTGGTGGGAGTCTCGCCTCTGAAGCTATCGACTTGGGAGGGCATTTCAAAAACCGCGGTTTCGGGCATGATTACAAATCCGCCATTGGCGAGTTCGTCGGGCAGTATGACCTTAAGCAGGTCTGAGTTGATTATTGGCATAAAGAAGTTAAGACACATTGCCTGCGAGGAATTGAGATGGTGAAAGCATCTGTGCAGAGTAATCCTGGGTCGATCTTTTTTATTAAAGACATTTCTGCAGCAGGGCAAGAGGTTTTCCATTTTCAGTCGTCTCGGAAGTATGTGTGGATATTCTCTACCCTTATAGGTGCCTGAAAGACTTATCCCGAGTTTTGATTTTTTGTAATCTGCCATATGCTTAAAAATTGCAAAGATAAAACGCTGATATTCTTTCTCATAGCGGTAAGTAATTATTTGATCAGAAATATCGTTTTTTAAACTCACAATTTTTCTCCTGAATTGTTTTTCCTTTGTTACGAAACTGGAGCGCCAAAACACGGCGTTTCGAATCATTTTTGAGACGTCATCCTTTGGCGGAGTGCCAACGTATTTATTCAAAAAGAAGACGAAGGCGAAAACCCAGATGATCAAGAAAAAATCAGCAATGATTCAAAAGAAAGACCATGAAAAGTTCATGAGCAACAGGAAAATTCTAGAACATGCAAAAGCTCAGCTTAAACGAGAATTAATTGGCATTGACTCTATTATTGATGAGGTAATCAGGCAAATTAGCCCCTGGTATCTGTTTCCCGAATTAATCGAAAAACCATACGTAATAAACCTGTGGGGAATGACCGGAGTTGGAAAAACTGCACTTGTACGTCGAATTGTTGATCTTCTCGACTGCAATGGCGGGTTCGTGCATGTAAATCTTAATTCCCCCGAGGGAAAGTGGTCTATTTCAAGCTACGAGCTGGAAGTAATTGCTGGAAAATTGCGAAAAATTGTGTTTCTGGATGAATTTCAGCATGCCCGAACCATAGATCAAAATGGCTGCGAACTTGAAGTCGCCAAGAATTTGTATGTTTGGGATCTCCTGGACACCGGTGTCATAAGTAAATTTACCGCAGACTTTGAAATGATATTTCTCAAAGAAACTTATACTCTTCTGGAAAACCTTGTGAGAAAAGGGGTAAAAGCCAAAAATGGAATCGTCACCCACAATGAAGATATGTTCAAAAAAGAATTCATGCTGCAAAGAGACGGCTATAGTTGTTTTGACGGTGAGAGCATTCGATTCTTCCCCAGTTCCAGGCTCTACCTGCTTTGCGGCAGGGCGAACCAGCAGATTCTTCTGGCAAGAGGAGCAAAAAAAAATGGGCAATTTGCTTTTGAACTGGCAAGTGAGGCCAGGGAGTTTTTCGACAAACTTAATGAGCAGCAGACCCTCACTTGTCTGAAAGCAATTATTGAAGGGCAAAAAGTTCAGCAAAACATTAAACTTGCCAATCTTCTCGTCTTTGTCGCGGGCAATATCGATGAGGCATACACTTCTTCCCGCAATTTTAATAACGAGATCGATTTTGATGAGTTTTTGAGGATCAGCGAAAAAATAGATGTCATGAGAATAAAGGAAGCGCTGAAAAACAGATTCCGTCCAGAACAGATTGCAAGACTGGGAAATAATCATATTCTGTATCCAAGCATCAGCAAAGATTCTTATCGCAAAATTATTGATGCAGAGCTGAAAAAAATTGGCAATAGCTTTGAAAGTGAAAAGAAAACCAAGCTTGAGTTTGGCAGAAAACTCAGAGAAGAAATTTTTGTCGAGGGGGTTATTCCTACTCAGGGAACAAGACCATTGTTCTCAACCATTGATCAGTTGATCAAAGCCAACATTGCCCATATTTATACCATGGGAATTTCCCGAGAAACTTTACCGGAAAGAATTTTGATCGATTCTGAGAACGGCAGGATTAAAGCGACTTACTATCGAGACGATAAAACTCTATTTTCAGAATTCTGCTCAACAATACCAGTAAAATCGGAAAAAGCAATGAGAGAGCCCGATGACAAACAGGCAATGGTAGCAGTTCATGAAGCCGGACACCTTGTTGCTTCGATCATTCTTGAAAAAAGAATTCCCCAGATTGCTTATTCAAGATCACAGCTGCCAGGATTTGAGGGATATACCCATTTTGAAACAAACGACAGGGAAATATTTAATCTGCAGGGTCTCTTGGCAACAGTTGTCGCAAATCTAAGCGGGCTGGCAGCCGAAAAACTGATTTTTGGCCGCAAATTTCAATCACTGGGCGCGAAAGCTGACCTGCTAAAATCAACCAGCCTGCTGAAGCATGCCCTAGCCGGATGTGGTCTGGGCAAAGAGAAAGCCTCATTTACACTTAATTCTGAAAGAGATGACTTTGTTCATGAAGTGAGAGAAATCGAAGAAAAGGTCAGAATCTTGCTTAAGAAAGCCTTTTGCAGGGCGACAAAGCTGTTGCAGCAGGAAAAGCTTCTGCTGGTCAAAACTGCCACCTACCTTGCCGAAAAACCAAGCATAAACGGAGAAACATTTTTAAATGACTTTTTCAATCAATTCGCAACTCAAGCCAGCTTCGAAAAATTTCACCAAAAAGCCTTTTCATACAGAGAAAAACTCTCTTCAATAGAAGCAGAGCTGTCTACTGAAAATGCGGCTAAAAAATCAACGATCCAACTAATAGAACCCGACAAAAAAAACACCACCGCCGCCTGAAGGTTTCTCGATCATCCACATTAATTAACAAGGAAAAAATGTGTATTAGAAACTGCTTAGGAATTCTTATGATAATATGGAAAAGTTAGCAAATTTTTACTTTATTTATGAAAGAAAAAATGGTTGTGATAACTATTCCATAATAGTCATAAAACAATTTTTGGAGGATTTGATGAATCTTAAGAGAGTAATGATTGAAAAACTTAAGGAAAGAGTTAACTTCAGAGATGCTTATTCGGAAGAATTTCCAAACTATTTTCGGACTTTTAAAGATTCAGTCGTAGATGGTATAGATCAGCTATGCTTTTGGACTGACTTTGCCAACGGAAATGGAAACGAACTTTTCGAAAAAAATGGAATCCCGCCAAAGTTTTTAGCATTGAGTTCTTCTTCCGCATTTGTAGTAAATAATTTTGCAATTTTCAAACAAAACGGTTTGAAAATTCCATTTTTTCATGATTCCAGGATTGATCATTTTGAGTATAAATGCCCTAATGGTTTTGGAACTCCTCCAAACTTAGACTTAATGCTGAGGAGTGAAACCAAGGTTATTGGGATAGAATCCAAATTTTTGGAGATATTAAAGAAAAAGAAGCCTGATTTTTCCTGGAAGTATAAAGAATTTTTTAAGTCTATTCCTGATTCAAATTCATGGAAAAATGTTTTTGAAATGGTTTGCAAAGAAAAAGTAGCATTTGAGTATCTAGATGTTGCACAGTTGATAAAGCATTTTTGTGGATTATATAATACCTTTTTCACTACAAAAAAGGCAAAAGCCATTGAGTTGCACTACATTTTCTTTGAACCAAAGAATTCTGACAGGTTTAAGCAATTCATATCTCACAAAGACGAGTTAAAAAGATTTTCAAGTCTTTTAAATGGAGAGGATATCGTATTTTCATATCGTTCATACCAAGAATTCTGGGATCTTATTGATGACTCGAAATTTGGTGGAGAAGATGAGAGCGTGAAAAATAACTTTAGACAGGTTAGGCAAAGATATGATTTTGAAGTTTAATGGAAATTTTCGCTTCTAATGCGGCATTTTCAGCAATATAAACTTTTTGCTTCACAATGGAGAGACTGAATAATTTTAACCAACGACGTGGGCTCAAGAACTTTTACCCGGGGGCCGAAGGACAGAATTTTACTGATAAGTTCGCTGTTGATTTTTACGCAGATTTCGATTCGGCACTCTTTGTCGGTTTCAAAGATGATGCGCTGAGAAGAATGCAGTGGCAGCGACTTGATATATGGTGCGGACTCTGGTTTGAATGACAGAATTATTTTCTGGGCGCGCTCGGTGCTGTTTGAAATGCCAATCATTTGTTTGAAATAGTCTTTTGGCTCAATCTCTGCATCTGGTTTGAACATTTCTTTTGTTGCTTCAAGTGAAAGAATGCGGTCCAGACCGAAAAGATAAAGTTTGTTGCTCTTTCCGTTTTTATAGCAGGCCAAGAGATACCAGCGACCAAGATATTGCTTTAACAGATAGGGTAAAACTTCTTCAGTCTTAACTTCATCGTTTTTGTAGGATTTATATTCCAGGCGAAGAATCTTATGTTCTTTTAGCGCTTTTAAAACCGGCTTAATAAATTCTACACTCTTGTTTTTTTCAGTCGAATCAAATGAAATGTATTTCAGGGTTTCACTACTTTCGGCCAGACTGGCAGAAAGTATGTCTGCGGTTTCGAGTATATCGAGAAAGTTTATGAAGGGCTCAAGCTTTAGCTTGTCTTCTTCTTTCATGTAATAACCTTTTTGGGAGCGGCTGTAAGAAATTCTCAGACCAAACTCTGTTTCAAGTTGTTCGAAATCCCGCTGCATCGTGCGCTTTGAAATCTTCAAGCCTTTCCCGGTAAGGAAATCCATGATTGTCTGAAGTTTGGGATAATGACTCTGCCGAACTTTTTCTATTATCAGGCAATAGCGCTTTATTACTTCATACTGAGACATTTGCTCTCCATCCTCTGCTGATAGATTTTACCAGATTTTGCTTTTGTGTTGAATCTTTTTTGGGCAAAGGTTTTGAAACATCATGGTTTGGCGATTTCAAAGCGTAGAATACAATTTGACCCGGCCGGCCCATTTTTGGCGGTTATGCAACCTTTTTTCTATCATTTAGTTCCTCAGCATTGAGTTCTGCTATTGATTCGTAATTAAGGTCTCTTGGGCCATCGATCCATTCCTCATGAATTTCAATGAGTAATGAGCCAACAAGCCTGAAAACTGATTTTTCGCCGGGAAAAATAGAAACCACTCTGGTTCTTCTGCGAATCTCCCGGTTAAATTTTTCAACAATATTCGTGCTTCTGATTCTTTTCCATCGCTGCCTTGGAAACTGAAAGAAAGTCATAGCCTGATGAAGATTTTCATCAAGCCATTCAACCAGTTTTGGTGCAGCTTTATCGTATTTTTTCAGCACCTCCTTTTTCTGAAACATTGCCATTTCATAAGATGGCGCATTAAAAAGATCTTTTAAATCCTGAAATACAGTAGTTTGAAGAGCTTTTTGCGGAATGTGAGCATTTCCAACACTTTAGCAATTCCGTTAAATCCTTCTGAGTTTAGATGTTCACAAACTTCATTAAAAACTGTATTCTTATCCATGCGGATCATTTTTCTCCTCCGTTTTAAGCTTAGTCACTCAAAACTTCGGAGAGATTGGCCCGCATCTTTAATAGACCAATTTTACAGACAAGATTTTACACAAACAGATTTTGAAACCATGCGTTAATGCTCTTATTACAAAGGATGGTGAGGCGCTGGCCTGCAAACGGGTAGTTGATGTTGCCATTTTCTTTTTTATGCGGTATTTAAAAAAAAAGAAGATCATGAGAGAAACAACAAATTTTTAGCAACTGAAGTTTTTGCCGCGCTTTTTAGTCAGGATTGCTTTGTGGCAAATGCTTACCAGTGCTTAAACTTTGTGAGAGATAGAGGGGGGCGGAAAAATGAGAATTGTAAATTTATATTCACCTGCTCTTTCTGCCAATCTGATTGTTTATGGTGTTTCGCATGCCGTGATTGACGGCGTGTGTGCAGCAGTCATTTTTAGTGTTCTCAAAGAGCAACTTCTTAATGAAGCTGATTTTGCCAGTATTGTTCTTTTATACTGCTTTCTGGGGTTTGGTCTTCAGGCTGTTTTTGGCTTAGCAACGGATTATTTTAAAGCCCCTCGAATGGCAGCTCTTTCTGGTTGCGTTTTAACGGGACTTTCAGCCCTTATTTTTTTGTCCTACCCGGAACCGGCAATTGTTCTGGCGGGACTTGGCAATGCGCTGTTTCATGTTGGCGGGGGCAGTATCAGTTTGAATTTAACTCCTGAAAAGGCAGCCGCACCTGGAATTTTTGTAGCTCCGGGGGCATTAGGTCTTCTAGTCGGAACTTTAATAGGGAAAAGTGGTCTATTTATTATCTGGCCGGCTATTTTGATTCTGGCCATTCTTTGTGTTTTGATGTTCGCTGTAGAAAAGCCAGAAATGAACTATGACCGTAAGGAAATTCGCAGTGATACTTTGGCCTGTTTTGAATCAATCTTTCTTTTACTCTTTCTATCGATTGGCATTCGCTCATTTGTTGGCTCTGTTTTGGTGTTTCCATGGAAATCCAGTCTGAACCTTTTGTTCGTTCTGACTCTGGCGGTAGTTCTAGGTAAAGCTCTTGGCGGGATTTTGGCCGACAAATATGGCTGGATTAACGTCGCAGCAGGTGCGTTGGCATTATCGATCCCCTTTCTTGTTTTTGGCGCAAACTTTCCTGCTACTGCAATTTTGGGTATGTTTTTGTTTAACATAACCATGCCTGTTACCCTGGTGGGAATTTCAAACATCCTGCCCGGGCAGCCCGGCTTTGCATTTGGACTTCCGTGTTTTGCATTGCTCCTTGGGGCTCTTCCAGGCTTTTTTCCGATCAGGAAATTGTTTGCTGATGATTTGATCATTTTTATCGTGATTTTGGCCTCGACATTGTCTCTCTATGCCGGCTTACGCTTGTATTCCAAGGGTCTGGTGATTGAAGAAAGCAAATAACGTTCAATATTTTCCAGTATGCAATTAGGAGGCATCAATAATGAGAAAACCAGAAAAAGTTTCAATGTTTGTTTTAGTCTTGTTTGCCGAGCTTTTAGTGCTGGCACCAATTGTTTACGCTGATATACCTGCAATTCAAACAACTTCAAAAGTCCCATATTTTATCTTAGGCGGTCTCTCAGTCGGGGTAATTGCTTTGATTGCATGGCTGGGCCTTCGGAGAATAAGAAAAAATAGAACCAAGAATGACGATAGTCAGTAGCTTTCTGTTCGCCTTAGTTTTAACGATATGGCTCGAACTGATCGTTGCTTTCTTTTTTGGTTTTAGAAATAGATTAGAAATTGCAGCAATTGTTTGTGTAAATACATTAACCAATCCGCTATTGAATTACCTGTTATTGGCTCTTGGCCAATCTTCTTTCTTTCAGCCAGGCTTTTTAACGGTGCTATTGCTGGAATTATTGGTAGTGGTGTCCGAATGGAAACTGCTGATCTTTGCTTTGCAGAAAGACGTCGTTGAATTGTTTAAGCTATCATTTGCAATGAATCTTTTTTCATATATGTTAGGTTCTTATATTTTGGGACTTTTCTGGTAAGTGCTTTATTTGCTAAAGTTTCTTATCAAATCGATGCATTACAATTTGCTGCATTTTATGGTTTGCGTATGCTTTACAGGTATAGGGAGATTTGATAACGTTTTGTGTACTGGATTCAGGAAAGGATTGCATTTAAGGCGTTAATTATAATGCCGGTTACTAAAGCTTTTGTATGGTGGAGGCTCTTACATCATAGAACAGGACGGCCGCACTTTTAAGGTTTACTGCTCAAAACATGATGGCCCTTGTGGCATGACCGAAGCTCCGGAAAACTGTGAGCCTAGTTCTGTGCCAACCATGTATACTGAGTTTCTGATTCCCAGCTCGTATTAATCAAGGGGCGGTTTGGGGTTCTCTATTTGTAAGCAATTAAATTCGGTAATTTATATTTTTGCTAGACTGCAGGCGACTAAAAATTAGGCAATTGCTTTTCACGCATTTACGCATCAATTTTTTGGTCATTGATGGAAAAAAAGTAGTAATCTGGTTACTGTTGATAAATATGTTTTGCGTTATCTGGAGGCTAAAGTGTCAGGACTTTCGAGACGGGTCTTTTTGGCTTTTTATGTGTTTTTTCTTCTGACAACATCGGTTACTGCCGCAGAATGGGTGTCATGGCATGACGGGATGAGAGGAAAAAATGGCATCCTCAAGATTAAATATTTAATTGAATCAGATAGTTCGTTCAGGTTCGAGGTTTACAAAAATAAGGACTGGAACGGTAACGGTAAAGATTGGGAGAAAATCGATAGTTTTACAATCAACCGAAAAAAGAAGACACATAAAAAGGATATTCCTGATTTTTACTCGACGATAATCGGAAAAGTCAGAGTGAATTACAAGATAGATGCTGATTTCACGAAAAAGAAGGTTAGATCGAGTGGTTTTATCACTTCGCCTATTCCTAAAACCTTTCCAGTAAGGACTCAGAAGCATGAATGGAACCAGGATTTCTTCTCTATTCCTGAACCAAAAGCAATCATTACCACGAAAAAAAATGGTTATACATTCGTTGAAGTTTCTGAAATCTGGACGGGAACCTGCTCGCGAATTGCCTGTGGGCCATGGGTGCAATTTCCAGGTTACAGCGAGACTCATCGATATAATGCCTATATTCCCAAAATTGGGCCGGTGATCATTCAGCTCTGGAAAGGTTTTTGCCCAAGCCTGAGCCAAACTTCAGCCGAATACAATCTGGGAGCACTGGTAAATCTAATTAACCTGGGTGGACAGTTCCCGGGCGGTATTGGCGCTGAAGTAGGTATTTATCGACCAATTGGCAAGAATGCAACCATGTATGATGCGGCAACTCGCCAGACCCCTCTGGGAATAGGCGAATGGGAGCCGGTAGTCGACCCCAAACTCAAGATTTCATTTCAGCTTATCGATCCGGTCAGCAAAAAGGTGCTTGTCGATGCCGAAGAAAAAAACACCTGGTGGCGCACAAAATGGATTACCAGTGAGAGTTTTGAACTCTACAAAAAGAAAAATCGCGTTCCGGCCGGGCTTGAAAATTTTGATTTCGTAAGATTTCTTGGCCGGATTCCACCACCGCAGGTGCTTTCATACGAACTTCACTATACGATTAACGGAGTTAAGCAAACGCCATGGAAAGACGACAGCTTTCCCGGAGAATATCCAGAGATTGGTTTCAATGGTCTCTGGCGAATTCAGGATCTAAGATATCTTCTTTCGCCAAGGGTTTTTGAGGTTCTTGAGATTTATAACAATGGAAAAGAGATTGAATTGAGCCTGGATCGGACGCCTCTGATAAAAGTTCCGCTCAATGGAAAAGTCGCCAAAGGGCATGACAGTTTGGGTAGTTTTGAGATTTCGGCCGAGTTGGCCGGCAAGTCTTCCGAAAAGCTTTTTCTCGATTTTGCCTACGTTAAAGAAGAGTTTGATTTGAAAAAAGAGGCATTGAAAAAATTGCGGGCCAATATGCCAGAAATGAAAAGCCGAGGTTTTTTTGAAAAAAAAGTCGACGAACTTTTTCCGGAATTTCGACACGACAAAATTGAATTCAAGCATAGAATTGAACTTGAGATTCTTTTGCCTTCTCACCGGATCGCCTTGCGTGGAGTCGCTCCGGTGCCTATTATATACAATCATCTATAGAGAGGTTGCAAACAATGCCAAAAATCTGGGCCATTCTTGTTTTATTCGGGCTTTCCATTGGGTTCGGCTTGCCAGCTTTTGCAAAAACTCCCTACTTGCGGGGAGCTTTTTTGAAAGTTGAAGGAGTTCAGGTGAAAAATTACCTGATCAAGGTTCATTATGAGAATTCAAACGAGGGAAGAGACTATGAATACCCGGTAAACCTCGAGGACGGCAAAATCTACATTCATCCCCGACCGACCGGCGATAAATCAATTATAACAGTTGAGCCTGTTGCAGAAGATTTTGTTGCCAGGTCCGTTTATTCAATATCCAACCAGGATTTGCTCCAAAAGTGGTACAGCGCAGAGGGAAAAGACTATTTCGATTCGCATAATTTCAAACTTGAAGGCAAAAAAGGAGTTTCAATTGAGTCTTTGTCAGGTAGTCCTGATCTGTTTGTTCCAGAATCAGAATGCGAAAAATTGCCGGATTCTCCGAAATTACTGCAAGATTCTTTTATCAAGGATAGGATAGACGATATCGGGCTACCGGAGCCTGATAAAAATTAGGCTGGCTCTTCAGGCCAAAGGCAGTTCTTCTTCCTTTGGCCCCAGGCAAATGAAATTCGCTGGCCCGGGAGCAATTCTTTTGCCAAATATATTCTGGCAGATTTGAAGCTCCTTTTTGCCAAGCTCAAGACAAATTCTTGTAAAGATCGAAGGTTTTTGCAGGTCTGGCTCATGTTCGAATTCTTCAACCTCGATGAGAAAACCGATCCCTGGTCGACAAAGATATGCGGTGCCCCGTTTCATGCTTTCAATTGAATAGGGATGAATCAGGAATCCACTTTGGGCAATTCTGGTAATGTAATCAGGCAGGTTTGCCACTTTGATGCAGATGTGATGCAGGCCTGGGCCGCGCTTTTGCATGGCTCTCTGATAAGGGCCCTCGCCATTAGGCTGCATCAACAAAAGTGACCCTGAAAATGAGCTTTCAGGAAATACATATTGCTCTCTGGTGCCTTCGGCCTCAAACTCTTCTATTTCTTGAGGCTTCAGTATGGTTGGCAATCGCGCCGCAAATTTTTCAATACTGGCAACAAGAATTGCGACATGATCTATGTAAAGATTGTCTACTGAATTAGTGGCTTTTGCTTGCATTTGATGGTTTTTTCCTTTGCTTAGTCTGAAATGCTGTGAATGAAACCGTGCTTCAGGCCAAATTCTATTTCTTCGAGCAGTGTTGGGGGCTCCCAGGTTCCACCGGGAATCTGAAGCTTTTTGGCATACGAAGTTGCTCCTAGGGTCGAGGTTTTTCCAACCGATTTTCTAAACCTGGAGATTGTCATGATTATATCATTGCCTCCATAGCTGACATCTAAAGCCTGGTCAATCGGGTCGAATTCGCCGTCATGACCGGCAGACCAAAGATAAAGACCGTATTCATATCTGATCAAGACAAAAGGAGTATCCCAGCAATCGTAAAGAAAATCGTCGGGCGTAGAGTCAATATATGGGCCATGCCATCTTTTCAGATAGGCTTTCTCATTGATGCCAAGGTATTCGAAGTTCAGTATTTTTTCAGATATCAGACAATTGCTTTTATTGGTAAAGCCAAGACCGGCTTTTGGCCCCATGAAATATGCTTTTGCATCTTTTGAATCCTTCCCAGCGAAAGGAAAATTGCCAAAGTCAGCTTTATAGCTCAGCAATGCTGTTTTCAAATTCGACATTTTTGCCTTGGTTGCCGAGAGCCTGCTCTGGGCAAAACATACTGTCGAGATTACAAGAATCAAAAGAACGCTTAATAGTTGCAATTTAAGACTTTTTGCCTGTACCTGTTTCATTTTTTGCTCCAATCTTCGATTGTACTTGCAATATAGGCAAAAATATCAGCAGGTCAATGTTGTGGCTCGAAATTTTGAAAATATTTGAGAATTGGTTTCTGGCAAAGCGTAAAATTGGGGCCAAATTCAGCTCAAGTTAAGCAAAACAATCGCAGCCATCGAGAGAACGATGAGGAAAAATTTGTCTCGGGTTAGTTGTTCTCCCCAGATAAAGCGGTCGCAAAGCATCGAGCCTGAAAGAACCGAGATTGCCAGCGTCGGGAAGGCAACTACCGAATCTACCGTCGACAGGGACATCAATAAAAACAGGCTGGTTAACTGATTGGGGACACCCAAAAGCAGGCCGATGCCGACAATTTGGCGCGAGAAGCTCAAATGACGAAAACGTGTCAGAAGGGCAGAGGCCAGAAAGGCGGTAAAAAAAAGCGTTGCCAGGTAAAGGTTTTTGCCGTTTGCGCTGTAGAAATTGTAGGTTTTATCGATCACGCTCGAAAAGCCGATTACTATGAACAGTAAAAGCAGCCACCCCATAGCTCTGGTGCTGATTTTAGAATGACTGAAATGGCCAATTGAGATCAGGGCTATCGTCATTAGAATAAGGCCAAGAGTTCGGTAGAGTGAAAGACTTTCGCCGAACCAGAGTACTCCCGCTAGCACTGGCAATGCAACTGAAAGTCGCATTACCGAAACCGCAATGGAAATACCACAGTTTTTTACGGCCTCAAAATAGAGAAGAAAGCCGCCGACGTAAAGCAGCGAATTAAAAGCTCCGAGCGGTATTTCCAGACGGGAGAATGTCATGGTTTTGTCAGAAAAAAACAAGAATGAAGAAAATGCCGCAGCCATGAAATAGTTCATGGTCATGATCGGCAGGAACGGCAGATCATGTTGGCGCG
>CAZTHA010000079.1:0-14015 GCA_964613435.1 uncultured bacterium
GCAGGGTTCAAAGCAAAAGTTGCCCGCGACATATCTTTTAAAGCAATCACGGCATTTAGAACGTTGTTTATTCTTTTCAATGCAGCAGCTTGTGCAGGAGAAAGCAGTAAAGGACCGGCATCGGGTATCATCGAACCTCGAGTAGCCTGATAAATGAATTTTGCCCCGGACCGCCATGAATGATCATCGTTAACCATGACAAAATTGCTCGCCTGCCCCTGATTGCCGTAAGACCAGGTAAGCAGGCCGGCATAGCCCTTTCTTGCCTGCTGCAAATACTTGTGCCAGTTTTTTCCCTGTAACCGGTAATTAGAATCCGGCTCCTGGGTTTTCGGTCCGCATTCTCCGATAATTACCGGTTTATCGAGTTTCAAATCACGGGCATGGGGCAAATCAGGGTCGTCTTTGTAGGAATGCCAGTCGTAAAAATCAAGACCAAGACCGGAAAATCTGCCGGCCTTGACGTTCTTGTATTCGTGCCAACCACTGGTGCAGGTTACTTTGATGCCCGGTACCGCCGCGTGAAAAGCGGCTGCACATTCCTTGATAAACAGGCGCATCTGCTTCCAGGTGCAGCCAAGTTTAGGATTCATACCACCGCTCAAAAAATCAATTCCGCCAATCGCACCATCTGCCTCATTCATGATATCGACGGCAAAAAAGGCGGGGTGTTTTGCAAACTCTTTAACAAAAGGAACGGCCGCATTCTTTATATAACTGGCCCGCACCTTTGCATCGGTAATGATGCGCATGTGTCTGCCATCCTGTTCCTCGCGAATCAGGTGATTGAGCAACGACCAGTAAACTTTAACCCGGTGGCGGGCGGCGCAATCCATAAGGAAGCGGCAATTTTCCATAAACTTATGATCAAGACCAGTGACTTCATGGTAAGGGTATTTGGGGTCGGAAGTTAAATCAGCAGTGAATGTCAGCCCTTCCTGTCTTTCGAAAGCCCAGATTCTTACCACTGGACAGCCCATTTTCTCGAGATTGGCAAAAACCTTCTCACAATGCTCCTGTTTGAAAGTTGGCGACCAGCCACCTTCTGCGTGGTTTGTGCCGAGGTCACAGCCATAGTTATTGTTGAACCAGGCCAGATTGGTGCCAAAAACAAAAAATCTATCGATGCGATTTGCAAAAGAGTCTTTTGCCTGAATTGAGACAGAAGAAAATATCAGCACCACAAGCGAAATTAAAGCAGCTTTTCCGAATATTTTCATGAATCCCTCCGCCCAGGTTTGGATACAAACGCGTTGAATATTTTTTAATCATAACCCGAAAACTGTAATAACCGGAATCCTTTTGCCGCAAAAGCCTTTTCGGTCTATTCGGTTTGTGGTGAAGACTTTTTATCTGACTGGGCAAATCAGGAATGTTCTATCAAAAAACATTTATTGGGTTATAATAAAAAAAACCATCGAAATGGATTCATTTTGTCGGCAAAATATTCACAGACACAGTTTTTTTCGCGCTTTTCGGAAAAAATCGCGTCAGTATTTTTCAAGCTGACCCTCTGCATGGTTTTTCTTCTTCTGCCGGCACTGTTTTTTCAATTCTTTCTCGACGCCTACCTGACTGAGAAAAAGCAGAAAAGCCTGGAAATTGCCGAAGAAAGCGCCCGTTCAGAGCTGGCCCTTCTACAGAAAGAACTCGATCAGAAAACCGTGGTTGAAGAGGTAATTTTACGTGCGCAAAAGGAAATTTCGCTATTTCCTGGTCTGGCCAGGCAAAATAATGAAGCCTTTGCGGCATTGCAGAAAATATTTTTCTGCAATTTCCCGCGGGCGAGCAAGCTCATCTGGCTAAGCAGCAGATCCGAGTTCGTTGCTACCAACGACGATGATTTTGGCGGTGGGAAAAGGTCATGGGAAGCCTTGGACATGGTAGTAAGCGGGACAGGCGACTCGTTGCGTCGAAGAATTGCCGATAATCTGATAAAATATTCATTCAGCAAACATCTGGATTCTGAATTTGTCGAGCAGGTATCAGCCCGGCCCAGTGAGATCGTTTTCAAGGGTCAGCGGTATTTGTTTTGCCGACTCGAACTATCTGACCAAAATCTTACTGACTGCGGCACCCTCTACGTTTTTTTGCCTCTGTTCAACCGCGCGCCATACTGGTTGGAAAAAAGAGCTGTCAGAAAGCTATCTGGAAGGGGCATTAAGGTTGGCATTTTTCAGACTAATTTAAATGAATGTATAGAATCTTCAACCCTGTCCTCGAACCTAATGGCCGGCTTTATTTCAGCGTTTTCCAGAGGAAAAAATTTCAGCGTTGCCAATGACTGCACCTACTATTTTTCATATCTTCCGCAACGAAAAGACTTTTTTATCTGCGTCGGGATTCCCCACTCGAAGAGTTCAATTGAACTTGAGATGAAACTTTCGATTCTCAGGAAAATTTCGCTTCTGCCTTTTTTTCTGGCCGTTACCTTCATGATCATCATGCAGGCAAAAACTTCTTCCATTTTTCTTTCATTGAAAACCAGATTCAAACTTACGACAATTGCGCTATCTCTGGTGCCAATAATCGTAATTATCATCCTCGGCAGCATGAACTCTGCACGAATTTCTCCGGAGATAAAACGGCAAAAAATCGACGATTTAAGAAACAGGATTGATTCGATAAAAGAGAAAACGATTCAAAACCTGGTTCATCTTGAGGCCAGTTTGCTGACCGATCTCGACAACAGGTTTCAGACCCTCGACTTTTCAGACCATACGGCCCGACAAATTGCCGACACTTATGCTGAATCTGGTTGCCAGTCGGTTTTGTTGCTTACGCCCGACGCAGGAATCCATTATGCAAAAAACAGCGACAAGGTTAAAAAATCGGTGCAGATTAGATTTTTACTCGATTTGCTTGAATGGGAATTAAAATTCTATGGATTTGATTTCAAGGGTATGCGGAATCATTACAATGAGCTTATTCTTGGGCAATCATGGGGATTTTTGAATCGTTCATTTAAATTAGACACTTTCGTTGAATTTGGCATCGGCAACGATGAAACGCTGATATTTTCAAGACTGTTGCGCAACAACGACGGAAAAATCACCGGTATGGCAACGCTGGTTTTCCAAAAAACGGAAATCTATCGACATTTGTTTTTAAAGGCTTTCAAGATCTCATCCTTCTCTGACACCAGGTTTTTTGTCAAGGGAATTGGCAAAAACCTGTCTCTACCGTTGCCAAGATCGGCAAAAGTAAAAGAGATTCTCGATCTTGCCGCCTTCGCCGGTCAGGAATTCACCCGCAAACTTTCTTACCAGGGCAATGATTTTCTGGTTCTGGGAAAAACTTTTTCAAGCCTGAAATTGGCAATAACCGGGGTAACCAAGCTTAAGAAAGGCGGCGGAGATTTGCAGGGAATTTTCCTGTTTTCATTGATTTCAACGATCATGCTGGCAATTCTGGCCGCCCATTATTCTTTTTTGACGCTCAATGAACGACTACTTAAACCCATCGAAGAGCTTGACCAGGCGGTCGCAAAGGTTCGACAGGGGATTTTGGGCGAAACTTTAGTTTGTTGCGGCAAAGATGAAATTGCCCAACTTGGGACCAGCTTCAATAAAATGTCTACGGGCCTTAAGGAAAAAGCAGACATGGAAAAATTTCTCAATCAGGATTTGATTCAGAGCAACTCTTTGAACGAAGCACAAATGACCAGAAAAAAGAATGCGGCAGTTATGTTTGCGGGAATCAGACACTTTACCACGCTTGAGAAAAAGTTGTTGCCAGAAGAATCATTTCAGTTGATGAATCTTTTTCTTTCAATTTGTGAAGGAGAGATTAGATCTTTCCATGGTAGCGTCGACAAGTTCATCGGTGACACCGTCATGTGCTCATTTCAGGATGAGCAGGCAGAGGTTCTCACCAGCAGGGCGATTGCCTGCGCAGCATCGATATATACGAAACTTGAACAGCACAAAGAGACTCTGCCCGAGAAACTCAAATTTTCTTTTGGCATCGGGATTGCTTTTGGCGAAGTCATTGCCGGCGCCATCGGCTCAAAGCGCAACCGTCTTGATTACACCATTATCGGCGACACGGTCAATTTGGCTGCGAGACTCGAAAAACTCGCGACCAAAGCGGGGCGCCCAGCCATACTTTCGGCAACGAGAACCGACCAAATACCGAATGGTTTCGAGTTTGCCCAGGAGCGTATCGAATCGATTAAGGGAAAATCACAATCAGTGCAGATATACTCACTTGAACGGAAGAATTCATGTTAAAGGCTGCGCCCAAAAGGCTGTTTAAAATTCTGTTGGCGACGGTCACACTTCTGCTCGTTGGCTTCAATCTTTTCAGCTATTTTCAGCAAAAAAACTACTTTGCCAGGCTTTTTCATGAGAAAACGTCTTCAAGTCTCCGGGAGTTCATACCATATTTAAATGAACGTTCAAGTCCGATTGCATTGCTCAGTCAATGCGTTTTCTCGGCATTGAACGATCATGACCGGAACTCTAACAATGATCCTGCGTCTTTCACCGATCAATTGGGCGATTATTTGTTTGAAAACTCAATGATAATGATGCTTGACCCAGAAAAACAGATTGTATTTTCAAAAAACGTTCTGAATGACCAGAGAAAGGATATTCATCGAACGACCGAACTATTTTCAAGGCATTGTTTTGTTGGGTTAAATGGGCCAATGCGCCGGGAAGCAGAAGCTCTTTCAAACAAACTTTTTCAAAATTCCATTAAAATACATCACATTCCAAATTTAAAAAATGCCCTTCCGGTAAAATTTGCTGGCAAGAAGGGCATTTTGTTCATTGGCCTGAGAATGAGAGGCAACCCCAAAAAATCTATTTCTCAGCTTTATTCAAGAATTCTCGAACCACAAATAGCGGCAAAAAATAATCGCGGTAGCTATTTCATTTTTGTGCCTGAATCGACTTACCTGAATAAGAGCTGGTATCAGATAACGATTGAAAAAAAGCGAAAACCCGATTCTATACCAGACATCGCTGGCACAGCAAAAAGAATCAGGGAAACCCTGCAAAAGTTTGGTCAGGCCCAGGCTGCTGATAAGTTCAACCTGTTGTCGAGCGAATCTTCATCCGGATCTTTTATAGTCGGCCGATACGGCTACTGTTTCACTGAGGTGTCGAGCTTTTCAAAATTCCGCAACCGCTTTTTTGTTCTGCATCAGAGGGAAATTTCCCGGCTTCCGGTTTTCATCAGCGAGAAGGCGGCAATTTTTATGCTCTTTTGTGGTGTTTTAATGCTTTTCACCGTTTTATTCAAAATTTACAAACGCAGCGAAGCTTTGAGCGTCTCAATAGAGAGCCAATTTCTAGCGGCCACTCTTTTTTCGCTGGTTTTTCCCATTGCTGGAATGTTGTTTCAGGAATCGACAAGATCCAGTCTGGAAATTTTCGTGCGCGAAAACGAGATTTTTTCACAACTTGAAACCCGTTTTTTCCAAACCGAGAATGGCATTGAAGAGCGTCTTTCTGACATTTTCAACTGCATGTATCTTTACCAGGAAATCTACAATGAACTTGGCGAAGGCGACCAGCAAAAATTCGTTAAAGCCCTGAGATCAATTCGCGACCGACGCATCTACAACACCATCATTTGCAGGCCAGGCGGCAAAATAAGAGTAACCGACACCGGAAAAGTTGACGACAGAGATGTTGATAAAACTTTAAAAACGGCACTTATGGCGCTCGCCAAATTTTCAATTGAAAATTTGAATTTGCCAAAATTCCTGCCCAGAGGTGAGAAAGAAGGAACGATTGAGAGTCTGGCATTCGACAGTCTTTCGGAAGGATTCGACCGTTCGAGACTGTATGAGAATTCCATCAATCAGATGCAGCTTCAGCCATTCAATCTGGGGCAATTTTCCGTATGGATTTTTAATGACATAGAATATGACCAGAATTTCGAAGCACAAAAGCTTTTCTTTCTGGTGATCGACAGGAACCGCATAATCAGAGAGCTGATCGATGAATCACAGCAAAAGCAGAACCCGGACTTTCCCGAGCTTCTTTTCTATATCAACATCGGCCCCTACTCTTCCATTTCACCGACATGGGGCGAAAACAAGCCCGATCTCGCGGCAATTTTTGCGGCCGCAGCTCACGAAAACGAAGAGATTAAACACAGTCAGCCTGTTAAGAATGGCCGGCTTTTTCTTCTGGGAAGAAGGCTCAAAGAGCTCGAATGGGTGGCATTAGCAACGCATTTTGAACCGGCATCGGCAAATGGCCCGGCAATCATTTCCTGGTCAGCGATATCTGCCACGGTTTACATCACCATTATACTTTTCATTCTGACTTTTTACTTTCAACACTTTTTTACCGAGCCGATAAACCAGATGCGCAACGCTGTAATGAAAATGGTAGCGGGCGATTTCAAAAGCAAATTGCCCCAAAGACAGCCCGACGAACTTGGCCGGCTTTTTTCAAGCTTCAACGAGATGGCTGAAGAGCTTGAAGAAAAGGAATATCTGAGCAGATTTCTTTCAAGTCTGGCCAAGGAAGCTATTTCAGAGAATCGCCCGGTAAACGGCACCAAAATCAATGCCACGATTCTGTTTTCCGACATCAGAGGCTTTACCACTTTAACCGAGCAGAATTCAGCCGAAGAAATCGTTGAAATGCTCAACGCTTACATGACCGAAATGGAAACGGTTATCGAAAAACATTCTGGAAGCATCGAAAAATACATCGGCGACGCAATAATGGCAGTATTTCTACCGGAACTGGGAAAAGCCCATCCAGCCCAGCGGGCAACCGAAGCCGCCCTGGCTATGACCGAGGCTTTGGCCGCATTCAATAAGAAAAGAACCCTGGCCGGCAAGTTCACCCTCGCCAACGGGGCCGGCATCGCAACCGGCGAGCTTCTGATGGGTTCAATGGGCAATCTGCAGGGCCAGCAGAGATACACGGTAACCGGCGCAGTGGTCAATGTGGCCGCCGAGATGGAAAAGCATTCCAAGCAGGCGCGGCAGTTTCCCATCGTTTTATGCCCGACGACGGCGACAAAAGTCAAATTGCCGGGGTATGGGCTAAGGCAAATGCAAACAAAGGCCTTCGAGTTAATGCCCGACAGATAAAAAGAGCACCAGGATCGTAAAAGTATTGACCCTGATGCAGCACGAGATTCTCAGGCGGTTTCGTCGTAAATGGCCGGATGCTTCAGCTCATTCAGCGTAAACTGATAAAAAACGTGGTGTCCATCGTAATCAAGAACCCGCAGGTCGTTTTCCTGCTTCAAGTCGTTCATTACTATGTCATAATGCGCACCATACTTCTGTTTAACCTGGTCAAGCGGCACTTCATAGACAATGAACTTCTTGATACCTTTAGACTTGAACTTTTTCAGCAATTCTTCATCGGTAAAGGAATTGTAGGTCGTCAAAACCAGAATAGGCCCGGTTCCAGTGAAACAAATTCCTGACAACATGGCAGCCCCCTCCCTGAAACAGACTCAACCCGCTTCTTGTACTCTCTACTTAAAAATATAAGCAGCAATTCGAATTAGGCAAATCTTTTAGACCAGTCAGAAGGGAAAAGGCCTCACCCCGGCTTTTATATCAACGCCGCCGCTTACTGGCCGGCGCTACCTGTTGCCGGTGCATTCTCCGACGCTTTTGCCGGTGAGTTAGCTGGCGCTTTTTCCGAGGCCTTTTTCGGCGTTTTTTTGCTCGATACCGCCTTCTTTTTGCCGACCGTCACAGCTTTTTTCAAGTCAGGTTCCGCAACGATTTTAAAACCGAGAAATTGTTTGAACTTATTTCGGGCCGGCACTGAACGCCACATCAGCAGGATGAAAACAATGAGCAGAACTGCAATCAAAATCTTGGCCCAGGCATTCCTTTTATCGGGAAATGGATCGTCTTTCGATTGAATGGCCCCAGGTGGCAGTTCAGCCAGGCAGGTCAGGGTCTTGCCGAAGGCGATATTGATATGAGCCCTGGTGTTAACCGCCCAGCCATTGGCATCGAGAATCGCGCCGAGATTACGGCGACGCAATCTGATTGCCGCCATGATCATCGAGGGCCCTGAAATGATCAGCAAAACCCCGCCGATAGCAAGGGGCATCTGCCAGATTGCCAAGCCCATAAAAGCACCGACAATCGAGGCAATGGTCGAGCCGATGGCCGCAAAAGCCAGGCCGATTGCGGCAAAAATGCCGGCAAATTTTCCGACATCGAAAGGAGCTGCGACAGGTTTACCCGCGGTGATCGCCCCAGAACCATCGACAGTTTTCGCCATCGAATCACCAAGCTGCTTTTCTTTTGAGGCGGCAAATTTTTCTATCTGCTCGCGAACCAGGTTCCCCAGCTTTTTGTAGGGTGACCAGAAGGCCTGTCGAATGCTGATCGGGTGATCGATGAGTTTTACGATGGTCGCATCCCAGTAATTGCCTTTCTGATCGACAAAAAGGCCGTTTCGACCGATTTGCAGCTGCTCAGAATCGCCATCGGTGAAGGCGGCAGCAATGGTCATCTTTTCAGAAGAGCCCTGCCTGACGCAATCGCAATAAACCAGAAAGGTATTGCAACTGTTGGCCATCGCACTATGCTTGGCAATGTCGGTCACCCGAACACAAAGCTTGCAGCTGCGACTGTCCATGTAAAGAGTTCCAAGCTGGAACACTGCCGACCTGGTGGTGTCGTAGAAATCGCGAAAAGCGACAAAATTGTTCAACAGCGTAAAAAGATAGCGATAGTATCGCACCAGCTTGTCAGCATTGGTCAAAGCCTCGAATTCTGGCGCAAGTGCCTTGTCCTGGGCAATCATATCCATGACTTCAGCCGGAATCTTACCGGTAACGATCTGTTCAAGTCTGGCTCGTCCAAGCTTCTCGACCGCCAAGCCGGCCTTTTGACTTTGCCAGTTTTCATACGCGGCGAATTTGCCTTTGATAGTCTGCCAATCGTTCTCTGAAAGCTTTTGTCGCTGATTGACCAGAGGCTGCGCTACTTTTTCGGCAAAATTAACCAAAGCCTGTGACCATGCCGGGTTTACCCGTTCAAGCATATTCAAAATCGCTTCTTCGCTGACGAGGGCCAGGGGCAATTCTTTCAATTCATCGGTCTGGTTCGAAAGGCTCTTTTTCAAAAGCGCAATGTATTCATGTTCGAGAGCAGTGTTGGCACGGGCGTAGCTGGAATCGTAACTGGCCAGCTGACAGCGTATGAAATAGTCGTCGATAAGGCTCTTTACTGTCAGGTAGGCTGAAGCCATCGCCACCGTTTCTTCGCCGGCAAAAAGAATATCTTTTTCTTTGTCGGCACAGGCAGACCAATCAAGATAAGCCCGGGCATCTTTAATGAACTGATCGAGCATTTCCTGGGAAATGCCATGTTTGCCGCTTCGGTCTTCGGCGGTGCCGATGCAGTCCATGACCTCACCAATCAACTGTTTAGCCTCTTCGCTGGCAGGCACATCGGCGGTAATGATTCCATCACCATTGAACTGGGTCACCGAATAAATTTTTACCGTGTCAGCGAGGTCTTCAATGGTGATCTGTTTGGCATCAGCTTTACCGAGATTGGCAAGAACTCTTTTGGCAGAAGCCATAATCGCTGCACCATCGGCATCTTCAGTGTTGATTAGATCCAGGGGCAGGCCTTCCTCCGGCTTCATCATCGCCTCAGGTTGTCTAAGCAGTTTGCAGGTCCAATTGACACCGGCAATTATTTCAGGAATCTTGATGCGATTATCTTTATCGGTATCGAGATACTCAAGAGTTTTGCTGTCAAATTCGATATTGTTAGTTGGACAAGTCATTGCCGCCCAGAGTTTCGGATCGAGCTGATCGAGATGGCGCAGGTCCTCAGCGGTTTCCAACCCGACCTGATCAAGCCCGCCGTAGCGATAAAATTTCCAGCGATGCGTCTTCGCCTTTTCCGCCATAAAATTGCTCTCCCTCAAGTTAACAGTAAGGCATAAGCTTAACACATCTTCAATAAAATCAACCAAACCTAAAATTGCAGGGCTTCTGAGCAATGATTAAAACTTCTTAACATTTGCCCTGTTTTATTTTTGATCTGACTCTGTCATAGTGTTAAAAAATTAATGAAAAGGAAACGTGAAAATGTTCAAGCTCCTTTTTCCACTTCTGTTGGTTTTTACTCTGATAGTTTCACCAGTTTTTGCCGATTACTGCCATCACTGCGGCAAAGTTCTTCCCGAAAAAGCTAATTTCTGCCCTGGTTGTGGGAAACCTGTCGCCGCGGCATTCGAACCCGCGCCAGACAATCAAGAAAACAAGGTCAGTTCAGCAATCCAGCATCCGGATAATCCCCCCGGCATAGAGAAATCGGATGCTCCTTCCCAGATTTCTCTGGCAAAATATGATTTCATCAATCAGCTTGAGATTTTACTTACTGATGCAAATTATGAAACCGCAATTCGTCAGGCAAAAGCAATCAAAGCGCAAAACAGTCTGCAAATGAATGAAATGCTCGGTAATTACCGCAGCTATAACGCCTATCAGCAAAAGCTTAACGATCTGCACTCAAAAAAGCTAAAGGCTCTCGACGCATATTTCGACGCCTGGAAACGCTCAGAATTTGGCCCTGACAAAGTTCAGGCCGCAGCCGAAAAAGATCGCGCCCTTTTTGTCATCAGCAAGCTGAACGAAGCTCTTGATAAGCTACTCAGCGGCGGCAACAATCTCGCCAGCATTTCCGAAGTTGAAAAAATGGTTGCCCGCACCACCAAAACCAGCAAAGATTTCAGAGTTACCTCTGCTTACCTGCTGGTAAACAACAAAAGACTTAACCGTAATGAACCATTCTGGGTCATTGATGTTTCGGGCAGTAATGCCCAGATTTTGCACATGGGGCGAGCTCATTACCCTGAGCCGGTAAGTGGCTGGATATCGGTATATGACCTTGAAAAGCGCAGCAACTGGCGTTCTGATCCTGATTTTTTTTATTCCTCAGCGCCACCTCCAGCATACAGTTTTGACCGACCGCAAAGCGAAGTGAAGGTAGTGATTTATGAAAGCAAGCCTAACCATTGGCGTCACTACCCATGGGGCAAACGATATCCAGGCCACGGGAAAAATCGCTACCCAAAGCGCCGTCATAATTACCTCGTCATCGAACCAAAATTCTGGTAAGATCGCGACAATTTTGTCCAATTTCCAAAAATTAGTGCAGGTCTTAAGTGGTTCCCAACCAGACCTGATCAAGGCCGCCGTAGCGATAAAATTTCCAGCGATGCAAATCTTTTTGATTGTTCATAAACCCACTTGGCGTAGTTTTAGTTAAGTTAACATAACTGAAATAAATAGACATCAAAATGCCAGGAAGTATCCCCCCAAAAAAGTAAATTTTTCTATCGGCCATCCACAAAGGGTAATTCACGCGATCAAAAGCAAAAGGCTTGTCCAGAGACGGTTTGCACTTTATTACGTTTCATATACTTCTTAGGTATAATTTAGTTGAGAGAGGAAAAAAAGTTTTTCCGCAGAAAGATATCGACTCGTTCTGTAATACTTGATTATATTGAGCTTCTGAAATAGCCTGGCAGCTTTTCAGAGGTTTTGTTGCATTTCCCAGAGTAGTTTTCCTGACTGAAGACAAAAGTATCAGAGAGACAGAAAATAAGGCCTTTGTCCTAAGGATTTACCAGGAGGATAACCATGTGGGAAAAAATGTTATACGCAATTGAAAATTCCGATTCCCAATTACTGAAATTTTACCTTAACAAATTCAGAGCCGCAGTTTTCGAAAGAAATTATCAGGATGAAACCCTTCTTCATTTTGCCGCGCGTGCTAAAGATGCTGTTGCGGTTGCAGAACTGATGGCCTATGGCGCAAGGGCTGACCTTCAGGATTCCTTTGGCTGGACTCCACTTCATGAAGCCTGCAACAGCGAAAACGAAGAAGCCGTAATTCTGTTTTTGAATTCGGGCATAAACCCAAACATCCGGTCGAGAAAGCTCGAAACCCCGCTTCATGTCGCAACCCGAAGAAATTCGACGTCTATCATGGCCAGACTCATTGGCCATGGGGCTAAAATTCATGCAACAAACCGCAATGGCGACACAGCATTGCACATTGCCGCTGTCAAAGGCTTTGATAAAGCTCTTGAGCTTTTACTGGCCAGTCATGCCAAGACAAACTTGAGAAACCTTGAAGGCTATGCGCCGCTGCACCTAACAGCAATAAAGGGACACTTAAAAAGCGCCCAGATTCTTCTTAAATACGGTGCAAACCCTGAGCAACCCGACCAAAAAGGTCGCTCATACCTCGACACAGCCGGAATTTTCGGGAAGAAGGTTTTTATCGATTCGATGGCGGCAAGGATTGATCCGGAAAAAATAAGCAAAGATTTTTCCGAAGATAGAGGTGAGCTTTTAAATAAATACATTATCCACGAACCAGAAAATTCATCTAAGCAAGAGATCAGAAAAAGTGCCAGACTTATGATTAAAGGTCTGGTATGGGGGCATAAAACTGAAGCAAACAATCGCAAACATTATCGATTGGCCGAACTTGCAATGTGGTTTTTCATATTCCCATTGTTGATTTTTATATTATTTCAAAGCTTCCGGGTCGGAATAGTTCCGCCAATTGTCAGTTTCAGTGATGCGAATATTATGCAGCACGTTTTCAACACGGCCATAATTCTGCTGGTTTCTTTTCTAATGATAAGTTCTGAAAATGAAACAATCTCAATTCTGCATTTTTTCAAGGATCTTCGCGAATCGATATTTTTTAGAGTTCTTCATCTAATTATCATAGACATGGCTTTTTGTTATGAACTCCCACTGAAAATGACTTTTGGCAATGGATTTCTTATTTTCTGGACGGGGTTCGTAGCTCTGTACGTTTTCTCTTACTCAATCTGGTGGCTCGATATTCACCTGAAAAATTATCAGCCGCCTGAAACGGTCAGCTGTAATTAACCAGGTTTCGTTTTCCAAAAATCTTCGAGGATCAAACTTACCGTGCGCGTGCTGGAAATTTTGGCCTGGGCAAATCTAGATTCTGTAAATTTTGCGACAAATCTGACCCTTTTACTAAATCTGACACACCTGGCATGTCACATTAAACTACCCACAAATTATTGTTGTTTGGAAATTTGAGGCCAGAATGCCGTCAGCAAAACGATGCCCGGGCATTTATCCTGCCGGTAGTTTGATAATCGAAAAGCTGGCACACAAAATGCTCTTACATAGATTGCCAAAGCATAAATTTAAAGGTTAAAATTTAAATTGTATCCAGAGATCTCCTTCTCGCTCTGACCGCAGACCTGGGCTTCACCCGCAGCCTTCCACGGCCGGCTGATTCGCCACGAATGCCTCAGACCGACAACGAAATGCCTTCTGGAATCCTTCATTTGCCCGTGAAGAAAATCTTTTTCTTCGAATAATTCTCTATTGCTGATTTTCAGCAGAATGAAAGGAGTCCAATAATGTTCAAAATTCAATTCATAGGTGTCGGAAGTGCATTCACCAATCGCGACTACTACCAGTCCAACGCCCTGGTAATCTCAGAATCAGGCAAAAAGCTGCTGATCGACTGCGGCACTCACGCCCAGTTCGCTCTCGAAGAGCTCGGAATCAACAATGCCAACGTCGGCCAGGAAATCGACGGCGTCTACATCTCACACCTGCACGCAGACCACATTGGCTCGATGGAATGGCTGGCACTGGTAACCTACTTCAACCCAACCTGCCAGCGCCCCAAACTCTTCGCGGTTCAGTCACTCATGGCTGACCTGTGGAACAGAAGCCTCAGAGGAGGACTGGAAACCCTGGAAGGCAAAATTGCCAATCTCACCGACTACTTCGACTGCCGACCGGTGCGCATCAATTCATCATTTGTCTGGGAAAACATTCGCTTCACCCCGGTGCAGACCGTTCATGTCGTCAGCGGCATGATGATTCAGCACAGTTATGGCCTGATAATCAACGAAATTGCCTCTGACACCAAGATCTTCTTCTCTACCGATACTCAGTTCGCGCCCTACCAGATGCGCAAGTTCTATGATTCATGCGATCTGATCTTTCACGACTGCGAAACTGCCCCTTTCAAG
>CAZTHA010000080.1:0-14000 GCA_964613435.1 uncultured bacterium
ACTGATTTAAACAGAGCCAGTTCAAAAACGTGAGGGATCAACGATTCGTTCTGGCAGATGCGAATATAGCCGTTTGCAACATCGATCGTAACTTCGCGATCAGGCGAAACTGTAAGCAAGCTTTGACGATAAGTCGGCAACCATTCAAGCTCTGAGCCCTGGTCAGCAATTTTTTCTTTATATAGACCTGCTGTCACAACCATGCCACAGATTAAATCATGAGTAAAGGGCACCGAATTAAAGGCATCGACCACATTAACGGGCAAGAACTTCGTGGTAGTTTTCTTCCTGGCATACTCACCCGGATCTTTATCACCTGCTGATTGCAACAATAGGTTGCTTGAAACAATAATTTCACCGGCTTTATTGATGTAGGCTTCACCGCCAAGATTTGGCAAACCATAAACCTGGATACAACCCAAAATGATTGACAGCCAGAGAAATGCAGCAAGCCTATACTTCAAACAGTTCATTTCGCTTCAGAGATTGCTGTTTCCGATCGGGTTCTTTTCACTGAAAAGCCAACATAATCATATATTATTGAAATCGTCGGGCTGATCTTCAAAACTGCACTCCTTTTTTTCTAAGCAAATTCACTAAAAAAACGGTCTATGAGGACTTCCCTGACAAAGTATCATAAAGAAAATAAAAGCGGCAATTATATAAACGCGTTCGTTCATTTCTACATGATAGCTTACCCTCTACGAAGTCTAATTTATAACATTTTTTCCATTGAACACTATTGAGTTACACATGCATCGAAACAAGGTTTCCCATTTTTGTTTTTCGCTTGATTTAAAAATGAGACCCATTAAAAGGTCACTAAAATCAGGAGAAAAAAATGACTGGCAAAGACTTTAGTATTATCGATTCGGAAAGAATCGAAAGCAAAATCTATGCAATTCGTAGGCATAGGGTCATGATCGAGTCAGAGCAATTTGTACCGGTGGCAATATGACGGCTGTCTGGAATAAGTCAGATTTCTGGCGTAATGATAAATAGCCTTCTGCGAAGATACTTTCGAAAAATCAAAAACAGGCAATTTCTGAAGATGTTGACAAAAAGTTGACAAGAGTGAGCGCACCAAAAGACAACTCAAGCTATTGAAGCCATTTTTAACATATAATTCGAACCCCGTTTCCCGCAAGTAAGAGAATCCGTCGAGAAATCGACGGATTTTTTGTATTAGTGCGGGAAAACTGGGTGTCGCCACTTAGTGTACTCCAGTTGCTCGCTCGCCCGTTTTTTCAAAATTCAATATATGAAACTTTGTAATCTTCTTTTCTTTTTTGCAGTCCCAGGATTAGAACTTCTTCGGTATCATCATTTCCAAACTGGGCAAAAAAGAAGAAGTCGTCTTTTGCAAGCTTTAAGCGATTTCTGAGATGAACAAACTTAACGCCACCAAGCCTGATTTTTTCTAATACCGGGCTTATGGCTTTCAGCAAATTTTCACTGTGAAGATATTGACTTGAAATAAATTTTTTAGAGTCACTTTGAGTAGTGATAGCTTTTTTTCCAATGCCAGGCGTTTCATCGCCACACATAGTCACATCTTTCCAGAGTAAAGAATTAAACCCTTTTATATCTTGTTTCACCCAAAATTTTAATGCTTGCTCAGCGACAACTTTTCCCTGCGAAGGAATCTCGACCAGGTAGTCATCGTGTCCGTTTGTCTTTGCTGAATCAATCAGCTTTTTTTCAGGAATAGATTCTGAGGGCGTCGAATCGATAACTCCGCCTTTTCCTGTTATGGCTTCATATGCCTTGAAAAAGGATTTCTCCGCCTCGTCAATTTCTTTTTCTGTGGGTATCTCTGCTTCTATTACTGAGCTGAACGAAAACACTAAACCAAGCAAGAGAAACCCGATAGCAACTTTCTTTTTCATTTGTAACCTTTCTCAAACACACAAAGAAGTTTAACCGATGCTGAAATAATAAACAAACCGCTCTTTATCTAACATAGCAGAACTTTGAGGTCAATTTATACGACAGAAAGGATGCTGAAGAACTATTCTGGCATGATGACTTTTTAACTTCATGGGTGCCTTTGACGGGCAAACCGGCTGTGAAATTGCAAAACATATTTTCGTCGCAGAAAAGGGCGATTATTACCAAATAACCGACGGGCGGCCCCAGAACCAGAAATAACCTAATTCAAATTTCTGCTTAAAATTAGGCCTGGGGTTATCCATGAAACGATAGCCCTGTCATCATGTTTTCCAGGAAATTTTTCAGGCCTGGTTCAACTATACATTAGCCCGATTCGCTACTGCTCAAGAACAACTCTGAACCCCACATCGATCATTCTATGATCTTGAGCGGCAGAAAATCGACTTGCGCAACGACAATTCAAAGCAATATCAAAATCGTAGGAGCCGCCCCGGTAAACTTTATTTCTACCAGTCCCCGTGTCCTGAGTGGTGTTTTCATCTTTTTCCGAGTATGGGGCAAAATTATCCTTACACCATTCACCAACATTTCCGAGCATATCGCAAAGCCCCCAGGGGTTTTCTCCCTTTCTTCCGCTGCGTATTTGAAACAGTGAGGCATAGTGGCAGAAATCTTCATTCATATTGTTTCCCCAATAAAACTCAGTTCTTGTTCCTGCTCTGCAGGCGTATTCCCACTCAGTTTCGGTAGGAAGACGATACATTCTTCCTTCCATTTCAGAAAGTTTTTTACAGAATTCGACGGCTTCATTCCAGGTCACGTTTTCAACTGGAAGATCAAGCATGTAATCTGGGAGAGTAGTTGGTTCCGGCCTGCCAAAGAAATCATGATCCTTTTCAAATGAGGCCAGCAAATTTGGTGCGGGAGCATTATCACCTTGCGCATCAGAAGGATTTATCCCCACAACAGCTAAATATTGTCTCTGAGTTACCGGATGCTTACCCAGAAAAAATGCCCTGGAAATCGTTGCCGGATGCACCGGAGATTCTGACTCCTGAATCGTTGAACCCATTGAAAAAGTTCCGGCGGGAATTTTGCAAAAAAGCATGCCGAGAGAATTTTCCAGCAAGCCGTCGGCCCTCGCCAAACGGCTTGAATCACCCTCTGATTTATTTGCCATGTCAATCTTTTCCCCTTACTTCAAAGATTTTATTCTTGCGATTACTATTTTATGATAGTTCCACATTTAAAGAAACATCGCCAGATTTCCTGAAGATTTTATGTTTGAGCTGACCAAATCTGAATGGAAAGAGGTGGTCACAAATTGTGACCTCCTTTCAGACACGGCAAAATTCAGCAACGTGGCACCTTTTGCATTTACCGAACATGGGATACTCATGCTTTCAAACATATTGAGAAGCACAAAAGCCGTCGAAGTAAGCATTCAGATAACCAGAACTTTTGTAAAACTCAGAAAAGCAGCTTCCAGTCACGAAGAACTGGCCAGAAAAATCAAAGACCTTGAAAAGACAGTTAAAGGCAACAGCAGAGATATCAAGTTCATCTTTGCGACTATCAACACAATGCTTAACCCCAGATCGAAGAAAAAGCCCAAAATCGGCTTCAAGCCAAAAGAAGATCTTTAATCATAAGCGTTTAAAATGCTTTCTCGCCGCGGAACCATTCGTCAAAAAATCTGCTGAAACTCAGGCTAAAAACGAAAAAATCCTCGGGTTAACGAGGATTTGATCGGTGCCGGGGACCCATGCCAAGCTATTTTCTCGTCCTTTTTACAAACAAAAAAGAATTCAAAGGTTTTCCTGCTCGATCCATATTCGGTGTGCCAGTATCGTTTGCAGCAGCTCACCGCAGATTATATCCGGACGACGCTGCAAAAGAGATTCAAGCCGATTCGCTTCTTCTTCTGAAAGTTCCTGACCCTTGACTTTATTCGCCAGAAAGGTTTCTACATCCATTTTCAGCGGCCTGATGTCACAACCACTGCGCCGCCTCATGCTGTCGAGAATAAGCACTCCGCTACGATCGAGATCACCCCAGTGATGAAAGGAGTCCACAACCCCTTTTAGTTGTTCGAGAAATCTTACCAGCAGGCGGTTAGCCTGACCCATGGTGCAGATTACCAGTTCCTGAGACGGGTCTGATTTTTGCGCGTATTCATAAAATGTAGTTTCGTTTTCGATAGTTACAACTTTGCGCGGCGTCTCAGTTATTTCAACCTTTTCAAGCTGGGCATATGTCAGAACCACCGGTTCACCCAGTTTCGCATGCTTTTTAACATATCCAAAAGCTTCATTCTGCTTCGAGAACACAAGATTTCCGTAAACCTGAAACTGGTTTGCCGAGCCGTCGAGCTGCAAACCAGCCTGCTCAAGCGTCAGTCGCATTTTCTCAGCATCATTTTGCGGTTCTGACAGATCGACTTCCTGTCTGATCCGGGTCGAAAATTGGTAAAGCAAACGGGCAAAAGTTTTAAGCATCGGGCTGCCCAACCGACAGCTCTTGCTATCACCATTTACCTCAAGGCCAAATCTCGACAAACGCACCGGCTCAGGGCATTTTTCAAGAAATATCAAACCATTTCGCAAAGAGACAAGATGTTCTTCAAGAACGGCAACTCCCTGCTGTCTAGCCATAGCCAGCAATTCCCCTCGCCCATGCAAAAGCTTTTCAATTTCAATCTTCAAATAATCCTTTAACACAGCCGAGTCAGATTGAACAAATTTTTCAAGAACCCCGGTAACCATATCAGTCAGCGACCTGGTTTCTTCTTTCAGATTGAGTCTGGATCGACCAAGCGCCTGATATAACTGATCAACAAATTCGTCACGGTTTCCGGCGATCTTTTTCAGATTGAGGCTGATCTTGCCGCTCGTTACATTGACACAGAGAGGCCCGAAAAACCATTTCACCGCTTCTGCATCGCCCGCCGATTTCGCCATCTGCGAAAATGAGCCGGGCACATTGCCGATACGGTCGATTTTGTCTAGCAGGCTTTCTATAAATCGCCGCAGACCAGCTGATTCTTTTATTTTTTCGATTAAATCGTTCATTTAATTTATTCTAATTTCTGCCACAGCTTCTTCCTGGGGTTCATCAAAAAGACCGGCTGGCTTTTTGCGCGAAAAAACGTATTCTCCGACATAGACGTCGCCTGCTGCAGTTTTTTCGACGAGCAGTGTCGTGGTGCGTTCGAGTTTATCAGTGACACCATCAAGGTCAGGATGTGCCACAACCAGGTTCAGACCTAAACAATCGGCAAAACCGAGAAGCTCGTCACGGCGTTGCGCGTCTATTCCGTAAAAAGCTTCATCCATCAAGAGGATTCTGATTTTGGAGCGGGTGTGCTCTAAATGAACTTTGGCGAGCGAAAGCAGCAGAATGTAATTAGGCACCGACTGCTCACCCCCAGAACCAAGACTCAACACCCGTCGTGAAAGAGCAACCCCCTTGTCGTCTGCCGAACCTCCATTACCACGAACTGTTTTAGCCGTTAAAACGATGTCATGCCATTTGCGGTAGTCAAGAAATTCCGGCAAATCTGTGCCTTCTCGTATCAGCAAATCTTTATGGGCTTCGAAAAACTGCTGCAAATTCGTTTTTGATTCTTCGTTGTAATCGGCATAACTGCGGACAAGCTCTCTAAATTCCTTGAAATCGGGTCGTGTGGTCATACTGAAGTGATAAACGGTGTTTCCGAACTTCAACTCTGACAACAGGTTGTTCATTCCATCTATCGTCCGCTTCAGAGCGTCTTCTTCTTTCCATAACTTTCTGACGATATGCTTGATAATCAGGTCTTCAAAAAGCATGCGGTTCTTTTCATTCAGAACTTCACCCATCTTTTCCCGGTCATCTTCAAGCTCGGCAGTGATTTCATCAAGGGCGCGACCATTAGAGGCAACCGCGAAAGTTTCTTCGTCAAGAGAGAAACCATAGTTCTTTTGCAACATGGTATCGGTCAGCAATGTATTTTTAAGACGTTCATGAAGTCTGGCAAATTCTCTTCCGGCCTCGTGCAGGTTATGCTCGAGATTCTCGATTTTGAACTGCTGACCGCCTCTGATGATATAAACATAATTATGAACCTGCCCGTATTCAAGCCCGGGTTTGAGGTTCTGCAAACTTTTTATGGCAGCATCCAGGGCAGCATGGCTTCTGGTTTCGTTCTGTTGTGAGAACTGAATGTCATCAGCAGTTTTTGCCAGTTTCTCACGGCAGCTGCCAATCCTTTGATTCAGCTCGATCGATTCTTTTTCAAGCTTTTGACAAGAATCTTCAAGCTCAGAAATTCTAACCTTGTCTTTTTCAATATCAAGACCCTCGATAGCTTTTTTGCATGTTTTAATAGCATGAATACTGGCGTCAATCTTAATTTCAAGATCGGCAATTTCCTTCTCGAAAAGTTCGATCTTCTGGCGGGACAGTTTCATTGCTTCGTTGGTTTCGAAAAGCTGATTCTTCAAGCGCATCAACCGGTCGGGATGAACGTAGACTGCATTTTCAAAATCCTGTTCGATTTCTTTCTGGCGAGCAATTTCAGAGTCTTTTTGCGCCTTAAATTCGCTGATCTGCTGCTTTCTGGCATTGATTTCAATTTCAAGATCGGCAATTTCCTGTAACTGGGCACGGGTTCTTGCATCACTGCCGATGAAACGGTTAACTTCGCAGCAAACTTTACGGGTCGCCGATTGCTGTCGAATCAGGCCGTTGCTGCTGATTGCGTATTCCTGCCCGCTTTTTTCGAAGGCTTTGTAGGTATCGAAATAATGGTAGCGATCGAGCAGTTCTGCGGCGAAGCGTTCGGCAGCGTGGTTAAAGCGATCATCAAAAGTAAGAAAGCGCCGCATTCCTGACGGTGGCGCGGCAGGAACCTTCCTAACACCTGATCCGCAATCAATAACGGGAATATTGAAAGGTTTTGCCAGAACCGCTGCTCTGGCCCGGTTTTGACTGCTGCCGACCGCAAAAACGGCACAAAGGTTTTCTGGCCCAATAAGCTCTTCGATCACTCTGGCGAAGCTGTCAGAAAGATGAGTAGTCGGTTCTACAAGCTTGTAAAAAGGAACGAACTCGACTTTTTCATCGTTTAGAAGAGCTACCAGATCATGATAACCGGGCGCCGGCGGCACTGCCTCTTTCTGGCTTCGCATCTGTAAAATGCGTTTTTCTATAAGTTTAGTTTCTTTTTCGAGTGCTTCAATTTTGATTTTCAGCTCACCGATGCAGTTAACCATCCCGGTTCTCTTCTGTTTAAGAGCTTCTATCCAGCCGAAATAGATGGTTTTGCTGTCTTTGGCAAACAGCTCTTTATCAAAGCCGGTAGTAAAATTGCAATAATTCGTCGTCTTCAGATAACAACTTTCGAGCAGCTGCCAGTAATCATCGATATTTGACCATAAAACGCCTTTATCATTTTTCTGCTTTTCAAACAATTTTTTGGCATCGTCAAGAAAAAGCCTGAGGCTATTGGAGTTATTCCTACGCTCTGATAGCTGCTCTTCATGGGTTTTAAGCAAAGCGACATTTTTGAAAGCTTCGGAATTTCTCAGCCCAGTCAGTTCAATTTCGGCACCTTGCTTTGCAAGCAGATTGTCTTTCAGCTTTTTTTCAAGCTGCTGAAGCTCAGTTTCATTTTTATGAAGTTGCTCTTTTTTTTCTACGCATAGCTTTTTTGCATTTTCAAGGTTGTAAAAAGAAAGCAGATACCTGATGCGGCTTTCTTTTTCACGTTGTTCCAGCACATTGTCGCGCTGGCTCTGCACGTTGCGCAGGGAGGCAACCAGGGTTTTCTGATCTTCCAGTTGTTGCTGTAATTTATCGATATCTTTCAAAGAGTCTCTGATTCTCTGGTAGTCTTCTTCGTCCGGCGGTGGAAGAAGCTCGCGAAAAAGCTCGGACTGGTCCTGAAAGCGGCTCACCAGCTCACGATAAGATTTTCCCGCAGCGATAAGATTCATAGTGTCGCGATAAGCTGAGAGGCTGGCGAAAAACTTTCCCGCGATTTCAGTGACATAACGGTCACGGTTGTAGACTCTGCATTGCCCAAGATCAGACAGTTCCTGCTGGCTTAACGGATACTGCCCATCGCTTTCATGGCGGAAAAACTCGATCTCATCAAGAGAACCGGATGCCTCGAAGCCCCAGATGTCGGGAACCGATTCCATGCTTATTGCGAGGGCGCCGCAGCCGATACAGGTCTTTTTACCGGTATCCTGATTTTCGAATTCAAGAGCGGCGTAACCGATGGTATTGGGATCATTTCGCGGGCCCTTCTCAAGATCATAGCGCAGGAAAATCCCCTGCAGTTTGCGACCGAGCCGCCTAGGTTGGCCGGCCATACGTGCTGCTGAATTGAGTTCCATGTTTCGGCCTGCGGTCAGAACGAAATGAACCGCATCAAGGACGGTCGTTTTACCGGAACCATTGCCACCGATAAGGAAAAGATGCCCATTTACCGTTATGGTTTCATTCACGAAGTTATGAAAATTGATGAGCCGGATTCTTTTCAGAGTGAAAGTATTACTCATTTTCGTCACCTGAAGATTCATCAAATTCTTCTGTATGATATTCTGCATCTTCTAGCATAGAGCCTTCAGGTTCTTCTTTGTCCAGAGCTTCGGCCATTTTTCGTCCTTCATAGCAATTGAGTCCGGGCAGCACCTCTATGAGCATGTTTCTACTAGATTCATCATCTGTGGGGTCAGAAACCTCGATTACTGACAGCAGCCGAAAATGTTGCAGTTTTTTCAAAAGCTGGCGGGCAGCGGTGTCAATTTCGCGATCGGCAGGAACCTTATCAGCCGCCTGTTCGGTGAGAATTCTTCGGGTAAATGCGAAAAAATCGGCATAAGTAAACCTAAGGGGTTCATCGTCTTCGTTGTTGTAACCTTGATCATTGCATTCATGCTCATAGAATTCCAGGAGAACGAGGAAAAGAAGGCACTCATTTCTACCGGTCAATCTGAAGGTATCGCGATGAACTGAACGTAAAGCCGGGTTATGGTTTCGATCTTTTATCAGTCTCGCCATTTTGCTGTCTACATATAGACGCCAGTCAAAATATTTTTCAAAAAACTTTTTGAATGCGGCTTCATTGCGACGCAAAACATTGAACCGAACGGGATCATCACCTGCGTAAAAGAACGGGCTTTCAGTTAGAATGTTCAAAACTGCCTGGAATTTGTCCCGGCCGATTTTATCTATTGAATCCGGTTGAGGGGTTTCATAGCTTTCTTCGCTTCGCTCTTGTTTGTCAGCCATTATTGATATTCCTTATTTTATGGTCGGGGCAGGAAAATTCGCTTTCATCGTTCGAGAAGCTCGCAGTTTCGTCTTTAAAAGGATTTTCGACCGAAAACTTCAACAAATCCGAGATACGCCCTTTTTTGAATTTAGCCAGTTTAATGCCGTGCAGAAGAGTTTTAAAATCAGCGATTGAGAGCAGTTCGGCCTCGCTCAAAGAAGAATCTGGGCGGCCTTTGAGGATTTTTTCTGCAAAGAATCTGTTGATAAGCTCGATTTTACGCTTTTCAAGTTCACGGTTCTGTTCAACGGTCAATTGCTTTACTTTTTCGATGGGTCTTGCCGCTCTGGTTTGCCGGTTGCGATCGGATTTTTTTCTGGGCAATGGTGCGGGTTGGCGGTCTTCTGGGGTGGCATCGGAATCGAGAACCGGAACCGCCACCGAAGAATACAATTTCTGAACCCATCGGGCCGCCAATTCATCTGAAGCCTGAAACATCTCAGTGCGACGGGCTCTTATTTCCTGAATTCGCAAAGAACGGTCGCGTTTAATCTTCAGGTAATTCCTGATGCGCCGGATGGATTCGCCCAGCTCGCGCTGGACACGCTGGTTATAAAAGTCTAGTTTGCCGCTTTCCGGATTAAAGAAAACAACAAGCGAGTTGAACTTTCGCCCCATATCTCCCTTGCCCGCAGAACTGTTCTGCTCAAGGAACCCATCGATTTCGGTCAAAAACTCTTTGAGACATGGATGGCGCTGGACATCGCTTAGTCTTAGAAACAAGCGATCGACTTCCAGGATCAATTGCGAGAGATAACCCTGGTTATAGGCTTCGAGTTGAAACATCAGCCGGTCATAATCTTCGGCATGAAACTCATCGTTCGCTTCAAGAAAAGAGTGCAGCTGGTCTGCGAGACCGGTCAGTTCTGAAACCGTATCTTCGACCTTGGCATCCATGGTGTCGATGAGGTGCCAGGCCCGTTGCAGTTTTTCCTGGGAGCGGTCACCACTATAAAATTCTTCAAGAACATTTTCAAACTGCTCCAGCATTGCTCTAAGATCCTGCAAAAGCATGAAACCACGAGCGACGGTTTTAGTCTGCCGAGGTTTGAGCTGCTGAAAGAGGAAGCGCATCAGCTGAAAAGTCTGCTCTGAAATAGTCAACAAATTGCGGCGCAGACTGTTATCGGAAAGAGAACGAACCCGGCGGCCCTCAACCTTGCGCGTAATGTTTCCCCATTCTACCAGCTGATCGATATCTGAGCGAAACTGGGCGTCGGCATAGAAACCCGTTACCTTTTCGACTTGTTCTTTAACTTTACCGAACAGGGTGTCGTGAAAAATCTGGCTCTGATGTTCGAGACGCTCATGGTAAAGACAGGATAAAATCAGCATATAGGCCTTCTGTCTTTCCCCGGCGGTCAGAAAGCGGAAATATTTTAGATCCAGATTCAGAAGTAGTTCAGCCATGGCCTTGCTTTCACGCTGGCTTAAAATTTTAAAGTGTAATCGAGCCTGTATCTTACTCTATCACGGCACTACGAAAGATTCAAATTGTCTGTTCATGCCTTTATCGAGGAAGAGAATTTCATATAACCGTTCCATACAAAAAGGGACAGCCATGAAAGATTCGGGAGATTTACAAAAGTTCTTCCCATTTTTCTTTTTCGCTTGATTTAAAGATGAAGCCTGTAAAAATTCGTCAATCATCAGGAGAGGGAAAATGACCGGAAAAGACTTGAGAATTATCGATTCAGAAAGAATCGAAAGCAAAATTTATACAATTCGCGGCCAAAGGGTCATGATCGACTCTGATCTTGCAGAAATGCATGGCGTTGAAACAAGGCGATTGAATGAACAGGGTAAGCGCAAGGCCGAACGTTTTCCGGATAGCTTTATGTTTCAATTAACAATTGCGGAAGAAGAAAACTTGATGTCGCAATTTGCGACTTCAAGTCTGGGAAGGCAGGTCAGCAAAGAAAAACATGGCGGGAGACGAAAACCAGTAAGCGCTTTTTCTGAGCATGGCATTCTGATGCTCGCTAATGTTCTAAGAAGCAACGGGCAATAGTGGTAAGCATTCAGATCATAGAGGAGTTTTTCAGACTTAGACAGCTCCGGTTTCGGTTTCGTTCATTCTTCATCCTCGTTGTTTTTGTTTTCCTGCAACAGCTTTTTTATGTGGCGGTCAAAATCTGATTCAAACAGGCGATCCTGAACAATGCGGTATTTTTCAAATTCACTTTCGGCATGGGCTTTTGCAATCTTTGCCGTAACTTTGCCGGGGTTCTGCAGAATTTCGCGCTCATCAAATTCAAGAAACATATCGAGTCGTTTTGCCCAGTCTTCCATGGTCATGGGTATCTTGCGGCGGGCTCTTTCTTCAGCCAGATCAAGATAAGCGTTAACTATTCGACCCAGCGATTCAAGCTCTTCTCTGCTGAGATAGTTTTTGGCAACCACGACATCGGTTTTTACGATCTTGCCATCAGGAGCCTTTTCCCATGAAGTTAAACCCATTTTTGGTTTCTTGCTGTCGGCTCGTTCCATTATCAGTTCGGCGGCAGTGTGGCCGTGAATGGCGAAATGCAGCTTGTTCTGAACTTTTGCGAAAAACTCTCTGGTTGTTGGAGCATCAAGATTATAGTCGACGCTGGTAGAGTAAATATCGGTTATTTTCTGATAAAACCGGCGTTCGCTGAGTCTGATTTCCCTGATTTCTTCAAGCAGGTGTTCAAAATAATCTTCGCCGAGAAATGCACCGTTTTCCATGCGCTTTTTATCGATCACATAGCCCTTTATTGAAAATTCTTTCAAAACCTGAATTGCCCATTGTCTGAACTGGGTGGCACGAACTGAGTTGACCCTGAAGCCTACAGCAATAATCGCGTCGAGATTATAATGGTCAATAACGCGTTCAACCTTTCTATTGCCTTCTTTTCGAACTATCCGGAATTTCCGGATAGTTGCCTCCCGGCTCTGCTCACCGCTTTTATAGATATTACCCAGATGTTCATTGATCGTTCTCACATCTACCTCGAACAACTTGGCCATAAACAATTGGGTTAACCAGACGGTTTCGCCTTCCACACGCACTTCAATCCCATTCTCACCGGCCTGACCGGTAAATATCAGAAACTCGGCAGTGCTGTTACGAATCTGTAACTGCTTTGTCATATCAAAGTTCCTCCGAAAACGCCTGATGCAGTAGCGACTTTTTCATTTCATAAAGCGCGACAGGTTTTTGTTTTTTGAACTCATGCCGATTTTTTTTCAAAAGGGATGCAATATGCGCTGAATCTATAGTAATTCACACTAGATAGAAATTTCTCAGCATAATCATGATTTTTAACCCGTAGCCCCGTTCTATAAGTAAAGAAAGTTGTTCTTGAAAAGTTAAAGCCAACTTGCGGTAAGTTTTTCTAATTTTTCCATCCCTATATAGCAAACAACCCGTCGATTTGCGCGAACCCCGGAAAGGGTAAGAAGCGAGACGGGTATGTTATTAATATAATAAATTGCCGATCTGATTTTAGCAAGCCCAAAAATTGATTCGACTAAAACGATCAAATCCTCGGGTTAACGAGGATTTCATCGGTGCCGGGGACCCAAAACTTGGTATTCCATTTTGGAATATCAAGTTTTCTGGTGACAGGTTTTGAGGTCGCAAATTGTGATCTCAAAAATATTTTCACATTTTCCTTTTTCGCTTGATTTAACAATGAGGCCCGAAAAAAAGTCACTAAAATCAGGAGAAAAAAATGAACGACAAAGACTTGAGCATTATTGATTCAGAAAGAATAGAAAGCAAAATCTATACAATTTGTGGGCATAGAGTAATGCTGGATTTCGATCTTGCAAAGCTATATGAAGTCGAAACCAGGTCTCTTAAGCAAGCAGTAAAAAGAAACATCTCCAGATTTCCTGAAGATTTTATGTTTGAGTTGACCAAACAAGAATGGAAAGAGCTTATCACAAATTGTGACAAGCTCCCTGATACAGTAAAATTCAATCCATCGACACCCTTTGCATTTACCGAACACGGGATTCTCATGCTTTCAAGCATATTGAGAAGTACAAAAGCCGTCGAAGTAAACATTCAGATAACCAGAACTTTTGTAAAACTCAGAAAAGTGGCTTCCATTCATGAAGAACTGGCCATGAAAATCAAGGATATTGAAAAAAACGTTAAAAGCAACAGCAACGATATAAAGTTAATATTTGCCACAATCAACACCATGCTCAATCCCAGAGCAAAGAAAAAGCCCAAAATCGGCTTTTGAATTCATGCTCTCTTGGGAAAAAAGAGTTTAAATCAGCATTCTTTTAGACCAAGTTGAAGGCGAATCAACTTGCACAGGCTCTCTTTTATCTCGCTATGTCTGGGAACCGGCGCGGTTAACCCACTGCGAACATTGATATAAATATCGTGATTAGCACCATGTCTTTTAACCGCACAACCCTTCAGGCGCAACTCACGGATAAAATTCTTCCTCTTCACGCAACTTCCAGTAGAATATCCTTGGTTTTTCGATCAGTTAAAATGTCAATTTCTGGTTGGTCTTTCATTACCAGTTCGTAGACCTCTCTGATATTCTTTTCCAGTTCTTCCATGGTCTCACCCTGGCTGAAGACTCCAGGCACTTCTTTAAGTTTTCCAACATACCAGCCATCATCAAGCCAGTATTCAAGAACAAAGCTCTTCTTCATTTTGAGACAGCTCTTTTTATTCAATTCATCATCAAGGAATCACAAAACAAGCCTCTGAATTTCTTCAGAGGCCTGCTTCGGTGCCGGGGACGGGACTTGAACCCGTATGGCTCTCGCCACACGCCCCTCAAAC
>CAZTHA010000081.1:0-13994 GCA_964613435.1 uncultured bacterium
CGTCACGCCAGTGTTTGTCTTTCTCGAAAGCAGCGTCTTCGCGCATGACGATCATCTTTTCCTGGGAAAGAATCGGCGCATCGCCTTCTTTGATGCCATCGAAGAAAGATTTGGTTTTCAAGCTGACAACCAGCCGTCCCGGTGCATCGGGCGAAGTCGAAATATTGAATTCCTCGACCTTGTCACTGACCTGCCACTGCTTGCCATCGTAAATTCTTTTCAAATCGGGTTTTGAATAGAAGTAGCGTAAAGAAACATCTTTATCATCGCCCTGTTTGCGCACCTTGATCTCGTAGACGTCGTCGCTGGGTTGCTTGAAACTTTCGCGCCTGGCCTGACTCAGGTCATGTTCAAGAATTTTCAAAACCTTGTTTGATTCCTGTTTAGCTTCTTCTTTACAGGCAACCAGAGCCCCTTTATAACTGGCATCTTTGATGACGTAATACAGGGGAACCGATATCAATGAAAGAATAAAGAAAGCCACCATCATCTCTACCAGGGTCATTCCTCTTTTTCTCATAACCATTCCTCCTGTAATTCAGGGCTTGACCAGCAAAAAAGATTTGCTGCGATTTACTTCAGGGCCACGGGCGCGGCTGAAAGAACATGAAATGTCGGCTTGGATCATAGTCTTGTCAATCTTTCCATCTTTAAGAATGTAACTCCAGGTGCCGACAACACTGAAATCTTTATACTTTTGCTGAACATCCAGAACCTTACCAAGACTGATCGGATAAAACCCATCGGAAAGCTCGAACGGCCCGGGATTATTAGTGTCTTCACCTTCGGCCTCACTTCTTTCATAAAACCTTTTGAATGGCAATGCCATCAGCTCACTCTTGATACTTTCAAGAATCCTTTCAGAAATCTGAATTTTCTCGGTTTCAATTGCGGTTGTCGCGTCATTGGAAGACAGGCGCAACAAAGGTATGATGGCAATAATCAGAATAGCCAAGGCAATGGTAATTTCAACTAGTGTAATAGCTCTGTCAGATCTGATCATGCTGGTTTATCTCCGTCTACAGCTTTTCGAACTGGAACAATGCAGTTTGTGCACTTAAGGTTACATAGTATCTGGTCGGGTCCCATTTGGCAACTGGCCTGATCATCGACAGCAAGGAACTGCGGCAATGATTGGACTCATAATAAACGTGCAGATCACCCTGACAGTCCTTGCGGTTGAAGCGATTGACCACCAGATTCCCGTGAACGGTGAGATTCGCACCAATTGGGTTCATAAGCCCCTTGTCGCCGTAAAGACAGGCGTAAACCTTGCGCTTCCCATAGTGGTTGATGATTGCGCCATTTCTGGCAACGATCGAAAACACGGTATTGTTACCGTTGGCGTCTTTGTCTTCTCGTGTAATTTCAGCATTCAAATGAACGTTTGCCGCAGCGACGATTATGCCACGTCCCATTACATGCAGGGGTTTCGTAAACCACAGGTTATCATTGACGAAAGTCACTCCGTCGCAGATAAAAGTCTCTTTACCATTATGAATAATGGTGCGGTTTTCAATATCCTTGTTAAAATCCTGGGATGAGGCGTAGAAATAACTGGCTTTTTTAAGATACTGAGTCGGAGAATAGGTGTTGGCAGGAAGGTTGCCCTTGTTATTCGGGTTCCAGGCGGTTTTTCCCTGGTCATCGTTTTCATAGGGCGGCCACTGGCAGAAACCATAGGGCTCTTTTTTAGCCTTGGCCCAGAACCAGGGAATCGGAATGTCCATACCGAGAAAGCCGATGATCGGAATCGGCGGAATGTAAATTTTTACCAGCAGCAGGTTGATGTGGGTATAGACCTTTTTCAGATAGCCTTCAACCCGCATCGACATTGGGAACTCAAGATGAAAATTCCCAAACAGAAGTGTGCGTGCGAACATTGGCGGGATCGGCAACCAGTAGGTTCCTATTCCGCCTGGGTCGCCGCCCCCGAAATAGCCCCAGTCAAAGGGCTTGCCGGTGGCCCAGAAATTATAGGTAACGCTTTTTAACCCGGGAATGATGTTATGACTTGACCCGCCATTCGGGTGATCACCGGCGCAGGCGGTTTTCTGGCCATCAGGATGCGGTGTAAGCAAAGCAGCGATTTCCATCTTCTTGAAAACCTCAAGGGCGTCGGAACCAATCGGAAACTTCTCGAACATCGTCAATTTGAGCAGCATTTCTTTTGTCCCATTGACCCTGACGAGGCCGGGAAGCTGCAAATTCTGCGCCAGCTTCCGGATTTCAAACGAAAATATGTTTTTAAGTGAGTTCCAGATCGCATCGAGTGAAGGCATATTGTGAATAACGATAGTGCCCATGCCTTCATTCCATTTTATCTGATCATCACCCTGCCAGCTGTCGAAATTTTCAAGCGCTTTTTCATAAAGCAATTTTGAGTTGGCAACGAAGAAGGTATAATCAGAAGCGATAGGCTGAATATCGGCCACGCGAAATTCCCGGTGCATGATCAGGCGCTTTTTGATCGTCGGGCCGTTGGGATACTGAGGGGTGTATTCGACCTCTGTGACAACCTCGAAAATGCCTTGTTTTTCGACCGTGACGTCCCAGGAAACGTTACCTGCAAAAGCCTGCAGAAAGTCAGGCAAACAATTCTGAATCGCTTCTTCGATTCTCTTGTTAATCGCAGTAAAATCAATCTTGAACTGCAGGACGTCACCAAAAACCTTTTTGGCCAGCTTTCGCGGGGTCAGTCCCAGTTCGGTCTGAATTTTATTGAAAATTGCATCGAGAGGCTTTTGCAATATTGCGCCAACCGGCACTGGTACGCCCTGAACAATAATGGTGAGATTGGTGATATCAGGTGCCTGCAGCAGGGGGTCATTGGGCAACATATTGGTAAAATCGACGTTGGGGAAATCTTTATCGAGTTTCCCGGTTGGATCGATGGTATCTTTCGCATCGGAAACCACATCGGCAGCACCGATTTTAATCTTGTCATAAAGGTTACCGAGAAAACCGGTAACCTTGCGCAAAGGCACTTCGACACCGCCAACCACGTAATCGGGGTTATCGGCAAGTATGGCAAAGGCATTCTTGATTCGCGCCGTACAGGTAACTCGAACCCTGCCGCCCAGTGCGTCAAACATCCCCTTCAATGGTGCAAGCGGGGCCTTTGGATCTGGTGAAACCGTGTCATACATGTAAACAATGCCTTTTTCATACAAAGGCTTGAAAATTGTGCTGTTAAACAAATCCAGCTGGACATCGACACCATTGGCCTTGGCATTTTCAAAACTGACCGGATCGATATATGCTCCGGCCACTGGAGCGGGCAGACGAAAATACATAAACCAGCTCTTAAGCAGCCCATCAGGATCTTTGAACAATTTCCAAAATGCGCTGTAATCATTCATGTTGTCTTTTACAACTTTGAAGGTCAGATTTGCCGCTGATTCAGCACATTCTTCGGCACGTTTTTCATTACTGCTGAAAATGGTCGTAAAACGCCCGGTAACCGTCATTCGCGACAACGCAATACCGACAAGCACCAGAACCGACAGAACGCCTATGGCCATCAGATATGCCGAGCCGCTTTTGCGGTAATTTCTTTTATTCACTGCTTAATTCCCCTGTTAAATATCTTTATAAAATTATACCCCATCCAGGACAGTTAGACCAGTAAGGTTTTGTACCCTGTTCAGTAGAAATACGCTGACAAGGGAAAAAATGTTTTACCGCAGGAAAAATAAATTACCGGTCTGAGGGGAAAAGCTTGTCGATATTCTTCAAAGCCTCGAGACTTTGCCGGGCTTCGGCTTCGCTTTCCCCGGTATTCATCAGGTGGTTGGTTATAGGTGCACTGTCGCCACCGCTTTTAAGATGCTGGCTGATTTCAACCATACGAATATACATTTGGCCGAAGTTTTCTATTCCCTTGACGCCCTCATAGCCTGGAATCTTTTTCAATTCCTTCATCAATCGATCCTGCCATTTCAGCCATGTCGTCTTGTCTTTACGATTTTGCGCAATCTCCAAAAGCTTTTGCAGGGCAAAACAGCGACCAACCGGGTTTAATTGTTGATCTTCTACTGCCCGCTCATAGTAAAGCTCGGCTTCGGAATAGTTACCCGCCTCCCATGATTTGACGGCGTTAGCAAAAGCCGGGTTGAGATGTGCCTCGTAAAGTTGCCTGGTTTCTTCAGGCTCTGAAGAATCGTTGGCTTTATCAATGAGATACTGCTGGTAATTTCTTTCATAATCGGCCCGAAAGCTCTGAATTTCCCGGGAACTATTGTTCAGCACAGCTTTATAAGCCTGCCCTGAAAGCAGTTCTCTGGCGCCGGATTTCAAAGTTCCCTTCCAATCATCACTGCCAACCTGAGTAGACATGCTTTTCTGCGTCGGCATGAAATTTACTTTGGCTGTTTTTCCACTTTTGGAGCGAACCACCTTGGTTGTTGGCTCTGAGGAAAAGAGATAATAAAATACGGGCATGAAAATCAGCAAACCCGCGGCATAAAACATTTTGAATTCAAAAAGGTGCAGATAAAGTGTTTCCAGGAAAGTTTTGTCGGTCTCTTCGGAACCAACTCCTGAAATATCACCTTCACCAACGACACTTGAATAAGAGTAGGCCGACTTGTCCTCGGACTTCTTCTCAGAATCAGCTTTAAAGGCTTCCCAGCACTCGGCCTCGATATTTTCCCGAGAATCGGCAAAAAGACTTTCGGCCGAAACCAGGGCCAGGTTCCAAAGCTCCTCGTATCCCTCTTTAATCTCACCCTCTTTTTTATGGGAAATGGCAAATAGCTTGTAAAGCCCCTCTTTGGTCGGATTGGCCGCAACCATGTAGGCCGCCTGAATTTTCAGTTCATTGTTGCCTTCGTATTTGAGCAGACGCCAGATTAAGGGTTCTGCAGAAGAGTAATCGAGCTGAGGTAGCAAAGAAAGACCAACCTTTCTCGTAGCCAATGCGGTAGAACGAAGCATCGACGAAAGATACTGAATTGCGCCTTCCTTGTCTGCCATAACATAGACTTCCAGAGCCGCTGACTTGATCCGCGGATCTTCGTCAGCAAGAAAACGGTTGATATGAGGCAACATGGCGTCAAGATCTATGGTTCCGACGGTTTTTATTGCCGCCGCAACCACTGACGGGTCTGGATCTTCAACAAACGAAACCACCGAACCGGTATCGATCCTGCTGCCAAACTGTCCAAACAATCTTATAATTTCAAGTTGAACATTCTTTTTAAGGTTTTCCGAAATCAGTTTGGTCAATAAACTTCGGTGATTATGCCAACTCTCGCTGGTGCGTATCTGCTTGAGAAAGGTTCTCTGTTCTTTTGCACCGAGCGCAAGAAAATCTTTTACTTCAGTCAGAACCTTATCAAGAACCTGAGATGGCCCCTGACCACTGCCACAAATCACTTCGATCGCCGCTTTCACTTCTTCGTCGTTTTCATTCTGCAAATGTCGGGTCAGGGCCTGGCCAATCGACGGATATTCAGAATATGGAGCAAGACGATCAACCGCCGAAAGGCGCATATTTTTATCGCTATTGCCAAGATCTTTCAAGGCGCATCTGATAAGCAGCTCAGAACGCTTAAAATTAATTTTCTGTTTCAATTCCTGCGTATATTCTTCAAACGTCTGCTTGAGAATGCCTGCTGACTGAATCGATTCGACAAGCTGTTTCAAGACCATCTGCAGAATATGCTTCTTGGCATCCCGTGAAAATTGGAAAATATCGAACAATTTAAGCGGAAAATCGGGCAAAGGATTGAAGGCAATGACAAACCCGGCTTTCACCAAGAGCAGAGGCTGAATTTCGCGACTTAGATACTGTAGAAAAACCTGACCGACCCGGTCAAATGGCACCAGCATAAGTTCTCGCAAAGCCTTCTGCCTGATAAGAGGGTTTTTGCTGAACAAAAAAGCCTGAATGTACTGAATCGCCTCGTCGAGGTCGAAAGAACGTAACAAATGAACTGCGTGCAACTGAATCTTGAAAGACTTAGAAGTGAGGCCCTTGCGCACATGCTGCTTGAATAGCTCCGGACTCTGGTTAAGCAACAGGGTTAAAGCTGAACAGACAACTTCAGAATCAGCATTTTCAAGAAATCCCACCGCTCGACTGGCATCTTCCGCTCTACCGAATTTGCCAAGCAATGTCAAACCAACCTGCAACATTCGCGGATTCTTTTCGGTCGAAATTCCATGGCGCCACTGATCAAGAATTTCTTCCGGTGGCGCCTTGCGCAACATTTGGATCAAAACCGTTGCCAGAGACGCCTCGGCATTTTCAAGCAACATGATGATATTCACCGGACTTAATTCAAGGTTTTTCAGTTGTGGCTTGAGTTCGGTCCGGGCTTTTTCAACGCTTTCTATCCACAAAGCAAGCTGGCGACAGACAGAAGAAGCGTCTCTGGCAGAAATTTCGCGGATCCGGGCGGAAAGATAAGGCGGAACCCCGGTTGAGGCAAGTTCTTCCAGGGCGATCTGCCGGTCTACTTCTTCCTCGGAATCAAGGGAAAACTGAATCCAATCGTTTAGATCCAGCTTTTCCGGTAACTTGCTGTTTTGTATAAAATCTTCAGACATTTCTATTTCACTCTGACAAGTCAAACCAGTATACCCCAAACAAGTAAAAAACGAAAATTAAAAGCGCAGCAAAATCTTACAATTTAAGGGATATTGGTGTACAATCTAAACATTATCCGATAAAGGTGTGCCGATGAGATCAATGAAGAGATACCTGCCTCTGAACTGGCTATTGATTGCCCTTATCTTTTTCACAGGAACTTTTGCGCCGGTTTTTGCTGAAAGCCACGCAAATTCATCGCCAAACAAATCCTGGTTTTCTGCAAAGGTTGACAAATCACTCGAATTTGCCGCCCAAACCCTTGATAAAGCACTGGTTAAACTTTTTAATCGACTCGATAAATCAGAAGTTCTCAAGGTTAATATTCACTCACACTTTTATGACGCCAAAATTCGCAGGTATTTCATATCGATTAGCGGCGAAGGAGTTTTCAAAGGCAACCTTCCTTACCGGCTCAAATCTTCTGAATATGTCATTTCCTGCGAACAGGAAGTCGCTTACGATTTCTATGTCTCAGAGATCAAATATCAGGCAACCGGCTTCAGCTTCAAATATTCTGGGGCAATAGTCTTTTCCCTCGATCGCATCGCCTACGAGTTGATGCGGACTGTGCCACACCTGGCCGCGTCCGGTGCCTTATCGCCGGCCGCAGACTTTCTTAACGAGTTGCTTAAAAAATTGGACATAGGAATTCTCTCAGAAGCCATTTCCGGCACGCTCAAAAGCTTCAGTTCGGTTGCTTTCGCGAGAATGGGCGCAGATCTTCTCAGCGCCGCCGGCAACAACCAAAAGTTGTCGATCGTTATTAAACAAGCCATGGCCGACAACTCAATCCTGAGTTTTCTTGGATTGTCGATCTTGAAGTGTGCCGCCAAAAGTCTGGTAAACGTTGCCGGCGCCTCTCTCGGCTCGGCAGTGGGCTCTGTGGTTTTTCCCGGTGCAGGCACCATGATTGGCGCTTATCTCGGCAGCAAAATCATGTCTCATCTCGCTTCGACTGTGGTTTACCAGCTTTCAGTAAAACTGCCGGTGATTAGAGACATGAACAAATTGGTCCGTTTTCACCGAATTCTCCTGAAACATCCGGGAGATGCTGTGGCCGCCGCCAACTATTCCCGTTCTCTTGAACTGATTCAGCGTAAAATTTTCCGGGAATTCAATTCTGACAAATTCAAGCTTTTCCACCTGGTCATTAATCGCATCGACAAATATTGCCATGATGACCGAATTGCTTTTGTACCGCTGCTCAAGGGACTTCAGGCAAAACTGCTGTTTTTAGTCACCAACGAAGGCGACTGGCTTTTTGCCAAATATTACCACCAGCTTCGCATGAAAGTCGAAGAATGGCAATTGCAAAAGCTGGTTCCATTTAGCCACTAATCCCAGACCTATTGAATATTTTCGCCATTTTTCCGTTCAGGCTTTGTGCGACAACCCTTTGACTTTTTCAACGGTTAGTGCCATAATTGAGGCCTGATTTTGAGCACACCCCGCAAAGGGTACATACAAGGAGATTTAACATGACTCAGACCGCTATGGAGAAGGAAACCATGACAGACCGACTTCCATACAAAGTAAAAGACATTGAATTGTGGCAGCTTGGCCGCAAGGAAATTGAAATTGCCGAACACGAAATGCCTGGTCTGATGGCAATTCGCAATAAATACGCAGCACAGAAACCTTTGCGCGGAGCCCGCATCATGGGTTCTCTGCACATGACCGTGCAGACCGCCGTATTGATAGAAACCCTCGTTGAGCTGGGTGCCGATGTAAGATGGGCCAGCTGCAACATCTTTTCGACCCAGGATACCGCTGCCGCAGCGATTGCCAAGCGTGGAATTCCCGTATATGCCTGGAAAGGCGAAACCCTCAAAGAATATTGGTGGTGCGCCCGTGAAGCTCTTGTATGGCCCGATGGACAAGGCCCCGACCTTATCGTCGATGACGGCGGCGATGCCACCCTTATGGTTCACCTCGGCGCCGAAGCAGAAAAAGATGCATCGGTTCTCGATCGTCCTGCAGAAGGCGAAGATGAAGCCGAATTGAAAAAGATTCTCAAAGAAACTCTCGCCAGCGAACCCCAGAAATGGACTAACATGGCCAAAAGAATCAAGGGCGTCAGCGAAGAAACAACCACTGGCGTTCACCGCCTCTACAAGATGATGGAAAACAAGACCCTGCTTTTCCCGGCCATCAACGTCAATGACTCAGTTACCAAGTCAAAATTCGACAACCTCTATGGCTGCCGCGAAAGTCTCGCAGACGGTATCAAGAGAGCCACCGACGTAATGGTCGCCGGCAAGGTTGCTGTAGTTTGCGGCTATGGTGACGTGGGAAAAGGCTGTGCCCAGAGCCTGCGCAATTTCGGCGCCCGGGTCATCGTCACTGAAATCGATCCGATCTGCGCCCTTCAGGCCGCAATGGAAGGCTTTGAAGTCAAAACAGTAGAAGACACTCTCGGCGCTGCAGATATTTATGTCACCACAACCGGCAATAAAGATGTAATCACCGCTGATCATTGTTCAAAAATGAAAGATCAGGCAATCGTCTGCAATATCGGTCACTTCGACAATGAAATTCAAATGGCCAAAATTGAAAGATGGCCAGAAGTCAAAAAGACCAACATCAAACCTCAGGTCGACCGTTATACCTATAAAGATGGCCACAGCATCTATGTATTGGCCGAAGGACGCCTGGTCAACCTTGGCTGCGCAACCGGCCATCCCAGTTTCGTAATGAGCAATTCATTCTCGAATCAGACTCTGGCCCAGCTCGACCTCTGGACCAACCCCCGCGAAATCGGTGTTTACACGCTTTCCAAGCAACTCGACGAAGAAGTTGCCAGACTCCATCTTGAAAAAATCGGCGTAAAACTGACCAAGCTAACTGATGAACAGGCTAATTACATCGGCGTTCCCAAAGAAGGCCCATATAAACCTGATCATTATCGCTATTGATCATACCGATCCAATAAAAGCCAGAAAAGACCGCCTCTGAAGAGGCGGTCTTTTTTTTCGTCCAACTTGAGCTGAATTAAGGCCCTCAAGATTGAAGAATCTCGACCACCTCAGCAAAATCCTGCTGCGCTCGCCGCGTCATCTCATTAGCCTTTCGAGCGAGCTTACCGGCGAACTCCACTTTTCGCGAAGCTAAAAGGTTAAGCTGCTGTTCAAGCAGTTGCCTGTCGATCTTTTCCGGCTCGAAACAGAATTTCCAGTTACAGGCCGAAGCAAAGGCGCTGACTTTGGGGTCGTAGGCAATCCCTAGCCAGGGTATTGCCCTTGAGGTGGCAATAATACAACCATGCAGACGCATTGACACAACCAGGTCAACATCTGAGAAAATAGGATCTCCGGCCTTAACTTTGGCCAGCTCGCCCTGCCAGCCGCAGTTTTGCCAAACCAATTCATCGCCCGACTGAAAAATGACCGGGAAAATCTTGAGGTTCTCGACTTCTTCGGCAATTTTGAGAAAATGCCGACAGATTTCCTCCGAGCCGGTAACCGAACTGCGCAAGACCACGGCCAATCTAAGCTCAGAATGGGCTTCGGAAATATCAACCTTGCCGGCCTCACCGACAAAAGCAGCATCAGCTGTAACGTTGGGTCTTTTTTCCGTAAGTTCAAAAAATGCCTGCTGTGATTCAACATCTCGCACAGTCAAATAGTCAATTGAAGCAAAAAGGCGGCCCAAACAAGAAAATGTCCGTGGATACCTTTGTCTGTTCTCGCCCCAAGGCCCGATTCCCTGAGCCGGCATGATAATCCTGGCACCACCGATTCTGGCGATAAAAATCAGAGCCGAATAATACAAAAGACTTTTCAGGCTGGTAGAAGCCTGAAGAATACCACCACCGGGAAAAATGAGGGCACGACATGAAAGCAGATTTTCAAAAACCTCATACCAGTTTTTCCGACTGACTATCTGGCAATCCTCAGGCACATCGATGGAATCTCCGGCAAGAACGGCCAGTTCAATTGCCGGAATTCGCTCTCGCAAAAAGTGGTAACAGTTTCGCCAGAGAAGCTCATCGCCGTAGTTATCGAATCCAAGATATCCTGCCAGCAGAACTCGCGAGCGATTTGGGTTGCCGAGTTGCATTAACAACCAAATTATAGCCGCCAGACCCACTGCCGGAATCGCAACAAGAATTCCAAGCCAGAGACCGTTGAAAATTCGTAACAGGCTTAGGTACAGCGGGGAATGGAAGTGGCAAAGTGTATTCACCACCGACACCTGGCCCATTTGAACGAAAACCGCCAACAAGGGCAATATAACCAGACAGCGGCGCAAATAGAAGAAAATGAACAGGGCCGCAGCCGGGTAACCGATCAGGAATTCTTTGTTTCTCGGCCTTGCAACCAGGGTGTTTTCAAGAAAAGTGCGAAAAGAGTCTTCAATCGCCGAAGGTTTGACAATCGTCAAATTGCCTGAACGTAGCAGGTATACGACAAAAGCGAACCCGGCCGCTGCAGCTAACGCACCCATGATTGGCGTAATCGGACGATTCAGCATTCCGAGAAAACCTTGGCCATACTGCTTTAGAGACCAGATAAAAACCCACAATACCGGCAAAATGAATGCCAGCTTTATGCCGCGAAACTGGGCGAACTTCAGCAGATACTCTACTTCTGAATAAAGGCCGGCAATTAGAATTCCCCCGATAATCGACGGCAAAACCAGAACCGTAATGAAACCGATTAATTTTCTGGCCGGGCCCTGACTCTTTTCAAGCCCTGAGAACGCCAGAATGACACCTAATGAAGAATAGGCAAAAGCTCCGACAAGACCGGAAAATCCGGTATAATTCTCATTACTCAACAGAAAGAACCCAACCACTGAAATCACCGCCATGATTAAGAACCAGCGGTCGTCGAGTTCTTCAAGGAAACTGAATTTTACCAGCAGAGGCAGCCCCAACAACAGCGCCAGAGCAACGGCTATTTTTTCTGCGGCACTCATGCTGCCAACGAGATGACGGGGTTCGTTAACCCGCTCCTGATAATTTCTGGCTATTTTAAAACCGGCCTGGTTCAGAGATTTTTCAATTCGCGACAAATAATCGAGATTGAATTTGACCAGATCCGGAATATAACGCTTGTCATCCTGAAAAAAACAGCGAATATAAAGCATTTTCATCGAGCGATCTTTAACTGCGCGAACCCAGCGTGCTACTGCCCTGTTCTTGTTGTAAACCTGATCGATCTCTTTGCGGCTGATACTATGAACCCGCACAAAAGGACGCGAAGCCGACAACCTTCTTAAATATCTGTCAATTCCTTCCTGCGTGTTGAACTCTATCCAGCCGATCCGGTAGGAACGGTTTTTGAACAGGTCAATCACTGCATCCAGATCGCCTCGATTACCCAACATTTCTTCTTCGGCAAAAAGAAGAGCCGACACACTAGCAGGCGAAGGAATAGCTGCAATGATTTGCGCAGCGTTTGAAGCCGTCAGCTCTGGATAATTGAAAACACGCACAACCAGACCAAGCCCTGCTTCCTTGGCCATATTGAAATATTCACTTGAAAACCCAAGACCCACCCTTTCACGAAAACCCTGGGCCGACTTATTAACCAGCAGGAAATTTCGGTGCAGACGATTAAGCCTGGCTGCGGTGATCTTCCAGCCAAGATGTTGTTCGATCCGGTCCAGAAGCGTTGAATCCTCAGCATGAATCCAGAGTGATCCGGGGTGGCTGACGGGAAGTTCATGCTGCAGGCTGGCATCGAGAGACAATTTGCGAATTTCTTTCGCACTTAAAACGGTGATTCTTCCCTCGGATTCGAGTGAAGCCAGAGTATCTTCAGAAATGGCAACAGAACTTGCCCCGCTTGCCTTCATGGCCGCAAAAAGATCTTTCAGCTTCCAGCCTTCTTCTCGCGACATCTGTCGCATTTCTTCAAAATCGATTACCGTCTCGACAAAAACATTCTTCTGTTCAGCAATGTTTCTAAATAGACAACGCCAGGCTGCCACCAGCAAACCTGGAATAAGCAGCGGCAGAACGATGAAATAAAAGCTGAACTTGAATTGGCTTTTCGGCATTTAATCAGGGATTCTCGTGTTGCAGACAGGAAGCCAGCAGCAAAGAAAGTTTTCGGGCTTTTAGCTGATATTCAGCTGAATCAGGAACAATCAGCAAATGATTGAATGGCAATTCAGTGCCGACCGCCAATTCTTTTCCCGCTGTCAGATCGATAATTGCCTTTCCTTTCGGGCCCTCTAGGATTATCTGACCGGATCGGACCACGATCAGGGCACCTGGTTCAGGTTTTATCGATGTATTTGCCGGAACGACAACTGAACGAAAGCGAAAGAAGTGATCGAGATAGCTTTTGCTGACAAGAGGATCGCCAGCCGTTCCTGGCGATTGAGCCAAAAGAAATGCTGCAACCATTATGAACGAAAAAACTATTATAAACCGTTTCAATCTAAACATCTTTTGCTCCCTATTTTCAGCTGCCGCAAGGGTACCACAGCCGTCGACAAATGTAAAATCTGCCGACGGCAAAAGTTGTAATGTACCCTTATTTGCATTAAAATAGCCTGACTCAGAAACACGGAGGAAATTATGCCGATCAATGAAATAGAAATTCAGGGCTCATCAATATCTTTTAAATGCTGGAAAGCAGAAATTGATGACTTAAGCGCCGTTTTCAACAGGATCATGCAAGAAGGCGAGCAATTTGATCTGGATAACGAAACTCCGGGCTTTCATGACTGCGATTCAGACGGAACCATCATTCGCGGCTATTACTCGGGAATAGTTCCTTTTGAAGTTGAGCATCTGATCGATGGGAACACAACCAGAACCCTGTTTAAACGCATCGAAAGCTGCGAATTCATCGCAACTGGGCGTTCTATTTTCACCCATGGCAAACCAGGGCCAGGTAAGGGCTTGTCAATGGCTCTTTCGGGACTTACCGGCAGCGAGGTTTCTTTGATCGAGTTTGATTTTCACCAATTGAGCCAGCTGCAGGAAAGAATGGCCAAAATCAAGACCATCGTCGTTACCAACCCCAAAGAAAAAGAAATCAGACGGGCACGACTGGCCGGTCATATTGAAAGCTATACCGATTACAACATTATCGACCCACGCAATCACGGCATCGAATCCGTCGCCGGGGTTGTAACTACGCCTCTGGGATCGATGACAGTTACTGTTGGCCGCAAAGGCACGCTTCGTCTTGGAGTTACCAAGGGCCTGATATTGAATGTTGAATGCCTTGAGTGGCTGCTGGACCTGATCCGGGAAGAAAAGCGCCCGGACAGTGGGGAAAGTTTCAACAGCTCACTTTAAGCTCTGGGAATGATATCGAATATTCGCATCTGTTCGAACAATCGGCTGACTCTGTTGCTTACCTTGCCGATAATGAGATAGACATGCAAGGTTTGCAGGTATTTGTGCAGCTGAATAATCCCGGAAACCCCGGAA
>CAZTHA010000082.1:0-13959 GCA_964613435.1 uncultured bacterium
CAGGAGGTGGTTTTATCTGCTTGCAGGTCATCTATCGAATAAGCGCTGGGTTCGCATTTCATCAGCCAGTATTTCATGAATATTCTCCGTTACTTGATTTGCCCGTTGAGCAGTTTGCGTTGCAAACTCTGCATCGTGTCTTTGTTTTCAGGAAAATAGACGCGCTTGGCTCTTTTTTGTCCGAGTTCGGTATAAGGTTTGCCGTCGGGGCACAGCAAAATTGAGAATTCTGCCGATTTATTGCTGAAAAGCTGATTGAATTTTTTGGCGAAGGCGACAAACTTGCCCGGCATTGGTTTGGGGGCAAATACCCTGATCAGTTCGGTTTTGTTGACCAGATCATTTTCTTTTTCAAAGCCTGCGCCGACAATAACTGCAGCTCGCATACCGGTAAATTTTCCGCTAACCATTTTTACCTGAAGATCGATGGTATTATTGGCAAAATCGTTGCGGTCAGAAGGGTCGACGAAGGTGCGACCGTGCTTGTTAAGCCATTCTTCCCAGGTAAGTTTGAGGTTTTTGAAATAAATATCTCTAAGAAAGTATTTGCCTGAATCTTTTATCTCATGACCGCTGCGATTCAGTTGAAAAATGAATTCACAGGGTTGCCCTTTAAGTTCATTGATCATTGCCGGGGTTAACCAGTCGGGCTCTTTGGCCGGTGTAATCTGCAGCAAAGGGTTTTGCCCTTCAAGATAGGATTCGGAAATAGTGCCATCCGCGGCCAGAGTTCCCATTTTGCCGCTGGCCCAGCGCACCGGGTCCATCTTGATAATTTCTGCGCGGTAGGGTCTGTTTTTCATGGTCTTGATTCTTTTTTCGATCTCTTTCTGCTGTCTTCTTATTGATGGGGGAATGACCCCTTTGGGAAGGACGTCCCAGATCGTGGTGATTCTCATGGTTGAAATATCTTTGGCTGCTGTTTGGGCGGCAGGGGCATCTTTTTTGTCTTTGGCTGCGGCCTGCTCGGTTACGATATAGCGATTGTAGGCGACGGCACGGAGATGGGAAGTGTCTTCATGGGGAGGTGTTTTGCTGACATTGAATTTAAGCCCCATTTTTCGCAAAAAAGCTGTGTAGGTCATTTTGATATCTTTGAGATAAACGTCGGAAGCAAACATCATTCCGCCCTGCTTTTTCGGTCGGCCGAGGCCGTCATGGTAAAGGTTGAAAACCGCTTCCTGTGATGTCAGGCTGTTTTTGATTTTTGATTTAAGCTCACGATCATCTATTTCATCTTCAAACTCGAATTTGGGCAGACAAACCTGTTGGATGTTTCCATCGATTTTTGCCATAATTACCTGATGCGAGCTGATCGATTCAAAAATACCCTTTTGAGGAATCGTTGGGCCGAGTGCGCCGGCTGGGAGCAGGTTGACCAGCAACATCACCAATAAAAGGAAAAAGATGTTGCCCATAGGTTTTAGCAATCTCATTGAAAAAACTCCAGATTTTTTTTTGTTATTATTCAGTATACCAGAATTGTTGCCGATTATCCTTTCGATAAATGGTTGATCTATTGCTGCGGCGCTTTATAAGCGGCCGAAAAATCTAGTATATTCTGTTGGTGGTACAAGAATGAGTGATGCCCCGAAACTGGGTTATCAGAAGGCCTGGCAGATTCAGGTGCCGGGACTGAAACTGGTTGATTTTACCCGTGACCGGCATGGAATCGTAACCCTTGATAAAGAAAATCAGCTCAGGCTCTTCGATGAGTTCGGCAAAGAGCTTTGGCATAGACCGGCAGGCTATGAGCTTGTTTCGCTTTCTCTCGCGGATACTCTTGAGGTGCTGGCGGTAGATGCCGAAAAGCATTCTATCCTCTATGGACCTGAAGGTACCACCATGTGGCGGAAACGGCCTTTCCCGGCATTGATTGCCAAAATTTCAGCTTCCGGCGAGTACTTTTCGTTTGTGACGTCTGACCCGGCAATTGTTGGCACAGACCGGGCTTTGCGGGTCCGTTGGGCATATCGCAATCTTATGAAACGACCGGCAGACCTGGCAATTTCAGGGCAGGCCCAGGTAACAGCTTTTCCTTGCGCCGATGATCGTGGCGATGGTATTGGCCTGGTGAATCAATCGGGAAAACCATTTGATCCTTTCATGGGAATGAAAACGGTTGTGGCCGTAGATGTCAGCGAAGACGGTCAATCTGCACTGGCCCTGGACAGCGGCGGGGGGCTCTATTGCGTTAACCCGATAAAGGGATTCGGTATCTGGAAAAGCAAAAGCAGCCCACGTAATACCGGGGTTTCATTGGCGAGCCAAACAGGAGATTCGATCGTTTTTTCGGATCAGGGGCGCATTCTACGCTTTGATGAAAAAGGAGCCCAGGTCTGGGAATACAGTTTTACCGAACGTCTTCTCAAGGCTTTCATCTGCCCAGACAGCGGGGCTATTTATTATGCCACTGAGCGTGGTGAAATCGGTTGTCTGCGAAAGAATTCCGGTGAAGTGGTCAATCGAATGGAGTTTCTCGAAAAGCCGTTGCCGGAAAGCAAGTCCGACAATTCCTTTTTCTTTAGAAAGGTCTGGAATGTTGAGCTTGCCGGAAGTCGCGATAAACCGCCGATGGTGCACTGCTGGCTTGGCCACGAAGGGGTTGAATATGCCGTCGTCTGGAATGGGTGTGACACATTATTATGCCTAAACGACGTTGGTGAAGAGGTCTGGCGGCAGAGAATCGGCGATAGCTCGATCAGGGCAATGTCGGCTTCGGCTGATGCCGATTTGATTGCGGTAGTTACCGATTCCGGGGTCATTGGCTTCGACATCGATGGTAACGAAAGCTTTAAGTTTCTTGGAGCTTTCAAAAATGTTCATGTTTTTCCCGATAGCTCCATGGTTCTGGTGGATAGCAATGATCGGGCGAGATTTTATCAGTCTCCTGAGCACTTTTCCCATGTGGTCGGCGACGAAGAAAAGGTTGTCGGGTTGGCTGGGTGTGGCGATAATCTTGCAATCAAGCTTGATAAAAAACTTGTCATTCTTGCCGCATCGGGAGAAGTTGTCGGCGAAAAAGAATTTGCCAGTTCCGTTCGCTTGCTCGAGCCCTATGAAGATGGGACAATGCTTTTGATCGGTGAAGAATCGGGCGAACTGCATCTCGTTGACCACGAATTCAATGAAATTTTCAATTATCGTCTGGCAGGACCGGTTGGTCTTGCAGCTTTTGCTGAGGCTACCAACGATGTTTTTGCTTCTGTTGTCGACCAGCCTGATATTCTTGTTTTGAGACGTCGAACCAATGAAATTCTCAAGAACTCGTTGACTGGTAATCCGATATTTGCCGTAAAACATCAGCGGGGTATGATTATTGGTACAGACCTCGATCAGTTGGGTTTGATCGGCGGGGATGGGGTTTTGCTGGGTCGTTACACCTGCCCGGATCATGTGGTGAGGTTAATGAACTGTCGCCGACCGGGTTGTTTTCTTCTGGTCTCTGAGGATTCTCTTGTTTGTATGGGAGCGGTGGAGAATACTCGCGGACCAGATCGGCGTTAGAAGAAAAAGATGACTTATCGTTTGATCAGGCCTTCTGCTACGGATTATGCTGCTCTGGAAAAGATTTCAGCTATTGATTGTCAGGCTTTTGGCGTTGACGGAATCTCTGTTTTCAATCTGGCCCAATTCGCGCGATCTGGCTCAATATTTGCCCTGCAAGCTGATGCAGAAATTGTTGCTGAAGCTGTTGTATTGCGAAATATTGATGATGATGGTGCCAATATTTTCGGCTTTGCAGTTGATGAAACAATTACCAGTAAAGGACTTGGGACAGTTTTAATGAACTGTTTGATTGAATTCGCACAAAAGCGTGGCTGGAAATATTTCGAGTTGACCATGAACCCAGAAGATTTAAGGGCGACAAGATTTTACACTGAAAAATTTTCTTTTCAGAAAAAAGCCGACCTGGCGATGCATCCGGCAAAGCCGCAAAAGCGCTGGTTAATGCGACTAGAACTTTAAAAACTTCTTCAAAATACTGACCGAGTACGGTAGATTGTACAAAAGCCCGTTGACCAGTTCTCAATTTCAGTGGGCTATTGTGTTCTTTCAAGATCTTTTGGAATGGGTTCCGGAAATTCTTCTATAGTCGATTGAGACAAGAAATAAAGTAGCGATTGGATCGTGGCAGCTCAATAAAGGCGCCTTGCCATTGGCAGAAAGGCTGCCGTAGTTTTATCAAAATTTCCGGAAGTGAAGAATGGGAGGCGGGATCTATGAAAAAGTCTTTTCAAATGTCGTTGTTGCTGACGTTCCTTTTTGCAATGACTTTTCTGGAAGGACATTGCGGCGGAAAGAGCTTTGAGGAGAAAGAAATGACCGATCAGAGAATTGAAGAGATGATACAGACGCTTGTCGACTACGGGATTCAAAGCGCGGCGGTTCTCGATGCCATGAGGAAGGTGCGCCGCCACGAATTCATTCCGCTTGCCTTTCGTGATATGGCAAAAGCCTATGGCGACCACCCATGCTCTATTGGTTATGGGCAGACGATATCGCAGCCTTACATCGTGGCCTATATGACCGAAAAGGTAAACCCCCAGCCGGGTGAAAAGATTCTTGAAATCGGCACCGGCTCAGGCTATCAGGCGGCTGTTCTTGCACAGATGGGTGCCAAGGTTTTCAGCATTGAAATTGTGCCACAATTGGCCGCCCATGCTGATGAAGTTTTGAAAAAGCAAAGCTATCCGGTAATGGTCAGGCATGGCGATGGATATTTGGGTTGGCCCGAATTTGCGCCCTTTGATGTCGTGATCGTTACCTGTGCTCCCGAAAAAATACCCGAAAAGCTTGTCGAGCAACTAAAAATTGGCGGTCGTATGATTATTCCGGTTGGCCCGGTCAATTCAGTACAAAAGCTTCTGGTAATAAGAAAAACTAAAGATGGCACCAGCGTTGAAGAAGATTTGCCGGTACGCTTTGTGCCGATGGTGACTGATCGTTGATCTGGTTGCTAAAAAAAATCTGGTAGTATATAGTATGGTTAAATTGTATTTGGGAGCATGGCTGTGACCAGAAAAATTCTGTTGTTTTTTGCTTTCCTTTCTTTAGTCAATTTAGTTGCGGCGAAAGAAATTCTCATCAGCGACAGCAGAAATCATCTGGTGAAACTTGAAAGGCCGCCTGAGCGAATCCTGATCACAGGAAGAGCGGGTTTCATGATTTCAAATCTGGCTTTGCTTTTTGATAGTGCCGATGCAAAACTCCTTGTTTATAGCAGGAGTTCCCAATTTCGCCAGGCTGAAGAATTTTATCGTCTGGTCGACGCTAATTTTGACAAGCGCCCGGCATTGATCGACCGCAATATTGGTCTGGAAGAAATAGCGGCCTTCAAACCTGACCTTGTTCTTTGTCGTGAAATTGAGCGTAATCGCCTAGAGAAAGGCTTGAAAATGCTTGGTATTCCGGTGGTTTTTTTCGATCTGGAAGACCCGAAAGTCTTCTACCGTGAAATACTCACCCTGGGGAAAATCTTTGAGGATAACGCAAAGGCTCAGCTCATCGTCGCATTTTTTTCAAAATGGCAGAAACTTATATCTGAGAGGATCCTGGAAGTTCGCAGGCTAAGAAAGGCGCCGAAGGTTCTGCATCTTTTTTACTCTGAACGCGAAGGTCCGGTTTCTTTCAGTGTTGCTCCCGCGAGCTGGATACAGACGAGAATGGTTCAGGCAGCAGGTGGGCTGCCGGTATGGGCGAAGGTTTCTGCCGACAAAGGCTGGAAAAAAATAGGGTTTGAGCAAATAGCGGCCTGGAAACCTGACTATATTTTTATCACATCCTATTTCAGCGATGTTGAAAAAGCCGTTGAATCGCTCAGGAATGATTCAATGTGGCAGATGCTGGATGCGGTCAAAAATAAACGTTTGTTTGCTTTTCCTGAAGACTATGTTTGCTGGGATCAGCCGGATACCCGTTGGATACTTGGCCAATGCTGGATTGCGGCGGTTCTTAATCCCGAGGTTCCTGAGTTGAAAACCTATCTTACAGAACTGATCACCGAGTTTTTTGGGCTATATGGGTTGTCTGCTCAACAGATCAGGGAAATTCCAATGCGTGGAGATCTTTTTTGATCGAGAAAAGCATTGTTGCCGCAAGATTTCAAAGAACCAGATACCTTTTTTTCTTTTTGTCGCTGGTTTTACTGACAATTTTTTTTCTTTCGCTCCTTCTCGGTCGCTATCCTGATCCTGGTTTCATTGGACTGGAACAGCTTCGCGCCGATTCGATGGCCTATGGTATAGCAATGAATTTTCGTTTGCCGCGCGCATTGATGGCGATTCTCATCGGCATGAGCCTTGCTGCTGCCGGAACTGTTATGCAGATGCTTTTTGGCAATCCGCTCGTTGACCCCGGCTTTCTTGGGGTGTCGCAGGGGGCAGCTTTTGGAGCCGGTTTGAGTATTGTTTTTCTCGGCAGTTCCCCTTGGCTGGTGCAGGTTTCGGCGGCCGTTTTTGCCTGCATGGGCTTGTTGGTTTCATATCTTCTGGCCTGGAGAATTCGCTATGGCTCATGGGTTTTGCGATTGATTCTCGCCGGGATATGCGTTTCGGCTATTTTTACTTCATTGCTCGGCATTATCAAGTATCTCGCCGATCCGACGACTCAGCTTGCCGAGCTGACTTTCTGGTTGCTGGGCGGACTGGCAGCCATTTCCTGGGATGAGGTTTTCGTGGTTGGGCCGATCGTAATGATTTGCCTTGCAGGGTTGTTGCTTTTTCGCTGGCGGTTGAACATTCTTGCCTTGAAAGATTATACCGCCTTTTCACTCGGTGCTTCTGCAAGTTTCGAGCGGGCGATAATTCTGATTCTGGCAGTTATAGCCACGGCTGCTGTTACTGCAGTCAGCGGACTCATTGCCTGGGTTGGGCTGATAATGCCCCATCTGGCCCGCCGGATTTTTGGCGCTGATGCCAGGTTTGCTTTGCCTGGCAGTATGCTGTTAGGGGCAATTCTTGTTTTGCTTTGTGACGATTTTGCCCGAACCCTGATGAGCGAAGAAATTCCACTGGGCATAATTACTTCTCTGGTCGGCGCAGTTTTCTTTATTGTGCTGATGATGAGTTCGGCCACGCAGCGAGGAAAAGAATGACCACCGATTCAATTCTTACCTTTTCACAGGTTGATTTTTCCTACCGTCCCCAAGCCAATCTGGTTTTGAAGGATTTCTCGATGGAGATTCCCCGGGGCCGCGTCGTAGCAGTCTTAGGGCCCAACGGTACCGGAAAAACGACCATGTTGATGCTTGCTTTGGGCTGGCTGGTTCCTGAAAATGGCGCAATCGTTTATGCTGGTAAAAATCTGGCTGAATTCAGCAGGCGCGAACTAGGTCAGCGTATAAGCATCGTACCTCAATTCGAACCTTCTTTTTTCGATTTCAATCTGCTCGATTTTGCTTTGCTCGGGCGAGCCCCTTATCTGAACAATTTCAGTATGCCCAGCGAAGAAGACTATCAAATTGCCAGATCTGCTCTGCTAAAAGTTGGAATGATTGAAAAAGCCCATGTTTCGGTCATGAATATCAGTGGTGGCGAACATCAGCTGGTTCTTCTTGCCAGGGCTTTGGCACAACAGACAGACTTGCTGATGCTCGACGAGCCTACTTCTCATCTCGATATAAAAAATAAGTCGCGGCTGATAGCTATTTTGCGCGAACTGGTCAAGGATGGAAAAACAATCGTTTTTACCACCCATGAGCCGGATGTGGCAGCAATGATCGCTGACCAGGTCATAATGGTCAAGCAGGGGCAGGTAGTCTATGCTGGAGAAATCGACCAGGTGATGACCGGCGAAAACCTCAGCCAGATTTATCAAATCAGGATTGAGACCGCAGAAGTTAAAGCACGAAAAGTCTTCCTCTGGGAATAAAAAGCCTATCTCGTTGCCCATTCGATCAGGGGTTTGGCGCGCCATGGCAGCGACATCTGATTGGTGTTGCGCAACTGCTTGTGAAACTTTTCCAGCTCTTTGAACTTTCTCTGGTCAGGCGAGCGGCCGACTATGGCGCCCAAGGCCTGTAGGCTCACCTGATGCCATGAATTGATCCAGTAAATGAATTTATCTGGAGTCAGGGACTCAAGCTTGCTGATATCTTTTTTGCCCATTTTCAAAAAGGGTTTCTGGTATTCGGGTCTGATTGCCCTGGCCAGATTTTGAATGCCGCTGGCGACACAGTTCGCGCCAAAAACGTTGTATTTCTGGAAAATTGGCTTGTCGGACATATTTGGGTTCTCAGCACTCAATGCTCTCAGGTAGGTCATGGCAGCCAATCTTGCTGTTTCTTCGGCATGGGCCAGGAAAAACATCGTCAGATCAACTTTTTTCGTGTTTACTTTGTGACGGTATTTCGGCTGTATCGGCGCAATACTTTCATAATATTCGATTGAATAGGCACGCATCTGAATGAGCTGAAAACCGGTGATTCCCTGAACGCTGAAATCTTTTTCAGGACCAGTGCCCATTAGCAGGCCTTTTACACTTTTACTTTCACCTTTGCTATTTCTAATGGTTAAAGCGTTTTTAAAATGAAAAAGAGTCGCAAAATGAAAGGCACCGGGTGCTATGGGTATATTCATGATTTCGGCACTGGCTAGTTCGGCGATGGGGAATCGACCCGACCAAAGGTCGTTATTGTCATGAATGTTGCTGAAAACGATTACGTCCTTACTTTCGGCCATGGCCACGGTTGGAATGCGGTCTTTTTTGGGAAAAATCAACCTTCGGGCATAATTGTTCTGAAGAATTTCTATTCTCAGCTCTTGGGCGATATCGTCTGCCCAGGAAGAAAAGCTGCTTGCAAAAACCGAACCGGATATCAATGAAAAAGTTAAGATCAGCAAAAACAAATTCTTAAACTTCATTTTGTACCTCGTCAACAGATTTACCATTTTATTATACTTTTTTTCGCTATTTTGGCAAGCCAGCCCAGCCATTTGCGGCCCAATTGTTTGCACCATTTCGGCCCCTGTGCTAGATTAAAAAGTCTGCGAGATTTACCCGGGGGTACCGAACAATGAAAAAAAATCTGGTTTTTGCTCTGATCCTGTTGTTGTGTGGAGTCTCTTCTTCTTTTGCAACAACTGAAATGGAAACTCTGATTTCTGAAATGATCACAGCCTATAGCGCCAGCAGCTCTGGGCTCAAAGACCCGGCCTTCATCGGCAAAGTTGCAGAAATTGACGAACACCTGCGGGTAACCATGGAACGCGACCATGAGATCGGTGCTTTTCGCGAACTGATTAAAACCTCGCGCAAGTTCAGATCGAGAAAATCAGCTCGCAAAATGTTCGAATTTGTATTGGAAAAGGCATACAAGCGTCTGCAGTTTGCCAAAGTGCAACAGGATTTCGAGGTCACTGCCGAAATGCTTGAAGAGATTGATCTTATGTTGGTAACGATTGAAAAATATCTCGACCCGAATCTGCCTGATATGGATACCGTTGATCGTGCCGTTCTCGAAAACAAAAGAGGGCGATTGACCGATCGCATAAAGAAAGAGTATGCAAAGGTCGCCGAGATTGAACCGGAAAAAAAGCTCATCGTTGAAGTGGTCGATTCAGAAGGAAACCCCGGCAAGCTTTCCCCTTCCCGCGAAGCCAATTTACTGGCGAAGCTGAAGACGATCGTTCCAGACGCAGGCAAGACCAGAATCAACATCAAGCTGACCCGCGACAAGCTTTTTGATATGGAAATTAAGGTCGACAGCTTCATCGCTCCAAATGGTTTTTCGGTTATCGCCGGGGAGTTGGGTTTTGCGGATGTGGCTCTGGAAGCTCTTGATGATAGTAATCCAACCGAGTTGACCAATGTTTTTGGTGATGCGTTCTTTCGCCGCTATCGCATTGTCCAAAGTGAAGAACAGCTCAATATCATGCCGAGGGTTGGTGAATCAGCCTATGAAATGGGATCTTTCGCCCCGGGACAGACCTGGAAAATGCCTCTAAAAAAGGCTGGCGGTATTTCAGGTATTATCAAAGAGCTTGAAGGGAACACTGAGATCATCGTCGTTAACGCCAAGACCGCCAAAGCTGATCACTTTATCGAGTTCAAAAATATGGGAACCCGCAATATGATCTTTCTGCAGGGCACTGACGTTACCGGACTGGTATCGGTAAAGGCTCTTGGCTTTTTGATTCCCAAAAAGGGACAGGTCACCTTTCGTGAGGCTTTGCTTATTGTCGATGACGAGCTTGCCTCGGATATCACCAGTTACATTGGCGGGCAGGGCATTAACTGGTTTTTGAAGCGCGCTTCGGAAAATCTGCGCAAAGGTTTGCCTTTTACGCCGATTCTTGAAAACCTGAACATGGACCAGGATGAAACCGGAAAAATGGTTTACATCTTCAGCGGTCGCGGCCCAATCGCTCGTTGAACCAGGCGGTCCAGCCGTAGTCTTTGCTCAAGACACCTGATTTGCTGGTGCTGAATTGCCCACCTGCCTCGGCTTGTCTTTCAAGTCTAAGTCTGGCTAAAGTTGCGTCGCTACAATCCAGCGCTTCAATCCGAAGGGCTTGAAGTTGGCCATTTTCAATGCACCAGTTATAGTGAAAATTCTCGCGCAGCATTCCCTCGATTTTACTGCTCAGGCCAGGCTCGACATGCTCACGACCGATGTATAAAACGTAGCCGGCCGGATTGTTTACGGTTGCCTTTTCAGGGGCAATGAAGGTTGAATGCGCTTGGGGAATGATTGAGGTAAATATTTGTTTGATATGATCGGCGTTGAGTTTTTCCCCACATAGATCCGAGACGATGCCTTCTTTGCCCAAAAATTTAAAGCAGGGCAGGTTTTTCCAGTAGCCGGCAACCTCGACCAGATCACATAAACGATAACGAAACAGGCCGCCAAACGTTGTAACGACAAGGCTGTAAGTTTTGCCTGTCGTCAGCTGGCCGGCCAGTTTGATTTCACCGGTCTCGATTTCGATGAATTCATAAAAAGCTGATCTCACTGCCAGAACCGGAGCAATCGCGCCTGTTACCGGAATCGTCACCGGGCATTCGGTTGCCAGTATGCCTTTGGTCTGGAGAAAAGCCTGCGGAAACATCGCGGCGAGACTTTTTGCATCAGTATTGGCTTCAGCTTCGGTCCATGCCGAAATGAAGCCAAGTTTTGGCCATGCCTTGCCCGAAAAACCCTTCAGGTCGTTTTGCGCAAACATCGCTAAAGCATCGTCAATTTGCGCAGCTCTGGTTTTGCCGGCCTTTTGCTGCAGATCATATAATAATCTGGTTTTGAACCCGTCAATTTCGCTAAACAGGGCATTGATAAAGGTCGGATTCCATAAAGAAATCAGGCGAAGATTGGCATCGGCCAGTAAATACAGCAGGGTCTGGTATTTCCATTCTGATATTTCAGCGATTTTTGCAAGCTCGACCGGAGCAGCCATAAGCATTTCGACAAATTTCCGGCTCCAGCGACCAAAATACTCTGAATCATCGGCAAATCCGATTTTAATACCGCCTTCGGTTGTTCGCCCAATATGGGCTTTGGGGGTAACCACCCAATAAGCAGTGCCGCCCCATAGTCGCGGAAAATTGCGGTAAATATCGATAAGCCATGGGTGTAATGCCCGATTGAAAGACATTTGCAGTGCTTCGTTATAGGGGATCAGTTTGCTTGCCGAGCTCGAGCCGCTGGTAATCTCGAACATTACTACCGGTTCATCGGTCAATATCCGGTTTTCTCCCCTGGCAATCCGCTGGATGTAATCTTGATAGTTTTCATAAGAGCTTATCTGAACCTGTTTTTGGAAATCGGAAATGTTTCTTATTCCAGAAAATCCATGCTTTTTACCGAAAAGGCTGTTCTGGCTTCGAGATAGGATCTCGTGTAAAGTATTTGTTTGAACAAACGCCAATGGTCTTTGGGCTGCTTTGAAAAATCTTAGCGACTCAGGCAGGCAGGTGGCGAGCCATGCTGCCTGTATGGCACAGATAGCAGGTTCTTTAAGCATCAGCTGCGCAAAAGCCTTTTGACGAAAGGTTTGATGTTTTCAAGAGACAACTTGGTAATGCAGGCCAGCTCATCGCCTTCAACGCAGCCAGGGTTGCATTTAAGGAAAAAGTCGACGTGAGGGTTGCCTCTTCGTTCCTCGCCGGCGGCTGACAGACATTCTCTAAGCGGAGTGGGGTGCTCCAGTCTGATAATGCCTACCCTTGAGTCGTAGCGCTCGCCAAAAAGCCAACTTGCCGCGTCATCGAGGATTTTCTGCATTTTTGCGGGCGTAGCCTTGTCATGACGCGGATAAAATTCGTGAAAATAGGCCGGTAAGAATCGATAAGTGCGGAAACCGCTGGAAATAAGTAGCCAGTAAAGAGATTGCGGGCCTATTTCCTCAAGCGTATCAAGCATGAAACGACCCCAGATTCTTGGCAACTCAAGAGTCCCCCAAAAGTCAGGGTGAATGATAGTGTCGCCACTGAAAAGTATTTTAATCGTTTCGTTGGCGACGGTCAGATCGAAAATTCTGGCTGAAGTAAAGCCCTTGATTTGTCCAGCTTTGTCTTTAAGAAGAATAACCCGGCTTTTTTCTTCGAGATCACTCAAGAACGTTGCTTTATCAGCATGATAAAACTCATTCATCAGCATGAACATTTCCTCACGCACATCCTGCGCAAGGTTACTAACCCGTTCGATCTGGCCACTGAGCTTTCTGTCAAGATCCATCTTTTTCCTCAAAGAGCGCCAAGGTTGATTAATTGTAACCGTTGTTCAGTAAAATCATAAGGCCCGACCTCAGGCCAATATACCTGATATATAATACTCCAATATGGAATAAAAAACACGGATTTTACCGCTTCGATTGCCGGATGCGTTTCACCTACCCCCCAGGCGGCAAAGTCAAAATTGCGTAATTTGGCTGCAGCACAGGCTTCCTTCAGTAGTAGACCCGAAAATCTTTTTTCATACTCGGGAAGAATTGCCCATGGGTCGAGTAGAACCTGATTTACCTGGTCGCCTTCATTTGGAATCGGGCAACGCCCCACGAATGGACTGGCGAAGCGCCAGACTTTTTGCATAACTTTCAACGTTGCGCCGAGCTTTCTAACCACAATTTGTCGGTCCGACTGCTGGTTCCAGATGCCGCAAGCGGCTACCAGTCGAGAGTTAAAAAAGATTCCGACAAAATCTTCCGGCCTGAGATTGGGAAAATCGCCTGCGGAGAAACTTGTGGAATCAATCACCGGCAAGCCATCATTATATTTGCCGGCTTCCCTGAACAATTGGTAAAGCTCATTCAGGTCTTCCCTGCCAAGCATTCGCGCCTTGGTATTTTTCTCGAAATCTCCGGACCGGGAAACGATATTCTCTGCTAAGTCGACTTGACGAAACCGTGCCGGCCAGCGTTGTCCTGGTCCCTGCAGCGGTATCAGGGCTGTGAGAAATCTTGAGATTCTTTGGTATTGAGGCATTATTCTTTCTGCCTTTTGGCTTGCCAAAAGAGTTTGAGCGCTTTGATTCTCTTCGAGAATTGAAGTTATGGTGATCTTTGCAGGGTGACGGCGAAAAAATTGTTTTACCGCCCGATAACCACGGGCAAGATACAAGCCACCTCTTATTTCGGGGTGAAGCCGCAAATGATGAAGATAGCCAATCGGCTGGATTTTTCCGCCAAGGTAAGCCCGACGCAAAGATCTGATTCCCATTCCGGCCAGGCCCGTGAAATTCTCAGGCTTTATCAGAACGAGATCATGACTGAAACCATTGTAGGCAAGAGCCTTGAGAAAGGATGGCCGGCTTTGATAGTCGAGTTCGAGCATTTTCCCGGGCATATAGGTCGCTGCCATCAATTGCTCGATTTGCTCGTCTATGTTGCGAAAATCATCCAACCTGAACTGATCCCGGGTAAGATGCAGTTGCTCGGTTCCCCTGATCAAAGGTATCTCCAATAAATGTTTATTCTAATATTTGTCATCTTCCGGAAATCCCAGTGGGATGCCGAATTTTTCATC
>CAZTHA010000083.1:0-13630 GCA_964613435.1 uncultured bacterium
GTACCTCACTGAAGTCTCTGACGCTTAGCGGAAACATTGAAAAATCAGAGCTGATGGGCCTTGAACAGATGGGAATAAAGTCCTTGAACCTGAATTTTATGCAGGCCAATCAAAATCTCAATGGCAACTCGCTCATTCTCAACGGCAGCTTCGAGAGAAGTGACGGCAGCAAAGGGCAGCTCGCCGATGTCCTTCTCGGCTTCCGAAAAATTTAAAATAAAAAAGGGCTGGCTCAAAATCTGAGCCAGCCCCTTAGTTTAAAACCAGGGCCGAATCATTTCATTTCAGCAACCATTTTTTCCCAGTGGGCGATGGCTTCATCACCCATCAAATCGACCTGCTCATAGCCGTCGGTGGTTATCACCCGGCCGTCAGGAGCAAGAATGATCAGCTTGGGAATCTCGGAAACTTTGAAATGCTCTTTCATTGCCAGACGAGCGGGACTTTCATAGGGAATGGCCGTCCATTCCATGTTGTATTTGGTCATGTAATCATGCATTTCCGGGGTGCTGTAATCGAAACCGACCATCACCACTTCAAATTTTTCCTGATGTTGATTGCGAAAAGGCACGAAGGTCCGCGAGAAAGCGGCGCAACCACGGCACCATGACGCTGAGAAATATAGCCCGACAATTTTTCCTTCGAGAACGTCAACCGATAAAGGACTTTGCTGGGCATTAACCAACCCGTCAGGGAAATTCTTTTCCCAGAAATTCTCAGTCTCCTGAGCAAGCAGCGTGGTTCCAACCAGAACCACCAACATCAATACCAGAAAAGCTTTTTTCATATTTTCCTCGAATGAAATGCAGATTTTGTATTATTTAATATTACCAAAAATTTCCAGATCATACAATACTGTTATTTAATTTTACCACAAAATCAGTATTCATTTCTATCATATTCGTCTTCTTCTGATTCTTAATCCTCTTCATCATAAGCACCTTCGAGTTCCGGCGGTAAACCGCCCAGACCAAGCTCCTGGTCGGCAGTAATTATTCTTATCGCCTGGGCTTCATTTTCAGGTCGTACGAGAATTCTTGGAAATTCTCTTTCCAACGGGTTACCTGAGCCAAGAAGAGTGCCAAGGGGGTTGGTTTCAGGGTTTGGCCATCTGACGTCAAAATCGACATTGTTCACATTGAGCAGTTGCTGAATTCTAACCAGCATCTGCACGTCTTCAGATTCAATCAACACTACCGATTCGTTTTCATCGAGGCGCACCAGGTGCTCAAAGTCAGGCATTTCCGGCACAAGACTTTCATCCCGGTATTCCCGCTGCGGCTTTTCAATAAGAATGTATTCATCATCCTGTAAAACTGCGCGCACCAGCTTTAAACCGCAATCTTCACAAAATTCTACGGCATGGTCATGGTATTCATTCTGGCAATCCGGGCAAAGAAGAAACTCGCCCCTGATCTGCCCGCTCAAATCTTGGAGATCTTCCACAAGATCAACTCCGCATGCCTTACATTCGGTAAAACCTTCTCTAAATTCAGCTTTGCATACCGGACAGAACATATTTTCCCCCAAATTCTCAGTTTATTTTTTGATTATACTACTTAATGCAGCAAAACAAAACTGCCTCAAAAGCGATTCTCGTCTTGGAACGCATATTGTTTGTTTATCAACAGGGTCGTCAATAGCGCATCAGGCTCGCTGATTCAGCGCCAAAGCGTTGCGCAGATAATAATAAACCCCGCAGACAAGATCGGTGCCTGAGCTGTGGCCCATATCCATAGCCTGCAGAATCATTGCTGAAGAAACCTTCTCACTCATCAGGCGATCGACGAACAATTCGATTCTGGGGTTGAGCAGTCCGCTCGCGGCAAAACGCAACTGCTGCGCAGATTGCCGGGTAGTTCTGCTATCGGCCTGAGCAAAAAAATCTGCCGGAATCGATAGTTTGCCAAACCTGGCCCGGCGATCAGCCAGCAGCATCCCGGAAATAAAGTCATCGAAAGACGGGGTCAAACCTTCGCCAAACCCTAGAAATGCCACTATGCGCTTGAAGTCGGGCGGGAAAATTTCAAGCTCGGCTTCTACGGCCGAAAGCATGTTTTCAGCTGTCTTGCAGCCTAAGACCAGATCCTTAACCGGCGAAGAGCGGCCAAAAAGCTTGATATTGTTAAATACCCGAACAAGATTATCTGCGATAATCGATCCATCGATACGACAGGCCTCGACCATCGGTAGAGCAGTCACCGGCTCGGAGGCAAGCAATTCAACAGTCCCAATTTTCAGTCGTGCCGACGCGTAGCTAACCTGCTGATTTTGTCTTGCGGCGGCCAGGACTCTTTCCGGCACCAGAAGAGCCATTGGATTCAATCGTTCTTTAGCACAGGCAAAATAAATCAGCTGATCATTGCAGATTGCGTCAAAGCCATTTTCATAAAGGTTGAAAATATGGCTTGAAAAGGGCTGACGCAAATCAAGAAAGCTGTCTGAACGCCAGGCAAAATATCCCTCGGCAATCATAGATCCGGGTCCGGATTTATCAGGGAATTTAGCAGATGATCACGCCATTGGCCGTTAATTTTTAAATAGTTTCTGGCGTAGCCTTCCCGATCGAAACCAAGCCTTTTGAGCAGTTTTTCGCTGCGAAAATTTTCCGGCAGATGGTTAGCCATGATCCGATGAACTCTGACAACTTCAAACATGTGCTTTATCGAAGCCTGAGCCACCTCGAACATCAGTCCCCTGCCCTCATGCTTTGCAGCAACTGAATAACCCATATAGCAGGCATTGAATGGACCCCGAACGATGCCGGTAAAATTGCAGACAGCCAGCATTTCCTGGCGGTCATGCCTCAATGCGGCCAAACAGACTGAAACACCACATTTAAAAGCGCTAAAGGACTTTAGTAATCGAGCTTTCCGGCTCTCAAGACGATAAAATTCCTCTGTTCGGTCTGGTTCGAAAGGCGCAAGATGGCGACGATTTTCCAGGTAATAATTATGAATCAACTCGGCGCCGTCAGGCGTCAGAACAGTTACTATCGTCCTCTCGGTTTTTATGATCGGAATCTCAGCCATAGTCTCATCACTTTGTTTTTCCTGAAAAACGCCCGGCTTTACCGGGCGAAATCTTTATATGCGAATTCAAACTAAATTTTAAACCTATCGCCGGCGCCCTTTCTTTTCAGGGATCGAGAAACAGAAAAACATTTTTCCGTGACGAATGCCCGCGTCAGAGAGAAAGCCATAGCTGCTGATTCCAGGCACAAAGCCCTCCGGCTCTACCTTGACATCTATGTCGATAATTCCACCTGATTTTGCAGCAGTTTTAACCTGACAATTCTTGGGAAAAGCGCGTTTAATCGCATCGGTAATATAATTACAGATCATCCGATTGAAAAGGCTGGCCTTGAAACCCGCGAGTTTAATCTGCGAAACTCTAACTCTGAAAGAATTTACGCCGAGATAGCCAAGATCAACAACCGCATTGAATCTTGGGTTAACGAAAGCAGGCCCATCGAGCCGACCGTTTAAAACGATGCTTGAATCACCAAGCATGGTGTTCAGCTCGAGCAGACCATCAGGAAGTTTTTTGCTGACCATATCCTGATTGAGGATATTACTGATAAAACGCTGATTAAAAGACACGAAGCAATCGGAAAGGCTGCCGTTGGTGTCATTTCCTGCCGACCTGGCCGACCGGGCATCTGGCTTGATGACTCCCTTTTTGATGAGAACCTCTGCTGCTTTTCTAACCTCCGCATCGCCTGAGTGCTCAACTTCGAACTTGAATCTTTGATACTCACTGTCGGATACTGCCTGAACCTGATTCATCCATAGCGGGCACCCAAAAAACAATAAAAGCAGCAACAATTTCCTCATGACTCACCTCCGATTACCTGTTTATTGTACCGTTAAATCAACATTGCCGCAACCCATAGATTCAATCTGGTTTGTGCAAGACCTGCAACATATTTGCGTAGATTGTTCCCGTTTAAACGTTTATGGACTTCCTGATATTCTCCAGGATCTGATATAATCAACTCATGATGTACAGAATTCTACCAACTTTTATGGTCAAAATCCTGGCAGTAGTCAGCATGACTTTTATTTTTCCATTAGCGACAATTGCCGATGAATCTGGAGATTTTCTGTGCCGACAGCTTGAAATAATCAACCGCTTCAATAAAATCCAGGAAAACGACAGCTCAAAAGTTATCAGTAATTTTGTTGAATCGCAAAAAGGAAATTCTCAGCCTGAAGCCTTTTCACCTGAATCCATCGCGGCAATTGAAGCGTTTTTCCGCTTTGTCTTCAGCCGCGACAAAGAAGCAGCACAGGTTTTTCAAGCTCTGCACAACGCCGGCAAACTCAAACTTGAAAGCAAAAAGGGGTCTGACAATACCCCTCACAAGGCAGGCCCATTTTCACAGCACGTCATTGAAGCGATAAATGTTAACAAACTACGGGCCAAATACTACGCCGATAGATCAAAAGGACAAACACAAAAGCTTTCGAACCTTTATGCCGCCCTCGAAACGGTTATTCTGCCCATGGCCGCCATTTTCGATCGCTGGGCCCAAAAGCTCTGCCAAAAAGGCATACCGGTCATGAAGAACGATTTTGTCAGCATGGAAGATCTGCCAACCCCGGATACCTGTCCGGCCCGCATGGGTAGACTGAACCAGGCCGGCCTGAACGATTACCGCCAAGCCTTGAAGGCCTTTAGAAAAAGTGCCTACACCGCCGCCTACCGCAAAGATTTCATCAGCCTGCAGATTCATGCCATCTCAGCGCTGCACAAACTGAAAGCCCTGCAACAGATTCATCACTGTAACCTCACTTTGACCATCCATCTGATCGAGTCGATTGGCCTGGCCGCACGCAACGCCGACCAACTCAAACAACAGCATAAATCACACAAGGAAATAGATGCCTTCTATCGGGCGTTCATCCTCTCCCAGATCTTCGGCACCCGCATGTTTGCCGGCATCGATCTTCAGGCCCAGTATTTTCATCAGGCCGGAATCGGCATCATCGTCAACGATCTGCCGCGTATCCCCTTCCCCGAAAAACAATAGCTTGCCAAAAAACCGCTTCTGGATTATAGAATTCATGCAATGAATTACATGAAGCATTTTATCATTCTTTTTTTCGACGCCAAGGCCAATCGTTTTCTTCACGACGCGGCAACCCGGCTTTACGGTGACTATCGCCCCGGGTTCCCACTACCTGAAATAGAGCACCACCTGACTCTGCAATATTTTCAATGCGAAGAAAAGTTCTATGCCGAGATTATTGCCGCCGTAGAAAACCTCGTCCCCGAGTATCTTCCTATCGAAGTAGAGCTGGCCAAAGTTCACGAATATGTCAATGAAATGAATAATTTCTGCTGCCTGTCACTGCTTGCGGAAAAAAACCCGCGACTGATGCAGCTCCACAGTGCAATTACCCGACCAATCGATGGCTTTCATCTCCTGCACGAACCATCCGAAGACTGGCCACCTCACATCACCTGCTTCCCAGGTCTTACTCTATCTGAAAGACCCACTAACTGGCAGTTTGTTCCAAACAAATATTTTATTGAACCGCCACCAAAACTTCGCGGCGTCGAACTGCGTTTCACCCGCTGGACCGGCACCCACATCGAAACCATTCATCGCTTCGGCCGACAGGATTAACATAACAGGCCTGGGTGTGAATTTCTTTGACGCCACAAGGGAAGCCATAACCAGACGGTGCAACTCGGTTGACCAAAAAAAGCCTGTGAGTTAACCCCACAGGCTTTTTCATTCAGTTACTATTTTCTCGGCCGGCCTCTTTTAGCAGGAGCCTTTTCAGCTTTTTCGGTCTTTTTGGCTTTAGCCGGCGCTTTGGCCGCTTTTACCTTTGCCTTGGCCTTTTCCGGGCTTTTTGCCGCCTTGGCTGGCGCTTTAGCTGCCTTTCTTTGGCGCTGCTCTTCCCGGGGCTTTTCAAAGCCCGGGCTTTCCTGGCCGGTTTTTCGGCCTTCTTCTGCATGGCTCTCCAGACATCTTCCTGACGGATCGGCATGTGTGTTAAATCAGCGTTTACCGCTTCTTCAATCGCGTTGCCAAGAGCGCCGCACACTGCAATCATCGAATGCTCGCCGACACCGCGGGCACCAAATGGGCCGTCAATCTGCGGGGTTTCGATGGCAATACAGTCAATTTCTTCAGGAATATCAAGGCTGGTAGGAATTTTGTTATCGGTAAACGACGGATTGAGCAGCTGCCCCTTGTCGTTGTAGATATAACCTTCACACATGGCAGTGCCAAGCCCCTGAATCATCCCTCCGATTGCCTGGCCACGCACCGAAGCGGCATTGATGACACAGCCCACATCATAAGCCGATGCAACTTTGATCAGATGGTATTCGCCGGTTTTTTCATCAACTTCGACGGTCAGGCCATGTGCACCGTAAGTCCAGTCAAGCGCCGGATTACCCTGACCGTTTTCCTTGTTGAGGTTCGTAAGGCCCTGGGCGATGTAGCGACCCACGCCAACGATCGGCCCACAGATGGCGTTTCCATTCGGATAAGCATATCCGACAGCCATCTGCTGATAGGTTACCCGATGCGCTGTATGGTGCCTGACGAAAACGCCAGACTCATCATGATCGAGGTCGCATTTTTGCGCACGCAAAGCCTGAGCAGCGACATCGTAACACTTGTCGAGCAGGTCACGGGCAGCAAGAATGGCGGCATTTCCCGACAACAGCAAACCCTTTGAAGCAACGGTCTGCCAGTCGTAGGGGTCGCGATCGGTATCGGTTTCGATGGGAATGCGAATGCGCTCGATCGGCCAGCGCAGAACTTCTGCGATGATCTGTGCCAACGACGTGTAGGTGCCCATGCCGTAATCGGTAAGCGAATGACTTGCGGTTACCGTGCCGTCTTCATTGAGCTTGAGAATCATGACCGTTCCGGTAAACGGCGGCATGGCGGGAGCTTTGTGCAGCGCCACCACCGATTTGCCGATCTTGCGGCCGGTTTTCTTTTCACGGGCTTTTTCTGCGGCAGTAAGCTTGCCGTAATTGATCGACTCGGCGACGGCCTGCATGCACTTGCTGACGTTTCCGGTATTTTCGACGATCTCTTCACCGGTCATTGATTTGGAACCGGCTTTCAGGGCATTGATCATTCTGAATTTCAGCGGATCCATATTCAGGGCTTTGGCGACATAGTTCATGTGACGTTCGACGCCCCAGCTGAATTCTACGTGCCCGAAACCACGATAGGCCGTGCCGAAAGGCTTGTTGGTATAAACGGTATAGGCGTCGACCCAGGCATTCTCGATTTCATAGGGGCCGGAAGCGGAAAAACCCGAAGCTCGGGTCACGTTGACCGCATAGTCAGCGTAAGCGCCGGCATCCCAATACATGGTCATCTTCTGGGCCACGATTTTACCGTTCTTTTTGACCCCGGTTTTAATGTTGTAAATCAAACCAGAGCGACAGGGCAGCAGACTGAATTCTTCTTCGCGGGTCGCCTGAATTTTGACCGGTCTACCGCCGGCCACTTTTGAAAGGCAACAGCACAAAGGTTCGAGATGAATGCCCGCTTTTCCGCCAAAACCGCCACCAACATAGGGAATGATAACGCGGATGCTTGCGTGGGGAATCTTGAATGCGTGAGCAAACAGGTTGCGCACGGTAAACGGCGATTGTGCCGATGTGTAAACGGTGATTTTGTCGCCCATGTCCCATTTGCCGATGGCAATGTGGGTTTCCATGGGAACATGCTGCACGTTCGGATTGGTATATTCGCGCTCGATGACCAGATCGGCGTCTTTAAAGGCCTTATCGACGTCACCTTTGCGCAATTTGGTGTGGTTGGCGATATTGGTGCCGGGAACCGGGGTGAATACCGCTTCGACATAATCGTATTTGCCAAGGTCAGGATGAACCAGCGGAGCTTTTTTATCGAAAACCTGCTTGGGATCGAGAAATGGCGTCTGAACTTCGTATTCGATCTCGATCAGATCGAGCGCTTTCTGGGCAATTACCGGGGTTTCAGCGGCTACCGCTGCCACAGCCTCACCGTAGTGCCTGATGGTGTCTTTGGCAAGAATGTATTTATCGACCAGATAGAGACCGACACGATAGTCGAGATCCTGGCCGGTAAGCACTGCATGCACGCCTTCAAGGCGGCGGGCCTTGCTGACGTCGATTTTTTTGATTCGGGCGCGGGCATGGGGGCTGCGCAGCACTTTTCCGTGCAACATTCCGGCAAATTCAAGATCGCCGGCATAAAGGGCCTGGCCGGTAACCTTCTCGACGGCATCTATGCGTCTTTCAGCTTTACCAATGTATTTGAGACTTTTTTTATTGAGATTATCAAGCACGTTTCAGCCCCTCCTTCTTCTTCAGCTGCCCGGTGGCGTCCTGAATCGCTTCAATTATCTGCTGATAGCCAGTGCATCGGCAAAAATTGCCTTCAATAGCTTCTTTAATTTCTTCGACCGTGGGCTTTTTATTGCTGTCAAGCAGCACTTTTGCCGACATGATCATGCCTGGCGTGCAGAATCCGCACTGAACCGCATGGTTTTCATGGAAAGCGTGCTGCAATTTCGACAATTTGCCATTTTTGGCTTCGCCTTCGATGGTCTGCAGATCGGCGCCATCGGCTTCAACCGCCAGAATCAGGCATGAATTGACCGGGCGGCCATTCATGATGACGGTGCAGGCGCCACATTCACCCGCGCCACAACCTTCTTTGGTGCCAGTCAGACCAAGATCTTCGCGGATAAAATGCAGCAAATTCTTGTTCTCAACCACTTCACGGGTATACTTGCGGCCGTTGACCTTCAATGTAATCTTCATTTGCTGCGACCTCCCCTGAACATTTCCGCATGAATGCTGTCGATATACTCGCCGGTCATGAACAGTCGATAGTCGCGTGAAGCGCGCACATCATCTATCGGCGAAACGACTTTGTAGGCGGCATTCTTCAGTTCTTCAGCACTGGAATTGGCTGCCAGATCAGCAGTCACCACCGGAGTCGGAGCGCAAGAACCGATGCCGGCCCGCATTACTTTTTCGGTGCGGGCAACTGCCACGCTGATCAGCGCCAGATCGTGGCCCTTTATTCTTTTGAGTTTGCGCATGCCGTATCGAGCACCGGCCATTTCTGCCGGAACAATGATGCGTTGCAGAATTTCATGTTTTTTGATCTGGGTTCTTTTCGGCCCGGTAAAATAATCCTTTAAATCAATGACCCGAACCCCGTCAACTGAAGCGAGTTCGACCTGAGCACCAAGGGCCAGCAGCGAACAACCCATATCGGCGCAGGGAGAAGCAGTGCAGAGATTCCCGCCAATGGTGGCACGATTGCGCAATTGCCGCGAACCAATACGCCCGGCCGCATCGGCCAGAAGCGGATAATGTTTTTGCACATCCTTGTTATTGATTAAATCGAAACAAACGGTTGTTGCTCCGATTGAAAGCCCGGTTTTACGATCGAAGCTGATTCCGTTGAGCTGCGGAATCTTTTTGATATCGACCAGTAATTTTGGTGCGATCCAGTTATTGTGCAGTTCTACCAGAAGATCTGTGCCACCGGCGAGAATAACCGCTTTCCCGGCGTTCTTCTTCAACGTGGCATACAGGTCTTTCAGGGTAGTTGGAGCCAGATAGGAAAATTCCTGTAGCATCCTTTCCTCCTTGGATTATATATAGAACTCAAAGCTTTACAGTTTAAAATCATCTGCACATTTCGTGCAACTGAAAATTTTCAAAAGAAAATCCCGCCCGGATCAGCAAATAATCACGAGCGGGAAGAGAACTTCGTTACAGCGTTTTTTAATCGTCGATACCGATCATAACATTTGAAGCCTTGACGATGGCATACGCCTTCCCGCCGACTTTCAAACCAAGATTTTCGGCTGATTTTTTGGTGATAATTGAAGACATCACCAGACCCGGCGCCACTTCAATGGTGATTTCGGCATTCACCGCGCCGATTTCGACGCTTTTAACCGTTCCTTTGATCACGTTTCTCGCACTCAGCTTCATTAGAATACCTCCTGATACATTTTAGAAAGAGTTACAATCTTAAGGTTCCGGGGCAAATTCAGGGTAATGATATTTTTTCCCGGGAAAATCATATTTTATGCGCAACATCTGCACCGGCAAAGACTCCGGGTTGAAGTCAGCAGTTTCGACCGGCGAATATTGGCGTTCGCCATATCCGGTTCCAGCCTGTGAGCTTTCGGCCATTCTTTTTTCGGAAAAATCCGCGTATCTCTTGGGAACCACAACGATTGGCTGCCGCTCCTGAAAGGCCGCAACCTTTATCCAGCCATGCTGACCGTATTTGCCGGTTCTTGCGGCGTAAGAATCGCTTTTATCGGTAAAATAAAAGCGGGCAACATTATCATAATCACGCCGCCAACCGGAAAAGCTCCCGGATTGGCCTGGTTCGAGCAGATACATGCTTTCATCCGGGCGATGATAACAGGTATTACCGGAAATTATGTTCAAACCATCGATTGAAATCACCAGACCGACCCGACGACCGGAATTATTGGTAACTACCAGGCGATATCTCTCACCCATACGCGCCTCGACGAGATAGCAGCCCTCAGCCTGATACGAGTCTCTGATGAAATCCATCGCCAGCAAACCGCGATCGTCGCCGTAAATCTTGACATCGAGAGCTGGCCTGGGGACAAAGCGAATCTTTTCAGCATAGCCAGCACTGCTGATGATCAATGCAAAAACAAAAAAGCAAAGAAAAACTTTTTTCATGGTTTAGCCTCTCCAAAATTGTTTCGTGTCAGTCTATCTTAATTGCTCAGGGAAACAAAAACAACCTATCTCGAAAAAAAGCTATTGCTTCACCGGCTTCCCACTACAAGAGAAAAAGAAGTGTTTGCTTAGGAATAATTCCTACTTGCATTTCGCTAATTATTATTTTATATTACCCGAGGTAACACTAAATAATCTAATGGAGGTTTAAAGATGGGTTGTGACTCAGGTCTGAAGCCGATAAAGGCTAAACCAAAAACTGTCCAGACTGCAAATCAAACTGTAATGGAGGAAAAAACTATGTTCTCATGCCTGGTTAAAAGAGAAATGCCCGAATTTGAAATGGACGCTTTCGATGCAGCGACCGGTCATTATAAAAAAGTGAAAAGCGAAGACTACAAAGGGAAATGGTGCGTAATATGCTTCTACCCCGCCGACTTCACCTTTGTCTGCCCGACAGAGATCGCTTCAATGAATGCCAAATACGATGAATTCCAGAAACTCAACACTGAAATTCTCGCAGTTTCTACCGACACCAAATTCTCCCACAAAAGATTCGTTGAAACCGAACCGATTCTCAAGGGCCTCAAACTTACAATTGGTGCAGATGGCACCAAAGAAGTCGCCCGCGCATTCGGCGTATTGAATGAAGAAGAAGGCGTAGCCCTGCGTGGCCGTTTCCTGTTCAATCCTGATGGCGTCTGTGTAGCCCAGGAAGTCCAGGCCGATTCGGTTGGCCGCAATGTCAATGAATTCCTGCGTCAGGTCGAAGCATGGCAGCACGCCAGCAAAACCGGCGAAGTCTGCCCGGCAGGCTGGCGCCCCGGCAAGAAAACCCTTCCGGTACATACCGATGCTGAAAAAATGACCGGTCGCGTTGGTGACTATATAACTCTCGAAGAAATCATGAGCGACTGATCGGCTTCTGCTTAAAAAAGCGGCTAATCCCACTGGGACTAGCCGCTTTTCTTTTAATACCGGACTGAAAGCCGGAATATTCAATGCGTTACCTTCACCAGCGACTTGTGTCGCCTTTGCTCTCTGATTCTGCCGGTTTTTCGGGTTGATTTTCCGGTGCCGGAATTTCTGGAACTACCTTGAGTATTTCACCAAAAAGTTTTTCAATGGTAATTTTCGGGTCAATTACTTCAATCATCGCGTTCAATGAATTTTTGTTGCCATTGCGATCATAAAATATCTTTGCTTCAACGCGGCTTTCAAGCAACTGTGCAAAAACTCCGGTCGGTTGAACTCCTTCGCTCAAATATTCTTCGAGCATCTTGCCAACCGGGTTCTTGCGTGCCTTTCTTTCAAGGCGAGCCTTGCGCCGTTCACGATTCTTTTCCATTTCTTTTTTCAGGAATTCTTTGCCACCGATCATCAATGCTGCGTAAGGCTTTTCATGCAACATTTTTTTGAGCTCGTCGTATTCCTGACTGATGGCTGTGCCGCCACGTGCTTCAAGATAGGCCTTCAGCGCCGGCGGGGTGCCGATCGCTGCTTTGGCACCATCGATGATACAAAGGCCAACCTTGCCGTCTTTGGCTTTGAACATGGTTAAACCATTGACGTTTTCTTCATCGATGCCCTGCCCAAGCTTATCCTTGATAAAGCCTTGAATCTGGCTCTGATTGAAAGAACCGGTCAGCACGGCTACAGCATTGTCATCTCTTTTCGTTTCGCCTTTTTTTACCATCAGTTGAACTCTGGCAATGTCTCTGAAAGGATTGAAAGACGCGGCACTGAAAAATTCATTCATCTTTTCCCGCGCCATTGCCGGTATCGGCGCAGCATTGACTACTTCATGCAAAGGTAGCTTTGAATGGTTATTGACGATCAGAACAATGTCCGCGCCTTCCGGAATCGGATCCAGGTCGATTGCATGCGCTGGCAGCGCGGAAAGAGCGAAAAGAAGCATCAAAGACAGAAATAATTTGCGAATCATAGCTTACCTCTCTCATTTAATTTAAAATGCAAACCGGTTTCCTAAATATAAAATACCGTATTTTTGTCTGCCGGTTCATTTGTTTTTTTTCGCAACCATAAAATTGCCCAAATCATGTTCACCACATAATCATAATAAAACCAACAGGGTAAAGACGCGATTAATCGACAATGTGGAGACGCGACAAATCGCGCCGATAAAACGGGTGGTATCACCGGTGAAAATAACCCCATGTTACAAAAAAATTTATCGCGGGTTATCAGATGGTTTAAGGGTCGCGTGACCTATGAATCACGAAAAATTTTTCCCGATTTTGCCTGGCAGGCACGTTTTTATGACCACATCGTCAGGGATGATACGGAATTAAACCGCATCAGATTGTATATCAGACAGAACCCGCAAAAATGGTTGTTTGACCGGCAGAACCCCGATTTTTCACCCAGGGTTGGCGAATCTAATGCACCATACGCCAAAGAACCCTGGATGATCTGATAGTTTTAACCTCCCCCGGCATATACCAATGGAGACGCGATTTATCGCGTCTCCAACTGAACCGCACTTGTTTAAGCAAAAATGATTAACGGTAAAACCGTTAAAATCAAATCCCCGATCTGGTGGGGAGTTTCATAGAACAGACCGATGAGATCAAAAAGGCTCTTGAAGAAGGCAAAGTTTCAATCCCCGATCTGGTGGGGAGTTTCATAGAACGTACAAAACTTACAAGACAAGAATTCAGAAACATTATGTTTCAATCCCCGATCTGGTGGGGAGTTTCATAGAACACAAGAGACGATATTGAAAAAGAAGCCAAGTCCATTAGTTTCAATCCCCGATCTGGTGGGGAGTTTCATAGAACTACAAGAATTGGTGATTGCTGTAATAAGCGATCTAAAGTTTCAATCCCCGATCTGGTGGGGAGTTTCATAGAACAAAGAGGCAGTTTTGTCCGGGAAAAAAGTTTTC
>CAZTHA010000084.1:0-8678 GCA_964613435.1 uncultured bacterium
TGGTCGGGAGAGTGACCAGGCTGCTGGCAGTGGTAAAAGACACCAGCAGAGCCCTTTCCATGCCTTTCAAAAAGCTCAGGGGAGAAATGCCGGTAATAATTTTCAACAAACCGGAATAAACCAGAAAAAAATGTACTACACAGCAGAGAATATAAACCAGCAGAAGCTTTATCAACAGGAAAACGGTATTGAAGCCATAAACTCCCACAGTGACCGCCATCAAGGCCAACACACCGATTGGTGCGGTCCACATAATTATATTAACCATCTTGATGAAAGCAAGATTAAGGCCTTCGAGAAAGCTGATAACCGGCCTTTTCTTTTCGCTTTCCAAAGATGAGAGGCACAACCCCAAAAACACTGCAAAAAAAATAATTTGCAGCATGTTGGTTTTGGTCATGGCTTCGAGCGGATTTGTGGGAATAACAAACAAAATTGCGTTGATTATAGCTGCAAACTTTTCGCCATGGCCTTCGCCAATAACTTTTAACGGTTGTTTAACCGTTTCTTGAGCGGAGCTATCAAGCGCATGTTTTTCGCTGATTTTGCTGAGCTGCTCTTTGTTCAACCCAACCCCTGGCTGAAGAACATGTCCAAACGAAATTGCGATCAAGATAGCCAAAACGGTAGTAATCATGTAAAAACCGAGAGCCTGAAAGCCAATTTTCCCGGCCTTTTTAACATCATCGAGGCTGGCTGCGCCAAGAGTTATCGAAAGAAAAACCAGCGGAACGATAACCATCTTGATAAGGTTCATGAAAAGATTGCCAAGTGGTTCAAGAACAGCAGCAGTTTCACCGAGCGCCCAGCCCAGCACGATGCCAACAACCGTAGCCAAAGCGATATAGAAAGTAAGCCCCTGCTTACGCAAAAATTCTTTCATAACGATTTTTTCTCCGGAAAAAGCAGATTTTTCGGTTACAGACTACCATTTTTTTTGTGAGAAACTGAAAGCAAAGCGTCAAAATTTAGTTTCCCTGCTTTATTTGCCAAACTTCTCGATAAATCCCCACTCTATTTTGTATTCAGGAGCATCATTTTTATTCTGATAAAAAGCCGAACCAATAAAAATCGCAATTAAACAAAAAATTGATCTTCTTTTAGCTTCTTTACCAAAAGCAGGTTCAAAAAGCTTCACGGTCTGCGACAGATTTGTCGTTAACCTTGGCCGAAGATAAATAGTTGGGGTATTTTCATAAAGCGCCAACAGTGGCGTCGATGACTTCGTAACAGGATTCAAGCAGGCCAAACATGTTGGTAAAATTGATCAGCAGCGCCATAACCAGAGTTGCAGAAAAAAAACGCAAGTTCCAGCTGCTGATGCTGTTGATAGTCCCCATTTGCATATCTTCGACAAAGCCAACGATTTTTAAAACAGGAATTCCATATAAAAGTATCAGCCAGAAGCCGGGCCAGCAATAAAGCAGAATGGTTAAAAAGGGCAGCCAGTAGGCGAAATAGGCTAAATGCAACGTGACTGATTCCCTCTTCTTCTGGTAATTCGGCAGAGGATAAGTGCGATAGATCAGAACAGACAGAAATGAGTTCAGTAATATGGTTGCAAGGCCGATCGAAAGGTACATGCGCACCCATGCATACTCGCGAAACCATTGATAAATGAAATATGACAGAATGACAGCCAGCGCAAAGAACAAACCCAGAAACATACTCAGAAAAACGATCTTGAGAGTTTCAAACAAATCTTTCATTTTCAGCACCTTTTGTCGAATCAACGGATAGGCTGAAATTCTTTTCGATGCAATCGGCATGCCAGCAAAGGTTTTTGTTAAAAACTCAAAATGAAATGGAGCGCGATGATAAAACAGAAACCGATCATCAAGCCCGAATATCGGGTCGAAATGATCGGTTCAACATCTTAATTCAGGCCACTCGCAGGCCAACGGTCAATTATTCTTCGTCGATTACTCCCAAAGGCTTTTCGCCGTTGGCGTGCCATTTCAGATAGGCTTTTACGAAAGGTTCAAGATCGCCATCCATGACCCGGCGCACATCTGAAGTCTGCTGACCGGTCCGCAGATCTTTTACCATGGTATAAGGGCAGAAAACGTATGATCTGATCTGACTACCCCAGGCAATGTTTTTCTGTTCGCCCTGAATGCTTTTCAAGTGCTTTTTCTGTTCTTCCTGCTGCTGCTCGTAAAGTTTTGCCTTGAGCATTTTCAGGGCAACGTCACGGTTAGCATGCTGACTGCGCTCGATCTGACAGGCAACGACAATGCCGGTAGGAATATGGGTTATGCGCACCGCACTGCTGGTTTTGTTTACATGCTGACCACCGGCCCCGGAGCTTCTGAAGAAATCGAGTTTGATGTCGTCATCGCGCACTTCGATATCGATATCGTCGGGCAATACCGGCAAAACATCGACGGCGGTGAAACTGGTATGACGACGGGCATTCGAATCGAACGGCGAAATGCGCACCAGGCGGTGAACACCCTTCTCGCCTTTTAGATAGCCATAGGCATAGCTGCCTTTAACCAGAATTGTCGCAGATTTGATTCCCTGGTCTTCTTCCTGGAGGTCGAGAACTTCGCATTTAAAGCCTGCGCTTTCCGCATAGCGCAGATACATGCGATACAGCATCGATGCCCAGTCGCATGATTCAGTGCCACCAGCACCGGGTTTTATCGACAAATAGGTATCAGAAGCATCATAGGGTTCGGCCAGAAAAGTGGTAAGTTCGAGATCGTCAATCTTGACGGCAATAGGGTCGAGCTGGCTTACCAACTCATTGAAGGTGCCGTCATCTCCTTCTGCTTCGGTGAGTTCAAGCAACTCAACCGTATCATTGAATTCGATATTGACGGCTTCGAAAAGATCGCAGGATTTTTTCAACTCGGCAATCTTTTGCGAGATGGCCTGAGCTTTATTACGATCGTTCCAGAAATTCGGGTTTAGTGTGACAGATTCGAGCTCTTCGATTTCCCTGCGTTTGTTGGGCAGGTCAAAGATGGCTCCCGATGCCGGAGAGCCGTGTTTTCATTTCGCGAATTTTTTCTACGAGTTCAAATTCCACGATAACTTCCTCCTGAATTTTTTGCTTTAGCGCCCGATTCGGACTAGTCGCTTCAACAGATTTTTTTCGCCGCCAAACACACCCTCGCTGGAGATTTCCAGGGTCAGTAGCGATCTTTCGTAATCGATTGAAGCAAATCTGAAATCCTTGATTCTATAGGATACCTTTTCCGCAGTGTATTTGTCATCTGGCGGAACAAGAATATCTTCAACAAAAACAGCGTTAAGTTTCTTTCGCTCATCGTCATTAGCCTGTTCAAGAGCCTGAATCGATTCGGGACAATAACGCTGCATGGTTCGAAGCTTGAGAAAAAAATGCTGAAAGGCAGACCGGGCCATGAAATTGGCCTGACGAGTCTTGAGCACCAGCTGATAACGACTACGACTGTTGGTCATGGTCCAGGCCAAGGAACCGATCCAGATGGCAATACACAGAACCAACCCCAGAATTATCGGCATGGCAATGCCGTGACGGTTAATCTTGCTCATAGGTTCGCCTTGTAAGCCAGCAATTTAATATTATGCCGCCCCTTATCGCCCCATTCAGCGGTCAATTCAAGTCGTTTCATGCCCTGCTCGACCCGGGCCCGCTGTAATTGCCCGGAAAAAGAATCGCGAAGGGCGGCAAATTCAACGGGTAGAGTCTCGACAACAAGTTTAAAACGAACCTTTTCCTTGGCCACCTCGGCAATTCGCAAATCTAATCCCGCTCCGGAAGAGTTTTCAATGAAAACTCCGCTGCTTTCTCCTTCAGGTACGGCACTGAATGGCAATTCCATGGCAATTTCAAGTTTTTGCTCAACCAGATTGAGAATCTGGTAATAGTCGCCCAACTGCGAACTGCCGCGGGCATATTCAATCAAAAACATACCCATGGGCAGAGCCAGCGTTGAAAGCATCGCCATCGCAATCAACACTTCTACCAGAGACACAGCTTTTCTCGGCGAGAAGTTCATAAAATAAGCGTTTCAAAAAAACGATTCAGCCGGCTTAACAAGCCAGGCGATTACCTGCCACAGCACTTCTTGTATTTTTTGCCACTGCCGCATGGACAGGCGTCATTCCGGCCAACAGTGGCTTCGTCGGCGCGAACAGGTTTTTTCGGAGCATCATCTTCATCACCACGGTTATAGTAGACTTCCTGCTCCTGCTTTTCGACTGCTTCCTGCTCTTCGGCCCGAGAATATGAAACACGGAAAAGATAGTAGAGAACGTCCTCTTTAACGCCTTCAATCATATTCTCAAACATTTGAAAGCCTTCGATTTTATATTCTACCAGAGGATCGCGCTGCCCCCATGATCGCAGATGAATACCATCCTGAAGGTTATCCATGTTCTGCAGATGGTCTTTCCATTTACTATCGACAATCTGCAACAGCAGGAATTTTTCCATGCTGTAAAAATCTTCGTCACCGAGCTCCTGCTGCTTTTCCTGGAGCTTTTGCATTATTCGTCGCTTAAGCTCTTCGTATAGCTCGTCCCGTGAATAGGTGCAAAGCTGGCCCGGTTTACCGTTTCTGGCGTCGCCGCCATCGGCTTCGATGGGGAAAATTTTCTTCACGTTGTCTGCCAGCGCGTTAAAATCGTAATCATCCGGATCCATCGCCGGATTCAATTCAGTTTTAATCAAACCATTCAACAGCTCATCGATCATGCTGAGAATATCATCATGAATCTTTTCCTGTTCGAGAGCTTTGCGGCGATCTTTGTAGATCTCCATTCTCTGCTGGTTCATGACATCATCGTATTTCAAAACCTGTTTTCGCACATCAAAGTGATAGGCTTCGACTTTGCGCTGGGCGCTTTCAATAGAGCGTGAGATCCATGGATGTTCGATTGGCTCGCCTCTTTCCCAGCCGAGTTTTTCCATCCAGCCAGAAATGTTTACCGAGCCGAACAGGCGCATCAAATCATCTTCCAATGACAGATAGAACTGGCTGGCACCCGGATCGCCCTGACGACCGGCACGACCGCGCAACTGATTATCGATACGCCTTGATTCATGGCGTTCTGTGCCAAGAATGAACAGACCACCAGCCTCAAGAACACGTTTTTTCTCTTCTTCACAAATTTTACGATATTTATCGACAAGCTCCTTGTATTCTGGGCTGTCGACATCATCGATCTCTTTTTTGGCGAGCATTTCGGGGTTACCGCCAAGCAAAATGTCGGTACCACGGCCGGCCATATTGGTGGCAATGGTTATAGCCCCTTCTCTGCCGGCCTGAGCGACGATTTCAGCTTCGCGCTCATGGTATTTGGCATTGAGAACTTCACATTTAATGCCGCGACGACGCAGCATCTCGGCAATAAGCTCACTCTTCTCGATCGAGATTGTACCGACCAGAACCGGCTGTTTGCGCTGGTGAATTTCAATGATATTTTCAACGATCGCCTCGAACTTTTCGGCGACCGTTTTGTAGATGACATCGGAAAGATCGTTTCTGATACAAGGTTTGTTCGAGGGAACAACGACGACTTCGCACTTGTAAATTTCTTTGAACTCTTTGGCTTCGGTTTCAGCGGTACCGGTCATACCAGCGAGTTTGCGATAAAGTCGGAAATAGTTCTGAAAGGTAATCGAGGCGAGCGTCTGGTTTTCCTGCTGAATCGCCACACCTTCTTTGGCTTCAATTGCCTGATGCAGCCCATCGGAATAACGCCGGCCAAACATCAGGCGACCGGTAAACTCATCGACGATGACGACTTCAGGGCCACGGCCATCTTCACGGGGCCGAACAATGTATTCTTTGTCACGATGGAAAAAGTGCTTTGCCTTCAGCGCGTTCTGAAGATGATGGACATGATCCATATTATTGTTGTCATAGAGGTTTTCCAAGCCCAGAGACTTTTCAACCTTGGCGATACCGGCTTCGGTAATCGAAACACCGTGGTGTTTTTCATCGACAACGTAGTCCATTTCAGGCTTGAGAACTTCTTTAGCAATTTTGGCATAGACAAAATACAACGAAGTCGCCTTTTCAGCTGGACCGGAAATGATCAGCGGCGTTCTCGCTTCATCAATAAGAATCGAGTCAACTTCATCGACGATGGCAAAATTGTATTCGCCGCGCTGGGTACAGTCAGCAAGACTCAGCGCCATGTTATCACGCAGATAATCGAATCCGAATTCGTTGTTGGTACCATAGGTAATGTCAGAGGCGTAGGCAGCACGCTTTTCTTCCGCCGACAAACCGTGAATGTTCAAACCAACGGTCAGACCGAGGAATTTGAAAACCTTGCCCATCCATTCAGAGTCACGGCGAGCGAGATAGTCATTAACGGTGATCAACTGTGCCCCGCGTCCAACCGGCACCTGCAAGCCATTCTTGTCAAAAAGCGGTTTGAATTCTGTTACACCCTGCTCGCGGGCCAGTTTTTCCCATTCGGGGTTTAGCTCAAGGGCATTCAGATATAATGGCAGCGTGGCAACCAGGGTTTTACCTTCGCCGGTCTTCATTTCAACGATCCGGCCTTCGTGCAATGCACAACCCCCGACAATCTGCACATCATAGTGCCGCATGTTGAGCACGCGGCGGGCAGTTTCACGAACGGTGGCAAAGGCTTCCGAACGGATATCTTCGAGATTTTCACCCCTGAAAAGCCGTTCACGGAATTTTTGCGTCATGCCGGCCAGTTCGGTGTCACTCATGGCTTTATAGCGATCTTCGAGCTCGTTAACCTCTTCGAGAATGTTATCAAGCCGGTTCAATTCGCGTGCGTTGAAATCTGGAATAAAAAATCTGATGAACTTATAAAGCCAGTCAAACATGCCTGACCCCTTTCAAAAAATCAAGGCGCGGCCCTGCTGCGAAGGCTGCGCCTGTAGATTCAAAAATATCGGACGAAAATCGTCCAAACGAAGCTTACTTTTCTTCTGCCGAAATGATCTTGAGCACTTCTTCAATGGTTTCGGCTTCCATGAGCTCGTTTCTGAATTCCTGATAGCGCAAAAGCCGAGAAAGTCTGGCCAGGGCTTTTAGATAAAGACCTCCGGACTCGATAGGTGCGGCAATCAGAAAGATCAGATGAACCGGTCTGTTATCAAGAGCCTCAAATTCAATTCCAGAACTTGAGCGGCCAATCGCGACCACAACTTCGCGCACGGTTGAGGTGCGTGAATGGGGAATGGCGATTCCCTTGCCAATACCGGTCGAGCCTACCTTTTCTCTTTCAAGAACGGACTTCAGAAATGCGTCGGCATCGGTAAGATAGCCGGCGGTATCGAGCATATCGATAAGCTCTTTTATTGCGTCTAGCTTCGTGGTGGAACTCAATTCCAACTTTGTCAGCTGGGGTGATATAAATTCGCTTAGTTCCAAAACTCCTCCTGCATCCCGTCAGGGGCTGAAATTTTTTATTCTAGATCAGTATTCGGGTTCAATCAGACCGAAATTGCCGTCATTTCTGCGATAAATAACGTTGATCTTGTTGGTTTCAGCGTTAGAGAACACGAAGAAATCCTGGTTGAAGAGTTCGAGCTGTTCAGCGGCTTCATCGGAATACATCGGGCGCATCGGGAAAGTTCCGCTGCGAACGATTTTGGGCTTGATTTCGCCGGTTTCTTCGGCAGTAGAAGCTTCTGCAAAGCCTTCGCCGAAGGAAATGATCGAATGGGTTCCCTGGATATCCTGGCCTTTGCCTCTTCGGCGGCTGGTTTTCTTTTCTTTGAACTTTTTGACCTGGCGTTCGATTTTTTCGGCAACCATGTCAATTGAGGCGTAGAGGTCTTCAGAAGCCTTTTTACCGTGAATCGGCGTGCCGATTGATTTGGCCCATACAGTTACTTCACAGACCTTGCTTTTGCTCAAGTCTTTTGAATCTTTAACGGAAAGGGTTACATCGACTTCGATGATGTGATCGAAGTATTTCTTGATACTTGCCAGCTTCTTTTCTGCGTAGTCTTTGAGAGCCTGAGTAAGCTGGAGATTTTTTCCCTTGATAACAAATTGCATTATAATGCCTCCGAATATTGAGGAATAGACGCATTTCCCTTGAAATACGGGGTGACAAATACTAGCACACCCCCCTGACACTGTCAAGATACACCATAATTATAAAAAAACTCAAATGGTTTTGAAACCTTTCTGCTATCTTTTGCGTAGTAAGTCTCAGGAGAGGAATTTTATGACCAAAGTGGCTTCGGCGCGTGTACAAAAAAAAGTTGCTGTGTGGCAATGTCTCGGATTTGCCCTGGCAATCTTTCTTTTGCTTCCAATCGACCTGGCTGCGGAAGCGATAAAGATCAGAGCCACCGGATTTGCGATCAGAGACATGGTCGAAGACCAGCGTGGCTGCGTCTGGATTGCCACCTTCGGCAATGGCTTATGGAAGTATCAACATGGCCGGGTAAGCATTTTTGTGCCGGCAGCTGGACCGGGGCCCTTCCCAATGATCAGCAATCTTTTGCTCGACAAAAATCGGCTCTGGCTGGCTACGGCCGGCGGTGGCTGCGTTTGCCTGAACCTTGATACAGAAAAGCTGGAACCGGTAGAACAGGCGCCCGGATTTGCAAAACTTCATGGATTGGTAAAGACTTCGGCGGGAGAAATGATAATCGGTGCGGTCGGCAGTGGCACAGCCACACTGGTGCGCTCCGACCGGATCCCAATCTGGGCAAGCGTTGCCGCCAGGCCGCTGCA